>CAZKJH010000005.1:0-62632 GCA_964553035.1 uncultured Lentisphaerales bacterium | reverse complement strand
AACCGCTAACTTCCACCCCTTAACTTAACACCTATGCCCCCGGGGGGCGCACCTTGCGAGTCCCCCCCAGAGAGCCCTTTCGGGCTCCCTGGGTCCCAGGGGACTCTCAGGTGAAGGTGTGTGCTGCGCTGGGACTGGGTTCCGTGCACTACATCTTACAATTCGCGATTACTGCCCTTTAAAAAACTTAGCGTTGCAGACGAAATCGAATCCTTGCAAAAGGACGGGTATTTCCAGTGACGCTGATAAATTAAGAAATTGAGGTGATAAACATGAGAAAGATTTCTATTGTGGCTTCGACGGTTGTTCTGATCTTCTTTGGAATAGGCTCGACTTCAGTGACCGAGCGCGATGGGCGAGGCAATAGCCGAGAACCTGTCGAGAAGATGTTCAGCGTTGAAGGCGAAACACTTCGGCTACGTGCAACCATCACGGATGATTGTTCAGCTATTGAGATCATGCACGCGAGTGACAAAACGCAATCGGGATCTACCGAGGATGTCACGAACATCGTCGCACGCGTGGTAGTCCGCGATCTTGTTCCAGAAGCCTACGATTTTGCGCTGAGCCGAAGCGGACGAATGCTCTGGCTGGTTGCCCATAGTGACGAACTTCTGCCTGGTGGGCGTAAGCTTACGGTCTATCCGTTGCTACGAGACAATGAGACTCAACAATACGATTTTGTTCGCATACAAGTGTCTGTTGCTGGCGGTCGCCATATTGCAGCTGCCAGTTCACTCGACTTGATTAGATTGTTAGAGGAGATCGGAAGAGATATGCGGAAGAAGGGCACCCCCTTCTCCTTGGGATTAAAACCAACAATCGCCGATCTACGCATAGAGTGTCCCAAAGGGGAAAGCGCAATCGTGAGCGGAAAGATTGGAGCGAAGTACTCCTTCTCAGGCGAAGTAAGCCTTGAGAAGAATAACAGAGTCTCTCGCAGTTGCTTGGCGAGGACAACGACCTTTCCGTATCTGCAAGTTGGGAGGCGGGAGTCGCCGTGGCGGGCGGCGCCGACTATGGAACGACGGTGAGCAATCTCGTTCGGAGCATCTGGGACAAAGCCGACGAGAAGAACCAGAAGCTCTGGCCAAATCCAATGCCTGCCGAGAACTCCGTTCCGCCCGCCGCAGTGTTCAACTACAACTATGTGTTTGGAGCTACACTCGCAATGCGGACGACGGGCGTTTTTTTACAGGAGACGACCATTTTGACGGCGTTATCCACATAGGGAACGTTGAAACAGGCCGCTATCTTCCATTATGCTGCAGCCATACCCGTCAAGGCACTTGCCAGTACAGCCATGTCCACTCATACATGACACCTGACAACAAGCATGTGATTTTCAATTCAATAGCGACCGGGATCGCACAGGTCTACGCGGCTCGTATTCCTGATGGGTTTCTTGAGAAGGTTGTTAATGCATAACTCATAGATATCACAAAATAAATTATTAAAAATATAAAAGGAGTATCAGGCCTTAGGGGAAGAAGAATTGATTCTTGACATCTGGTGCATGAAGGGGCACTATGAAGTTCAAAAAGGAATTCTTCATGAAGAAAATTGTCTTGTTTGGCGGTGGTTCTCATCGCTATTTGGGAATTATCCGCTCAATTTTAGCTGTGCCGGGGCTGATGGAGGATGGCGAGATCAACCTGTACGATTTAGCGGTCGTGCGAGCCGAGGCGGTGGGTCGGTTGGCGATGAAGACGCCCGAATTCCGCCGCACCAACTGCAGGATCACCTGGGGCTCAACTCTAGACGAAGCTCTCGAGGGCGCTGATCTCGTTTTTGTCGTGCTGATGGCGGGTGGACGTCGAAACTTTGATCTTCTTCAGTTAACCTGTCCGAAACATGGTTTTATCGGCTCCGACCAGCTTTCGCCGAGTGGGGCTATGCTTGCGCTCAAGGGTGGTACGATCTTGATGGACCTGGCGCACCGCATGGAGCGGATTTGCCCAGATGCCTGGTTGGTCGATTTTGCCAACCCAGTGGCGGTGCTCAGCGCGGCGGTGAACAATCATACCCGCATTCGGTGTCTTGGTGTCTGTCAGGGGTACACGAACCACCAATGGGATCTGACGCGACTGTTGTTTGGAAAGGATGAACAATGGACAGACTTTACAATCCGTTGCGCTGGTGTGAATCATATGAGTTTTATCTTGCCCGGCTCGACCTGGCGAGGGCAGGACATCTACAAACTCGCGACGGAAAACATTACGCCTGCTTGGACGATGCAGCCCTTGTCGGACCGGTGGAACGCTGTAACCAAGGCCAGTATCACCAATGGCCTTGCCACCTTGATCCGCTTCTACGGCAAGTATGGTTATCTAGTCTTCTCCTCTGAAGCCGATGGTCTTGCGCATCTCGACATTGAGGGTTATTATCTAGCCAATGTTCGCAGCTCACCCCCCCCGCCGAGTCAAGACGAACTGGAACGAAAAGACCAGCAGTTCCGGATTGGTCGGGCCGAAGCAGACCGGCAATTCGAGTCCTGGCTGACTGCGGATCTCGATGAGGCTGGCTGGAACACCGCCCGTACCGACGCACTCTATCTGCTGCGAGTTGATGAAGATATCATGGTCAAAATAGCCAAGGCTGTTGGCGGCATGGAAGAGTTGCTCATCGCCACGAGTCGTCCGAATGAAGGGGCTGTCTGCGGATTCAAAGACCGCACGGTGTTGGAATACTCTCAGATTCTTGGCCACAACGGGATTCGTCCTGCCGACACGTTCGAGGTGCCGGATCTGTTTCAAGGCTTAGTCAGTGGATTAGCGACCCACCAGACGCTGCTGGGCGATGCCATCGCCACGTGCGATCCGCGGATTCTCTTTGAAGCACTCTACAGCTACCCGATCAAGCAGGATACCACCCAGTCGAAAGCACTCTGGCGCGATCTCTTGGCCATCGCCGCTGCCGAAATTCCCGTTGAGTTCCAGAAGACCAGAGCGATGTTTCTCGCATGAACTTCCATCGCATGAGACCATGCATGGACTCATAAAAGGAGTTTATTGCTTGGTTGAACTAAAAAGGCTTAGAACTTTCGTTCGTCCGGGTTGATGCAAGAGCCTCCGCAGGGAGGCAGTCTGTCGATGAGGGTCATATCGGCTTCTGGAATTGAGAAGTCAAAGATTGCTGCGTTCTCGCACATTCTGCTGGTGGATGTGGTTTTGGTCAGGGGAAGAACACCCTTTTGCAGACACCAGCGCAGGCAGATTTGGGCAGGGGTTCTGGAGAGCTTTTTCGCAATGGTTTTCAACTCCGGCACGTCGAAGACATTGCCGCGGGCGAGGGGACTCCACGCTTCAGCAAGGATGTTGTGTTGCTTGCAGAATGCCAGCGTGGTCAGTTGCGGATAGCCTGGGTGGATTTCGAGCTGGTTGACCATGGGCATGATGTCGGCCCGATCCATTAGAGGTGTGAGGTGGTGGGGCAAATAATTGCTGACACCGATGGCGCGGACTCGCCCATCTGTGTAGAGTGTTTCTAAAGCGCGCCATTTTTCACTATTGATACGCTCCCAGTTGGCGTCAAGGCTTGGAACGCAAGGCCAGTGGATGAGGTAGAGATCGAGATAGTCCAGCTTGAGACGATCCATGGATTGCTCAAAGGCATCGAAGGTGAGATCGAAGCTTGTGTTGTTGTTCCAGAGCTTACTCGTGATGAAGAGGGCTTCGCGTGAAATGCCGCAGTTGCGTACAGCGTCTCCGACAAAAGCTTCGTTTTCGTAAACCGTGGCGGTGTCGATGTGGCGATAGCCCGTCTCGATGGCGGATATCACGGCCTTTGTGGCGTCATTGCCTTTAATTTGCCAGGTACCGAATCCTAAGCATGGAATGTCGATTCCGTTTGAGAGAGTAAAGCTGTCTTGGAGATTTTTCATGGTGGTTTAACTCCTTCTGGATTGATGAACGTTGCATCGCACGAACATTTGAAAAGATAACATGCCACCCGAGGGCGTGTAAGTCGCTACTTTTAAAGTCCAAAAAAGGTGGGGATATCCTCAACGGAATCGAGGACAGGGCAGTGACATTGCTGAAGTCTTTCGTGCGATTGGTAGCCACTCGCGACCAGTACACAGTTACAACCGGTAGCATCGGCGACCTCTTTGTCGTGAGTCGTATCACCGATAAGCCATACCTCATCGAGGGGACCACCGATTGTCTTGAAAAGTACCTCCGCCGTTTGGAGTTTGGAACCAGCGCCGTGATTATCTAACCCACTGACTAACCGGAAAAATTGACGAATTCCGTGTTTGACCAGCGTTTCCTCGAGCGTGGTTTGCTCGGCAGCCGATAGAATCGACATATCGATACCGTGTTCAGCAAGCCGTGTCAGAGTGGGGACTGTGCCTTGGAAAAGAGTAATGGACTTGTCTGAGAGAAACGCCGTGATAAAAGTTTGTGCAAGGAGTGCCCAGTCTTCAGTCTCGAGCTTAAAGCCAAGGGTTGTGTAGTAGTTGCTAACGGGAAAAGTGAAGAGCTTGCGGTGCTTCTCAACGTCTACGGTCGGAAGTCCGCGTTCTTCGAGTAGCAAGTTGATCCCATTGACTGCGGCTTGGACATCGTTTTGTAACGTACCGTTCCAGTCCCATACGATGTGCCGCGGCGCTTTGAGTGCGCAGGGTGTTTTGATTCTAATTTCCATAAGAGATAATGATAACCGATATCCGATGCAGAGTCTCGGAAAATGTATCGCTGTTTGAGGCAGAATCGCCAAAAGGCAACGATAAATTGATATGTGCTTTATTTGCCGGACGGAATGCGGTACTATGGTTTCCAGTTTGCCGCGAGGAAAGCGGTGTGAGAATGTATTATGAGAAATGATATTGTAATTAAGACTTCAGACGAGATTGCTATCATGCGAGAAGCTGGCGAAAAGGCTGCTTTCGTTTTACGCGTCGTCTGTGATGCTGTTAAGCCCGGCGTGACAACCCAGGAACTTGATGATCTGGCGCGCGACACGATGGCGGCACTGGGTGTGAAGAGTGCTTTCTTGGGCTACATGGGCTATCCGGCGCAGACGTGCATTTCTATCAACGAAACCGTCATTCATGGCATCCCGAGCACCCGACAGATCAAGGACGGCGATATCGTGAGCGTGGACGTTGGTGTCTGGCATAACGGTTTTGTTGGCGATAACGCCAAGACCGTCATGGTCAATGTGACGGATTCCGGTGTGATTGGGCTGGTGAAGAATACCGAGCGAGCACTCATGGCCGCCGTTGAGGCCGCTAAATCTGGAGCGAGACTTGGCGATGTTTCCCATGCCGTTGAGAAAGTGGCTCTGCAGAGTAAACTTTCTATCGTGCGTGAGTTCGTCGGACATGGATGCGGACGCGATATGCATGAGGAACCACAGATTCCTAATTTCGGTCCTTCGGGTCGCGGCCCTGTGCTAAAGGAAGGTATGGTGCTGTGCATCGAACCGATGCTGAATCTAGGTGCACGCAGAATTCGAACGCTTTCGGATGGCTGGACCGTCGTGACAGCAGACAGCAAACCAGCCGCCCATTTCGAGCACATGATTGCAATTTCAGCGAGTGGAGTGGAGATTTTAACACCGAGATAAAGGTTTTAGGTGTTAGGCGCTAGGCCTTAGCCCGGCGGAGAGAGCTTCGCATGGGAAGCCGTAGGGAATTGGCTAACATCTAGGGCCTAAGACCTCATATAGTATTGAAAGGATTTAGTCGATGAAAACAATGTTTTACGTAGGATCGAAGTCTGGTGAAGCCAAGGCGAGTTTGCGTGTTTTTGATCTTGATTCGGAATCGGGCGAAATTCGTCAGCTCAGTCAGGTTGATGAGGCTGTGGATTCGGTTTTCTTAGCGCGTTCAACAGATGGAAAATTTTTGTATACCGCTGAGAAGGTTATGCCGAAAGATGGCATCAATGTCGGTGGAGTCGCCGTATATTCCGTCGAAGGGGCAAAGCTTGCTAAGCTGGCAGAATACGCCTGCGCACCGACCGTACCCTGCCACATTGCGCTTTCACACGACGGAAAGTCTCTTGTTTTTGCAGAGTACACCTATGCGACCGCAGGGATCTTCAGTGTTAGGCGCGATGGTCTGCTGGAGGGGCCTCTAGCAAAAATTAAGCACGAAGGATCGGGTCCAGATCCTGACCGTCAGGAGAGGGCGCACTGCCATTGTTCTGTGACAACGCCAGACAGTAGCCGCATCTGCATCTGCGATCTCGGGCTGGACAAAATTTTTGTCTACCAAGCTGACTTGCGGAAGGGGACGATGACAGAGGTTCAGGACGCTGGTTTTACTTCAGCGCCGGGTGCTGGCCCACGTCATGTCATCTTCCATCCAACCGTTGATTTCGCGTTTCTTGTGACCGAGTTGGATAGTACGGTGGTTTCGCTCCGTCATCTCGGTGGCGGTGTCTTTGAGCCCATCGGTACGTACGCCATGCTTCCAGATGACTTTAGCGGTGTGAGCAAGGCAGCAGCGATCAAAATTTCGCCGGATGGCCAATGGGTGCTGGCATCCAATCGCGGATACGACAGCATTGCCGTTTTCAGGCTCGATCAGAAAAATGGAAAACTTGAGCGGACGTGTATCAACAAGCTCAACGGTTCTTTCCCTCGCGACTTCACCTTTACACCCGACGGAAAGTTCATCGTTCTCGGACACAAACTCTCGGATGAAGTTGCCGTTTATGCCTTCGATTCTGCAACAGGAAAAATGAACCAAGTCGCTAAGACGATCAAGATGCCGAAGCCGCTCTGCTTTGTCTTCGTGAAATAGGGATTGCGGCCAAAAGACTTTTAATGCAGTTGACTGCCGAAGAATCCTTGAATACCCATCATGATGATCTGAGCAGCCAGGGCTGACAGAATAAGCCCAGTGAGTCTACTGAGGATTGCAATGCCCCGCACACCCAGAATGCGTTGTATCAAGGATCCGGCAAGGAGCACGACGGCAAGAGACAGAACAGCAAGGAGTAGAGCGGCGCACCCGAGCATCTTCGCCGAGAGTGTGTTGAACTCGGCTCCTAACACGAGCAGTGTACCCATTGTTGCAGGACCGACAATAATGGGGATCGCTAAGGGCACTACGACGAAATCGCCTGAGGAAGTTGCGTTTGCCATGGTCGGTTTCCCTTGGACGAGGCCGATGGCGGAAAGGAGTAGAAGAACACCAGCGCCAATGCGGAAGGCATCCAGCGTGATGCCGAAAACCAGGAAAATCTGCTTGCCGACAAAGAGCAAAATCATGCAAATGACCCCGACAGTAGCCGATACCGTAACGGCAAGCCGCCGTCGTCGTCGTTCATCGTATTCTTCGGTGAGTGCCAAAAACATGGTGAGTCCAAAGAAAGGAGTTAGCACAAAGAACAACTTAATCCAAAGGCTCATGAATTGTGACATAAAGGTTATCTCGGTAAATTGTGTGGTGTGGATTGTACGGATTACTCGTACTTACATGCTAGATATTGTAGTGAAGCTGTTCGTCAAGGTCCATATTTTCAAAAGGAGTGGCGAGGTGCGCATTGACGTAGGCAATTGCCTTATAAATCATTAGGTCGAATGGCACGACGAGCGAATGGCGAGAATGAGAATCAGGAGCCGTTTCAATCCAATAGATGCGGGTTGGCGTTCATTTGAAGTAATTGAAACGTCTGATGGATAGAGACTGAGACTTCAGGCTTATTCCACGACGTAGACTTGTCTGGCCTTTTTTCCATTTCGCTCGACATCGAGCACGAAGGTGCTGGCGTTGCCTTCCACAAAATTCTTGATAAAGGCCTCGGCACGGCGGCGGTTTGTCATGTCTACGGAATTCACAGAACGAACAATATCGCCGTTTTCAAGCCCAGCTGCCGTGAAGAAGTCCGCTTCGCCTTCAACCCCGACCACATAACCGGTGATGCGATTTTCTCCATCGAGATCTGTTACATAAACTGGATCCATAGAGTCGAAAATCGAGAGAAGGCGTTCGGGCTGGTCACGCAATTCCGAATAATAATTGAGTAGGGTTTCGCGACTAAAATTCCATCGACCAGGAAACACTTCCTGACCGCCAAAACGTTTGGCTAGATCAGCGCGCGAATCTCCGGTATCCGTTGCATTCGTGGCGAGCGAAGAGGGTGACATCGTCGGCATTGTCTTGTCGAGAAAAATTTCTTCATCGCCGACAGGCCCCCTGAGAACGACCGATGCTGACCTGACTTGGGTCAGGACAATGCCTGGCATTACTTCGGCGTTTCTCCTGACGATACTCTGGGACACGGTGATACGATCATCAAGGACGGCCATCGGTTCCTCAGCGCCGCTGTTGGAAACGCCGAGGATCGTCCCTGCGAGCCTAAAACGGCGTGCCAACGCTCCCTGAAGGGATGTATTGGGAGAAGCGGCAAGGAGCTGGGCGATTCCTGCGACCACTGGCTTTTGCAGAACAATCGGCGGCGAAGGGCTGTTTTCAGCCCCAAGATCTCCAGAATCGGTTTGTAGGGTGCGAAGTACTAAAAACAGAACGATCACGGCGGAGGTTATTACAACCGCTGTGGTCGCTGTTATCATCATATTTCGAGAGTGTCGGACCGGTGAATTCATAAGCCGGATTCTGTATTCCATCCTTTCGGAAGGATTCGGATCATTCATCTATGCAATCAACCCGGAACGTCTCCGTTTTCCTTTCGGAATCAGGTTTATACGAGCAGTACAAAACGTTCCCTATTTGATCTTGCTCCAGGTGGGGTTTACCTTGCTGCGTTACATTACTGCTTCGCACGGTGGTCTCTTACTCCGCCATTTCACCCTTACCGGATAAATCCGGCGGTTTGTTTTCTGCGGCACTTTCCATCAGCGCGGTTTGCTCGCGCCCTTCCCAGCATTACACCAGGACACCTTGCCCTATGGAGTCCGGACTTTCCTCCAGCCGTTTTGGGTTTCCCCGAGCGACCAGCGATCCGTCCTTCACCGAGCCGACACAAAAAAACAATGTTAGTATACAATTCGTCCACAAAAATCGCAAGCCACGATCGTCATCCTTGCTGGATCTTCAGCCAACTTCGCGTTCTTGATCGCTTCTTGCTGTTTGGAGGGGGGGAGTGACATGTGGCAACCGCTACAAACATGCTCAGAAAGGCGTATCAGCACCGGCCAGCGATTTTTTCGAAGACGCTCATAATACATGAGAAAACGTTTGGTGGCAGGGATATCAAGAGGCTTTACCTTTTTGCCCCTTACCATCATTGCATCGGCGAGTCTAGCTTGGAATTCGATGAGACGACCTTCTAATTCGCTAATGTACTCATCCGACCCACGTTTGACTTCATCATATCGCGCTTTGCATTCGTCAGCGTAGGCTTGTGCCTTCTCTGTTTTGAGCTCAATGTTTAATTTCTTGAGTTCGGCATCTTTCAGATTTTCCGTGGCTTTCGTAATCTGCGCATTCATGGCAGTACATTCTAGATTCGTCTTCAGTGTTGCCGACTGAATTTTGAACTTCTGAATAGTTTCTTTGAGCTCAGAAATTTCAAGCTCATCATTCATGCTTTCCAACTTGAGCCGCTTGACTTCGTCCTCAGCCTTATCGAGATCTTCGCGTTCAGCTTCGATCTTCTTAAGCTCCTGTTTGCATCTGACTGGGATGTCTTTGACGGGTCGTTCCAGCTCCTTGATGACTTCGTCGTGGTCTTGTAATGTTAACAAATCGTCTATGACACTCACACGTATCCCTTCGGTTAGTTTTGAAAACGAAAAATGAATAGTCAACTTATCATATAGTACTGCTTATGTCAAGATTTGCTGATGCAGTTGCAGCAATTTAAATTGGCAAACTAAACGCACCTGCCCCCCGGGGGCATCCTCCTAAAGAATTCCTCCGCCTGCTCCCGTATTCTTCTCGACAAACTAACCGCCTCCCGCTCCTTGGCAAACTAACTGCGCCTTTCCCGCTTCGCGGGAGGCGCAGTTAGTTTGCCAAGTCACGGTCGCTAACCGATTGCGGATGCAGTTTTATGTTCCCTTGTGCCCATGCCGCGAGGTGTGGTATAGTAAAAAGGGTTTTAAACGAGCAGGACAGGCAGGAGCCACCCCAATGATTGACAAGCCACTCATTACTGAAGATTTTATATTAGAGACTGATGCAGCGAGGATACTTTTCCATGACTATGCGGAAAGAATGCCGATTGTCGACTATCATTGTCATCTTTCGCCGAAAGAAGTAGCGGAGGATATCCATTGGAGTAACCTTGCACAGCCTTGGCTTGGTGGCGACCATTACAAATGGCGAGCGATGCGTTCCAACGGCATCGAAGAGCACTTTATTACGGGTGATGCACCGGATCGGGAAAAGTTTCAGAAGTTTGCAGAAACCATGCCTTACCTGCTCCGTAATCCGATGTACCACTGGTCTCATCTCGAATTGGCTCGCTACTTTGGCATCGACGATATCGTGCTGTCAGGTGATACCGCGCAAGAAGTTTGGGATCGCACATCGGAGTGCTTGAAGGCACCCGAGTTCTCCGCATGCGGCTTGATGAAGACGAGCAATGTGCAAGTGGTCTGCACAACCGACGATCCTGTTGACTCGCTGGAATATCATGCTGCGCTATCGGCCGATACCTCTTTTCCCGTGAGAGTCCTGCCTGCATGGCGTCCAGATAAAGGCTTTAACATTGGTAATCGCACCGCGTGGAATGAGTGGATGGACAAGCTAGAAAAAGCGGCGGACGTGTCGATTTCGAATTTCGATGAATTCATGGGTGCGCTGAAAAAACGGCACAATTTCTTCAGTTCGCATGGTTGCAAGATCTCCGATTACGGGTTGGAGACGATTTATGCCGATCCCTGCACCGAAGCTGAGGCGAAGAGCATCTTTGCGAAGGTGCGCGGCGGCACCGACGCGAGTGCTGTCGATGTGCTTAAGTTTAAATCGCACATGCTGTTCCGCTGCGGTATGATGGACGCGGAGAGCAATTGGACATGGCAGCTCCACTACAATGCGCTCCGCAACAATAATACGAAGATGTTCCGTACCCTCGGACCAGACACGGGTTTTGATAGCATGGGTGATTGGCCGGTGGCGCAAGAACTTTCGCGTCTTCTAGACAGCCTCGAACTTGAGAACAGCCTACCGAGAACCATCCTCTATTCACTCAATCCGCGTGATAATGAACTGTTAGCATCGATGATCGGCAATTTTCAATCCGCTCCGACTCCCGGCAAACTTCAGCTCGGTAGCGGCTGGTGGTTAAACGACCAGAAAGACGGCATGGAGCGACAGATCGAGGCTCTTTCACAAATGGGGCTATTAGGGCGGTTCGTTGGCATGTTGACGGACAGCCGTTCGTTTCTCAGCTATACACGACATGAATATTTCAGACGTATCCTCTGCAATATTCTCGGAAACGATATGGAAAAAGGGCTAGTGCCTAAAGATTTCAAGCTTGTTGGCGGCATGATTTCAGACATCTGCTATAACAATGCTATGCATTACTTTGGGTTTTAGCTAAAATCAATACGATTTAAAATTTAAAACAAACGATTCTAGATTCTAGAAAAGAGAAAGGCGGCGTACCATCAACGCACAAGAGACATCAGATAAAATAGTCGAGATATTGGAAGACCGAAAAGCCGAAAACCTGAAGGTCTTCGACGTGACAGGAAAATCCACCTTGGCTGATATCATTATCGTAGCATCTGGAAATTCATCTCCGCATCTCAAAGCGTTGGCTGGAAATGTACAGCGGGAACTTAAAAAGGCTGGAGATAACTCTGTCCGCGTCTCGGGCGACTCCGAGAGTGCTTGGATTGTGTTAGATCTGTACGATGTTATTGTGCATTTATTCCTTCCCGATGCTCGAGAATACTACGATATTGAGTCGCTTTGGCAGAAGTAATGAGCGTGAGGTCGACATTTCGTCATAGACTTGAATACCGCTTCGTCAAAACCATAGGTGCTCTGCTTACTGCATTGCCCTATCGGTGGGCGTTAGGGGTTGCTTTTGTTATTGCCAGAATCGGATACCAACTTTTAGCCAAAAGGCGACATGAGGCCGTGAGGCGTGTGTGGCTCGTTTTCGGCGCGGCTCTTTCTGCAAAAGAGGTGAAGCGAATCTGCTGGATTTCTTTTCGAAACACTGTTTTCAACGCTGTCGAGATGATGCGAGTCAGCAAGTTCAATCTTGCCGATCTGCAGGAAATAATGCCGGAGTTGGAGCAAACCATCGAGAAGCTACGTGCTGTTATGATCAAGGCCGAAGGGCGGGGGCTAATTCTTGCCCTGCCGCACATGGGCAACTGGGATCTTGCGGGTTCTGGATGCTATCTTTCTGGCCTCCCCATTTTTAGTGTGGCTGGAAAGCAACGGAACGTGTTGATGAACGACTTGATCAACAAACAACGCTCCGGACACGGAATGGATATCATCGAGCGGGGTAGCGGGACGCTTCGGCAAATCATGACGCGGATTAGGTCGGGTCAAATCTTTGCGATTCTCCCCGATACGCGTTCGTTTACGCCCGATATCATGGTGCCATTTCTGGGTGGCCTTGCTAATTTAGCGCGTGGCATGGCATCATTCGCCTATTCCGCCAAAGTGCCCGTTGTTCCTATCATGATCCGTCGTCAGGGCTGGAGTCATTTTAGCCTTGAAGTCCATGAAGCGTTATGGCCAGATTTGACGGCTGACAAGGATGTAGAGATTAAGAGAATCACCGAGGAGGTGATTTCGAAAATCGATACGGGCATCCATGCAACGCCTGAGCAGTGGTTTTGGTACAACAAGCGCTGGGTTCTCGATCCTGTCATCGTGGCACCCGTGAATGCGAACAAGGTAGGGCAAGCAGATTTCAAAAAAGCATAAGAGGAATAACTATGGACTATAAAGTAAAAGACATCAATCTTTCGGGGTGGGGCAGGGCAGAGATCGATATGGCAGAGCATGAAATGCCAGGCCTGATGGCGACTCGCGCGAAATATGGCTTGCAGAAGCCGCTTGCAGGTTCTCGCATCACAGGTAGCCTTCACATGACGATCCAGACAGCGGTGCTGATCGAGACGCTTCAGGAACTCGGTGCACAGGTTCGTTGGGCATCATGTAACATTTTTTCGACACAAGACCACGCCGCTGCAGCCATTGCTGTCGGCGGCACGCCCGTCTTCGCATGGAAGGGGGAGACACTTCGCGAATACTGGGATTGCACCCTTGACGCGTTGACGTGGGCTGGCGAAACAGGACCTGATCTGATTGTCGATGACGGTGGTGATGCCACATTGATCTTGCACATGGGCTACAACGCCGAAAACGATCCGTCGACCCTCGATGGCGAGGTTGAGAGTGAAGAGGCCGGAATCTTGCGTGAGGTCATACGCGAGCGAATTAAGGCGATGCCGGGCTTCTTCCAGAGAGCAGTTGCGTGTTGGAAGGGCGTTTCTGAAGAGACAACAACAGGTGTACATCGCCTCTACAAGATGGCCGAAAAGGGCGAGCTTCTCGTTCCTGCTATTAACGTGAACGATGCGGTTACCAAGTCAAAATTCGACAATATTTATGGATGCCGGGAATCTCTTGTGGACGGCATTAAGCGCGCAACAGACGTCATGGTTGCCGGCAAAATCGCATTTGTTTGCGGCTATGGCGATGTCGGTAAAGGCTGTGCGGAAATTTTGAAAAATCATCGGGCTCAAGTCTGGGTTTCGGAAATTGACCCGATCTGTGCGCTACAGGCTTGCATGGCTGGATACAAGGTCACCACCGTGGATGATGCACTCCCGCATGCGAACATTTTTGTTACGACGACGGGTGTTTGCGACATCATCACCGCCGAGCACATGTCGAAGATGCGCGATCAGACGATCGTTTGCAATATCGGCCATTTTGATGATGAGATCCAAGTTGCCAAGCTCAAGGCATGGCCGGGCGTTGTGCATACGAACATCAAGCCTCAGCTTGACAAATTCACCTTCCCAAATGGACATTGCATTTATCTACTTGCCGAAGGACGACTCGTAAATTTGGGATGTGCTACAGGGCACCCCAGCTTCGTGATGTCGTGTTCGTTCACGAATCAAGTGCTGGCGCAGATGGATCTGTGGAGCGGAGGTCGCGAGCCAGGCGTGTACATGATCGACAAGAAGCTCGATGAAGAGGTTGCACGGCTCCATCTCGGTCAACTTGGCGCGAAGCTGACGCAGCTCACGGAGCGGCAGTCGAAGTACGTTGGCATTCCGGTTGATGGCCCATACAAAGCGGACGCCTATCGGTACTAGTCTTGGGAAAGTAGTATGGCACTTTATCTTGGAATTGACGCAAGCACACAGGGTCTCAAAGTCATAGTAATCGATGCAGAGTCGATCCTCGCAGAGGTGAGTGTTAATTTCGGCAATGACTTGCCAGAGTTTGCATCTCCGAACGGCTATCTTGAAAACCCGGATCCACGCATTTGCCATTCGAATCCTCGTATGTGGGTGAAGGCGTTGCATTTGGCGTTGAGAAAGCTCGTTGACACAGGGGTTAAGCTAGATGCTGTTGAAGGAATTTCGGGCTCGGGGCAGCAGCACGGTTCAGTTTATCTGGGTGAGAATTTCGAGCTCACGCGGCCGACTGCGCCTATCTGGATGGATCGGTCAACCTCGGCGGAATGTCGGGAACTCGATGCATGTTTTGGCGAGCGTCTTCGCCGCGAGACGGGAAGTCCCGCCATTGAACGTTTCACAGGTCCCCAGATTCGAAAGTTTTATAAGACAGATCCCACGGTATATCGTCGAACAAAATTCATCCATCTTGTTAGCAGTTTTCTTTGCTCAGAGATGATTGGTCATTCGGCTCCGATCGACTATGGCGATGGCGCAGGAATGAATCTGCTGAATTTGCGAACCTTGTCTTGGGATGCTGAAATCGCTGAATTTACAGCACCGGGTCTCTTGGCAAAGTTGCCTGCGGCTGTTGCCTCCTCGACGATTGCCGGAGGGCTTTCGCCTAAGTTTGCTCAGTATGGGTTGAAGCCGGGAACGCATGTTGTTGTCTGGTCGGGTGACAATCCAAACAGTCTCGTCGGTACGGGCGCTTCGGCACCCGGCTCCGCCGGTATTAGTCTTGGAACGAGCGATACCTTTTTCGCTGCGATGCAGGATTTTAAAACTGACCCTGCTGGCTACGGACATGTTTTCGGAAATCCGGCTGGTGGATTTATGAGCCTCATTTGCTTTACGAACGGGTCGCTTGCCCGAGAGCGGATGAAGCAAGCGTGCGGCGTCAATTGGGACTTTTTTGATAATGAGGCGTTGGAATCGACGGCGTTTGGTAATGGCGGGAAGCTGATGCTACCCTACTACCTGCCAGAATCGACGCCCCTTGTTTTGAAGCCTGGAGTAAGATTCAATTTTAAAAACGAATCGCCTGCTACGATGATCCGTGCGCTCGTGGAGTCACAAGCGTTGTCGATGCGACTGCATTCCGCTTGGCAGGGTGAGGACTTCACTCGTATTCGAGTCACAGGTGGGGCATCCAAGTCTCGGGGATTTCGTCAAGTCCTAGCCAATGTTTTTCAAGCCGAAATCGAAACGATTTCGATTTCGAATTCGGCAGGACTCGGAGCGGCCATGCGAGCCGCCAATGCTGTTGGGGGGCTTTCGTTTGACGCACTTTCTGATCGTTTTTGCAAGGCAACCGAGGTAATTCATCCTGATCGCTCGCTCAAAGAAACTTCTGCACAGATGCTTGCTGCTTTCGCGGCGTTTGAGTCTAACCGTTGCTGACTTTACTCTGACCTATCGCGATCCCAAAACAAATTGTCCGTTGATGATGCGGTTCGTCTGCGAGCCGTTGAGATCGTAGACGAAGGACATCCCGGATCCGGTGGTCATGCGGTCTTGGGCATCGTAGTGTGAAACACCGGCAAACGAGTTCGTGCGGTTCAGCGTCATATCTCCTGCCCCACGATCTGGATAACGCTCTTTATCTTCGATTTCAATAAGGATCGTCTGTTTTCTCGGCCACTTTTCGCAGTTCTTGCAGCTCAACTGAGCCACATGCAATACTTTGTGACTCCGTTGTGTAGAGTATCACGTCATAGCCTCCTTCAAGTAGGAATCGCCGAAGTAGCTTATCTAACTCCATGCTCGCCTTAAAGGCTGAAACGGTTGTGCCCAGTTGAGCCTTAAAATATGCGCAGGCTTTCGTTTTGTCTACGGTCGCTTTCAACTGGTCAAAACGTCCGTATTCATTGATGTTTGTCTCGGTGAGCTTTAATCCCATTATTGCCCGCAACAGGACCTCATTCAAGCCGAACGTATCTGACACGCGGTGAATCTGGTCGTCTTTCGCCCTAACCTGATACTCGGTGATATAGTCGCGTAGGGTTTTCCCTTCCTCAACAACCCCATCGCCACGTTCGATGTCGCGGAGGAAGAGTCCAGCGTATTTCTGTTCTTCCTGGGTCAGTGTCGCGAATGTCTTGTGCAAATCGTCTAACGCCTGATCGACAAGTTCCTTTGATGGCTGCGGGTTGAGATTCACGAGCTTTAAATACCTGTCAAACCGCGAATTCATATATTCCGCGTTAATCTTCCCCGTGTCGATCTCGGTCAGATGGCCGTCGATTTCGTATGGTACCTCGCCCCCGCCACCCGTACCACCGCCGTCCTGACCGGAGAACAACTCTTTGTAACGCAGTGCAAGAACGAGATAGGCATTTTCATCAAAAGCCATCCTCACGGTGGTCTTCTTCGCACCCGGCCTATTCTGGAACACGTACTCCCGCTTATCCCAAGTAAAACCCTGGATCTTCGCGGCTTCAAGGTGCCCGTTCAGCTCCCTGAATAGCTTGGCGAATTGGCCGCAAGCTGATTTGTCCTCTGGGTTTTGCGTGAAGTCGGCTACCCCTGCGGCAGCAAAGACCTTTCCGATGTTGGCAAACTGCTCGTTCATGGCGACAAGGTTGTCTTCAAGCCTTTGCACAAACAAGCCGAGGGGCTTGTCGCCGGAGTAGAGCTTCACGGCTTCTTCGATGTGCTTCTCCATCGTGTGCGGCTTGCGATAGTAGCGGATCGTACCGAAAGGCTTCTCATGCCCGAACAGGCGGTTCGTGCGCGAAAACGCCTGAATGATGTTCTGATACTCAAGTAGCTTATCCAAGTAAAGCGTGTTGATCCACTTGGAATCAAAGCCAGTGAGCATCTGGTCAACAACAATCAACAGGTCAATTTGTTGGTGTGGCGTGCGGTCGATATATCGGTACGGCTCCTTGTGCGCCAGTCGCGCCGCAATGTCCTTCTTGAACTTAGCATGAGTGGCGGCCTCGAATTTCTGGTCGTAGCGGGCATTGTAGTCTGTGATGATTTCGACAAGTCCAGCCTCCTTGACTGCGGCCGTCGCCCCCGCTCCATTGTCGATATTCGGGTCAAAGAGTGCCGTGATTTTAAGCTCCGGCTTCGTAGCCTTGATGAGCCGGTAATACTCGATGGCTTCCGGAATACTGTTCGTGGCGAACAGAGCGTGAAATTTCCCTGCATGGGAGAGCGTCGTCCAGTTTGCCACAATATCGTCCACCACCTTTTCCTGGTGTTCACTGCGGGTGTATTGAGTGCTCGGAAGGTAGGATTCTATGCCCCGTACGCGCTGGCCCGTAGCGTCCTTGCTGTCGGCCATCTTGACATCGTTGATGAAGTGGTAATAGACCTTACTTTTTGCTGGGTCTGCGATTGCCTCCTGTTCGTTCTTCGCCTTAGCCTGGTGCAAGGCTACGGCTTTTCGCACATCTTTGTCCTTATGCGTCAGCACCTTGTAAGGATCAAAGCCAAGCACGTTCTTATCCCGGATTCCGTCGGCGATGCTGTACCGGTGCAACTCGTCACCAAAAACCGTTGCGGTCGTGTTACCCTTGATCTGGTTCTCAAGATGAATCGGGGTGCCTGTAAAGCCGAAGAATATCGCGCCGGGGAACGTCGCCTTGACTGTGATGAGCATGTCGCCAAAGGTGGAACGATGGCATTCGTCCACGATGAACACGATACGTTTGTCGGTCATCTTCTGGATGTCAGCGGCGTTCATCCCGCTTTCCTCTTTGATGTTGCTCATCTTCTGGATAGACGTGACGATGAGCGTGTCAGCGGGGTTATTGCTTTTCATCTTGGCAATCAGAACAAGCGTGTTCTCAGTCGCCTGAACGTCGTCGTTATCCTCAGCAAAGCCCCGGTACTCTTTCAGGGATTGCGTCCCAAGCTCGATCCGGTCCATCAGGAAAATGACCTTGTCCGCGTCTTTGGAGTTGGCGATGAGTTGCGCCGACTTAAAGCTCGTCATGGTCTTACCAGAACCCGTCGTATGCCAGATGTAGCCACCAAGCTGGTTGTTGCCCTCCCACTTGGTTTTGGAGACGCAATCGGAGATGGCGCTCGCGGCATAATACTGATAGCTTCGCATGACTTTGAGAACACCGTCCGTATCATCGGGGACCGTGTAGAAGCCAATGAGCTGGTGCGCCATCGGGATCGAGAGCAACGTCGAGGCAATGTCCTTCCAGTCGTTGATAGGCTCGTTGTCATAGTTTGCCCAATGGAAAAAGAAGTCGGAATTAAACCTGCCGTCCGTCCCCGGATTGGCGAAGTACAGCGTCTCGCTCGGCTCCATGGCCACGAAAATTTGGACAAGCGCAAACATGCCGCTGAAAATCCCCCCTCTGGAATACTTCTCAACCTGATTCGCAGCTTGGCTGACCGACACCCCGCTCTTTTTCAGCTCAATGTGAATGACGGGCATGCCGTTGATGAGTAGGATGAGGTCGCCCCGACGGTCATTGAGTATGCCCTGCGTGGGGAACTTGGGCTGCTGCACAATCTGATACCGGCTCTGCCCGGCGGCGATCTCCTGGCGGTCATAGATTTTCAGGGAAACCTCTTTCCCGAAGTGAGCCGCGTCGGTGGGGTTGTCGCGCTTGATGGAGACCGTCTTTCCGTTGATGAGGCCGTTGAGCTTGAGCGGCGTTCGCAATACGTTGATCTGCTCGATGATCTGCTGCATTTCTCCATCGGTGAGCGGACAGTTATTGAGGCGGTCGATGTCGCGGTTGTTGTCAAAGAGGATGCTCGCCCAGTTGCTGATCAGCGCCTGCTCCGTGGGGTTCTTGATAACTTCCTCCCACCCTTTGGTGAACAGGATGTTGATGAGGGCTTCCTCAAATTCGGATTCTTTGTTAAAGGCCATTACTCGTCCTCTTCTCCTTTTGCGATGCCACCAATTTTGGCGACAGTGTCGCCAAAATCTCCTTTCCGTAAGCCCCGCGTCCACCATCTAAAATAACAGAGTTGATATAGTTTCCGATTTCCCAATACATCAAAGTGAGTTCGGCGTTTACCTGGCTTTCGGCACGAGCCCTTCGGCTTTCAATGATGACAGCAATGCGCTCGAATAAGGAGCTCTCATCGATAGCGACCACACCTCTTGTAACCGCTTGTGCGCCTTTTTTGGCAAGATCCGATGTGCTTTTAGTTGCGCTGTTCTTGTGTTTCATTTGGCGGTTCTCCTACTGGCCTGCACCGCGCACAACGCGGGAGGCAGACACAAACATCTTTTCAAGCAAGGCTTTCTTCATGTTTTGGAGCTTTTCCAACTCCCGCCGATGAAGGGTGATGAGGTGGTCGAGGGAGGCAAAAAACGAACCGATTTTTGCTTGCTCGCCGATGCTCGGAAATTTTAATAGTAGGTCTTTGACCAATGAGCCAGACAGATTCCCTTGCCCGCCTTGCAGGTATTTGTCGATGATTTTCTGCTTCTGGCCGCGCAACCATTGCATGATGAATTGAGAATCATAACCATCATCGGGTTTGATTGCGAAGATGGCCTGATTAATTGCGCCTTTTAATTTGGCTATTCCGACCTCTCCACTCGTAGCACCATACAGCGCATAGAGTATATCGCCGACGTGCACCATCTTTGCCGATGAGTTTTGAAGACCGCTTTCGGTTAGGAATAATTCCGTAGTATAACTATTGATTTCAGCAGAACGGATGAACGGAATCTGCCCACCGTAGTACTCATTTTTGCCGACAGTCGGTGTTCCACCTGAATAGGATTTCGTTACGTCCCCCAGCTTCCTCTGTTCCCAAGCGTCAGTAAATCCGGCGAAGCGGATTTCGGGTTTATTCTCGCCCTCTTTCGGAAACATTTTTTCGAGCATGGCCTTCTTGATGTTGACCGTCTTGTCATACTCACGCTGATGCAAGGTGATGAGGCGGTCGAGATTGGCGAATAGCTGACCTATATTCTTCTGCTCGGACATTTCAGGTATTAGAATCGGCATCAGCGCCATCTGTTTCCCAGACACTTCCACGAACGTAGAACCCGCTCCGACTGTTTCGCCGTAGCGTTTCAACTCATGCGTTCTTGAAAAAATGAAGTATGAATCCAATCCATCCTTGTGGGGTACGATTGACTGAAAACCCTGATTGGTTGCAGCAGTTTTAGCCAATATAGCTGTGTTTCCAATGCCTGCGCGGGAAGTAAACAGGACAGATCCCACGGGCAGCATCTTTGCCGAGGTGTTCTGCAATCCCAGCTCTGTAATTTTCTTCTGGCTACTCGTGAGATAGATTTGCTCGCCGATTTCGGCAGGAGCATACCAATCAACATCGCCGCCCCAGTATTCTTTGACGCCTGTGCTTGGCGTGCCGCCGCCAATGATGTCCGCAACGTCGCCGAGCTTGCGCTGTTCCCAAGCGTTAGTGAATCCGGCAAAGCGGATTTCGGGTGTTTTCGTATTTTCAGGCATGGCGGTATGGGTGTGGTGGTTAGGGAACTTAGGCTTGGTGGTAGGGCCACTAGGGCTGCTAGGGCTGCTAAGGCTACTAAGGCTGCTAAGGCTACTAAGGCTACTAGGGCTGCTAGGGCTACTAAGGCCACTAGGGCTACTAAGGCTGCTAGGGCTGCTAGGGCTGCTAGAGCTACTAAGGCTACTAAGGCTGCTAAGGCTACTAAGGCTACTAGGGCTGTTGCTAGTGGGCCTAGAAGCCTTATTGGCCTTAGTGGGCCTAGTCTTAGTTTTAAGGCCACTGCTGTTGGTGCTATCGGCCATTCAGCCCTCCTTCCTGTCTGCGATAGTCGAGGCGGGCTCGGGTCATCTGCTCGCGGATGCCGCCATTTTCAAGGAAGTCGTGTTTGATTCGTTCAAGGTAGGCCGCCAGCAGGACATCAGCTTGATGAATAAGTGTGATCGCTAGATTTGCGATGGCCTCGTCCGACCGCTCCGGCAATTGCGCGGTATAAAACGCCGTATCGTTATGCTTGCCGCAGACTTTCCGCAACTGCTCTGCCTTCGGGTTATTCTTTTCCCAAATCGGCAGACTCCTCACCCGCAGGTAGTCCTCATAATCCAGCAGAAGCTCCTGCAAACTAGCCTTGGCGACATTCAGGAGCTTAATTTCGGTTTCGGAAGAAGTCGTTGAAGCAGCACAACCCTCCGCAATGTTCTGCTTGCCAGATCGCGCCGCCTGAACCATCTGATCGACAGTGCGGTCGCCCCTAGAAAGGAAGCGGTGCGCAAAATGGAAGGTGATATCATAGACGCACTCCGACTTCTGATAGGCGATCAGATCCCTAAAGTTACCTTTGGGTGGAAGAAAAGCTGCGCTCATGGCTGGAGACCCTCAGGTTGTGGGGTAAGGCCACTAGGGCGGCTAAGGCTACTAGCGCTGTTGCTCGTGGGCGTAGGGGGCTTAGTAGCCTTAGTAGGCCTAGTTCTCGCAGGCTCAGGATTAGGGCTACGAGGGCCACTAGGGCAACTAGCGCTGTTGCTCGTGGGCCTAGGAGGCCTAGTAGCCTTAGTGGGCCTAGTCGGCTTAGCAAAACCATTTTTTGAGGAATGTTCATCATCCCAACCCGCGCGGACTTCGACATCGTTGGTGACACCATCTTCCTGTTCATAATAGTAGGAGTAATCCACGCCTTTCATAAACACTTCGCGGTCATTGATTTTGTCTGTGATTGCGTTTTGCAGCAATGCCTTGATTTGCGAAGGATTCGAAACGCTTTTTTCCATGGCATTCAAATAATCCTTCTTGTTGATTTTGCTCCAATCCACACAACGCTTGAGGCGCTTTTTCAAGATCAGGTCAAGCCAGACACGGGTACTTCTGCCATTGCCTTCCATGAACGGATGGGCGATATTCATCTCCACATACTTGTCCGCAATTTCGTCAAAGGTGTTTTCGGGCATTCCTTCGATGTCTTTCAGCGTTTGGGGCAGATAGCGCGCCATGGCAAACTGAAAGCCACCTTTTGCAATATTCTTCGAGCGGATTTGCCCCGCGAAATCATAAAGCCCGCCAAACAGATAGCCATGAATTTGCTGCAACCCTCTGACCGTACCGACTTCCAGGGTATCCAGCAAAGTGCTGTCAAACAGAGCATACGCCTTGGATTTGCTTTTGCCGTCAATGGTTTCATCGCTGTAGGTGAGCCATTCCATAAAACGGTTCGCCATTTTGCTTGGAAAATTTTTCGCTAGCTCAACAATACCGTTGTAATCTAGGACATTCGCGGCGCGTTTCTTGCCATCGGGGGCGGTGAACTTGAACTGGGTAGTCACACTACCCAGTTGATTGTTTTCCCGTTTCAGCTTTGCCTTCAGATATTTCCAGTAATTTCGATTTTTTTCATAATCGCGTTCGCCACGTAAAACGCCAACAATATCCAGAATCGAAAAACACCACTTGGAATGTGCGTCATCCCATACCGCACGAACTTCGGCATCGCCGAAAAACCGAATGGAGATTTTTTGTCTACTCGTTGTCCTTTTCAGCCCTTGCTTTTCAGGCGTTTTCATTGTTTCACTCATGGCTTCGACTCCTTTGGTTTTGTGCTAGGGCGACTAAGGCCAATAGGGCCGCTAGGCATAGTCCCAGTAGCCTTAGTCTCCCTAGCCGCCTTAGTAGGCTTAGTCGTCCCATCTGCCTGAGTCTCCCCCTCCAAAAGCGACTGAAACTCCTTCAAACCTTTCAGGTCATATTCGTTGCCTGTCAGTCCGTCAATCAAGGCCGAGAGCGACGATTTGGTTTCGGAGATTTGCTCCGCAACTTCGGCGTATGTGGTGGCGTATTTGTCTGCTAGGCCACGAACACGCGAAACCAAGTCGGACATGATGTTGTCAGGCATTTTGTAGAGCGCGGTCATCAGCGGTTCAATCCACTTCGCTTCAAGCAATTCGACAACCTGCTCGTCCGACAATCCCTCGATAGTTCCTTTTGTCCGCAAGTGCAAGGCTGCTGCGTCCTTCCGGACCTTCACCTTCAGCTCCTTTTCCTCGTCGATCAACTGCTGTACCTGCACCAGCTTCCGCTCAAATGAATCCTCTTCGCAAGCGAGAACGGCGGTCGTTGCCTTTGCAAGCGTACCCCACAGCTCCTTAATTTTCTTCGCCAAGGCGGCGGCGACGAATGCATCCTTCGCATCGTTAAGAACCTCGCTATCTTTGTCTTCTTCCGACAGCGAATCAATGACTTCTTCGTAAGCCAATTGAATCTCCGCGAGCCGCTCCACCTTCTGCTTCAGGGCGTCAGCGTCGGTCTTAAGCATTGTGGACTGCACCAACTCGAACGGAATGACATGGCCGACCCATCCGTCCTGAACCTCATGGTCTTTGCCGTCCTTCTTTTTCAGCACCATGTGGGGATCGACCTTCTTCGCTGCGCCGAAGCCCTCTGTTTGTAGTATTTCCAAATCGATAGCAGTCTTTGTCCATTCGTCATCCAGTGCTTGATAGGCGCTGTACTTATCGACCAGAGCCATCCCTTCAAGTCGTTCGAAGATGGAAGCGGCGATAACCGATTCCTCTTTACCGATTTTAAGCGTTTCCCACTTGCCGAGAAGCTCGCTATTGAGGAAACCCGCAAATCCGGAAAAAGCCGCATCGAAACCGCGCTTGAAAGTAAGCACCGATGGATGTTCGCGGACTGCTTTTTCGATGTCGTTCACGGCTAATTTGAAGTAGGGCATTGTCTGGAGTGCGGGAACTTGTTCCCGCTTTGAAAGCGGCGACAAGTCGCCGCGCTCCACATCCACGAACAACGCGTTTTTCAACCCAGGAAACGCGTCCCAATACGGCATCAGCAAATCAATTTCGGCCACAGGCAGGCCACCAAACATGGAGGCGTAGATGTCCCACGTCTCCGTGCGCTCGGATGAATCGACATAGCGGGGGATGTTGAGGTTGTATTCGTTCTGGCGGATTTCGTCTAAACCGACCACCCGCGAGAACTTGTCAATGTTCGACCGGTAGATGACGGCATCGGCAATCTTCCTAATGTCGGAAGCGCGGAGGACGTTGTTCTTACCGACCTTGGAGAACCCCTTGGATGCGTCGACAACCAGCACGTCATTGTTCTTCCGCTTCTTTTTCAGCACCATGATGATGGTCGGTATGCCGGTTCCGAAGAAGATGTTGGCGGGCAAGCCGATAATGGTGTCGATGTGGTTTTGCTCGATGAGATTCTTCCGGATTCCGCCTTCCTCGCCGCCACGGAACAAAACCCCGTGCGGCAGCACAATGGTCATGATGCCATCGGGCTTCAAATGGAAAAAATCATGGAGCAGGAAAGCGAAGTCGGCCTTTGTCTTCGGAGCCAGTCCAAACGCGGCAAAGCGCGGATCTGTTTCTTTGTTTGCCGAATCCCATGCTTGCGAATACGGGGGATTGGATACCACCGCATCCACATGAAGAGGATTGTAGGTGCCAATGGGGTCACTCTCCTCGAAGTACGGCCAATCATCCTCAAGGGTGTCACCGTTTCGCGTGACAATGTTGTCCGGCAAAATCCCACGCATAACAAGGTTCATGCGCGTGAGATTGTAGGTGTTCTCTTTAAGTTCCTGCGCGAAATACTTGATGTTGTCCTCGTTGTCGATGTGCTTCGCAATGGAGCGGCCAATGTTGATCAGCAGGGACCCGGACCCACTTGTCGGATCGTAAATCTTGATTTCCTTCCTGTCCTTTACATGGTCTGCGACGATTTCGGACATGAGCAGGGAAACCTCGTGGGGGGTGTAGAACTCGCCTGCCTTCTTCCCGGCGTTTGCGGCGAACATGCTGATGAGGTATTCGTAGATGAAGCCCAGAATGTCGTAGTCCTGCCTGCCGTCCATCGGAATGACCTTGATCAGTTGGATGAGGTCGCTGATCGCCCTCGTCTGCGTACCGGAGCTGTCACCGAGTTTCGACAGCCCTGTTTCTAGGGTGTTCAGAACGCGATCAAAGACTTTCTTGTGCGTGGAGTTGATCTGGCGGCTGAACGCGGAGAGCGCCTCGCGGACGTTCGATACGTTAAAATCCTTGCCTTTCTCAATCCACGTCGAGAACAGGTTTTCGTAGGCGATGAAGTAGCCGATGTTCTTCTGGATGCTTAGGACCGTGTCAGTGTCATTTTCCGATAAAGCCTTGATGTCCTCGTCTGTGCCGCCATTCTCACGAACATCCTTGATTTGGGTATCCGACAAGTATTTATAAAAGATAAACCCGAGAATATAGTCCTTATATTCGTTTGCTTCGATTTTGGACCGCATTCGGTTTGCGGACTCCCATATTTTCGACGCCAGTTGCTGCTTGTTCATAAGTACCCCTCAGTTTCGATGGGTTCATACGGCACCATTTACACATAAAAAGCCTCGTATGCTCCCTTTTGCCAGATGAAACATAATCAGAGTAGAAAAGAATAACAAATTGAGGCAGTAATATCGATAAAAAACGAGTTGAAATGTGCCTAAAATTTTGCTGGGAATGCGGGCATCACGCCCGCTTGCTTAGCCAATCAGGAGATTGGCATCTCCCTCATAATCCGAATCGTACTCGTAATCTCTTCAGCAGAACGGATTACGATTAGTCCGAGAAAACAACGGAATCGATATCCGCAACCTCGTTGTTTCCCCTCCTTATCATGTCAGTATTCTGCACCTTTCAACTGCTCTGCTCAACCGAGAATTTTAAACCACATCAAATTTATGGTAACGCTAGATTATTATAATCTGAAATTTATTCTTCAAGATTAAATTCTTCAAGATTACGCAGAGGAAATTTCAGTCACCTGACTAGCCGTTGAGCTTGTCGAGGCTTTCATCAGCACCGAAGACGACGAGTAGATCATTTTTTTCCAAGGTTTCCTTTCCTGTGGTGATGATCGTCTGCCGTGGACCCTTGCCGCCTTCGGTAGATCTTTTGATCGCCAGAACGGTGATCCCGTAGGTTTGGCGTACGGCGGCTTCAATGAGTGTCTTGCCAACGGCTGCAGTTGGCACGGAAATTTCTGCGACACTGTATCCTGTTGCAATCTCAAAAAGATCGACCGGAGACCGTGCGATCAGTGATTTGGCAAGTCGATAGGCACGATCACGGTCGGGATAGACGATGATGTCCGCGCCGATTCTTTCTAACACACGTCCGTGGAGATCGGAAGATGCCTTAGCAATAACTTTTCCAATCTTGAGATCTTTGCAGTTGATGGTTGCCAGGGTACTGCATTCCAGCGAGGATGATATGCCCACGACGGCAACATCCAACTCGGCAAATCCGGATGAACGCAAGATCTCAGGGTTAGTTCCATCGCCATGCACGGCACGAATTGTTGAGTTCGACAGGGATTGCACGACATCCCAGTTGCAATCCACCAACGTGACATCAACACGGTTTGCCGCTAAGCTCTCTGCGAGCGTCATGCCGAAACGACCGCCACCAATAATACCAACTTTCAGTTTTTTCATGGTCTTATCCTATAATTACGTTTTCTTCAGGATAGCGTTTTGCAGGTCCTGTTTGATGTCGCGACATCGTGAGCGCGAAGGTCATAGGGCCGAGACGACCCAAGAACATGCACACAATAATGAGTAGTTTTCCTACGATGGTCAGGGTTGCTGTTACGTCGAGCGACAAGCCAGTTGTTGTGTAGGCAGATACGATCTCGAAAAATAAGGCGAACAGAGACCTGTCGGATTGCTCCTCAGTAATCGACAGGATGAGGCATGTCATAGTAATAATCGTCACGCTTAAAATGATGATGGCGATGGCATCCCTCACTACACGTTTTGGAATAGACCGAAATTGAATTTCGGTGTCTTGTTTTTTTAGAATAATATCCCGTACGGTAGCATACAGAACAGCCGCCGTTGTCACCTTGATGCCGCCGCCTGTGGAACCTGGAGCGGCACCGATGAACATCAAGATCATCGTGATAATGAGAGAGGCATTTCGCAAGGAAGTTGTGGGAACGGCTGCGAACCCAGTGGTACGCGAAGTGACAGTTTGAAAAAAAGCTCCCATGAGTTTATTCCCGGTTGGAAGGTTTGCAAAAGCGCCAGACCATTCTAGCAGTAGGATGGTGAGAGTTCCGGTGAGGAGAATAAATCCTGTCGTTTTGAGAACGATGTGGGAGTGGAGAGACAGACGTTTGTCTTTGTTCTGAGAAGTTTTCGACGGCCACAGGCTTACAACATTAGCATGAACGACGAATCCAATGCCTCCCATGATCATGAGTACCATCAGGGGAAGTAAAATCCAAGGATCGCTGGCAAAGCGGCACATACTATTAGAATCGATTGTGAACCCTGCATTACAAAATGACATGACCGACATGAAAACCGCATGTGGAATTGCTTTTTCTACGGTGTAACCATACGCCTCCTGGAGACGCCAAGCAATGAGTGCTGCTCCGACGATCTCCCAAGAGAATGTGAAGAGCAGGGTTTTGCGAATAATTCGCGCTACTTTGGAGACGGTTTCCTCGCCGAGTGTATTCATGATGACACGCTCATCAGAGAGCGACAAACGTCTTCCCATAACAATGAAGAAAAACGTGCCGACGGTCATGATCCCAATTCCGCCGAGTTCCACAAGTAAAAGTATGACGGTGAGGCCGAATCCGCTGAGGGAGGTGCCAATGCCAACGGGGTCGAGGCCTGTTACACAGGTTGCGCTCGTTGCCAGAAAAAGAGCGTTTGTCGAGAAGTGCCATTGACCATCGGTGTTTGAGATGGGGAGTGCAAGTAGAATTGTGCCAACCAAGATTGCACCGGCAAAAGCGGCAACCAAGGAGCGTTGCGGCGGCATCGACGCAGCACGGGCCCGAATTTTTTCTCGCATTTAGCGTAATCCTCTCATTGTATACGTAACTTTTCCGTTGCCCAGCAGGGCAGAGGCCGCCTTCATGAAGTTTTCATCGGGCAGCACGTAGAGGTCTTGAGAGACTGACATGGTAACCCAGGTTTTGTCCTTAAGTTCAAGCATAATCTGCGTCGGGATTCGTCCAGGATACTTCTCAAGCAGGGATTTGACGTCAGCAAATCCATCGGAAGAAAACTTGGCAGCATCGAGCATGAGAGTGACCGAACTCGCTAGGCATGCTGGGACTTTTTCAATCGCCATGTAATCGACGATGGTCATGCTTGGTTCATTCTTCCAGCTCGGTGCTATTTCAGCCGTGAAGTGCATCGTACAACCTTTTGAGAGGGGTTCTCGCGGGTTAACTGGATCTCCGATTAGTTTGCCGAGATCTCTTCCGAAGATCATAAAACTAAATTTTGTATCGGCATCTTCAACGTTGACTGAGCACATTTTTTGGTCTTTTTTGTCGAATCGATACGTCACATCACCAACAAAGGCGCAGAACATGACTGTGTCAGGCTTTGAACGTTTTTTCCATTTGTCAGCACTACCTGAATTATCGGGATTGTTTTTAGCCTTTTCGTCGGCAAGTTTTTCACCGAGCGCCGCCAACTTTGCTTCGACCTCCGCCAGAGAAGAAAACTTCGACGTGATGGCGCGATATTTGGTGATGGGATGTCCGGACATATAAATTCCGAGTAGATCTTTCTCTGCGGTAAGCAGTTCGACACGCGGCATCGGTGGAACGGCACTGTTGATGTGTTCTACTTTCTCTTCTTGGCCAGAATCGTCTTGCCACATATCGAACATGGATGACTGTCCGGCTTCCTTGTCTTTGCGCGCCGTGACGGCGCGTTGCATGGCTTGAGGTAGTTCTTGGAGCAGGGCCGCACGATGAAATCCTAGGAAATCGAAGGTACCACATCGGATCAGTGAATCGATCGCTTTTTTGCTGACAGAAGTATCGATTCGTTCCAGGAAATTCGTAAACCCTTTGTAGGGGCCGTTCTTTTTTCGTTCGGCCACAATCGACTCTGCGGCCCCTAGGCCTACACCCTTGATTCCCGCAAGGCCATAGCGAACGCCGAAGGTTTTACCGTCTGCCATCGTCTCTGGGATGAAGATGGTAGCGGAGTGATTGATATTGGGCGCGAGCACCTCGTAACCCATCGCAACGGCTTCATTAATGAAGATCGGCATCTTGTCAAAGTTTCCGATTTCTGAGGAGATCTGTGCACACATGTATTCCGGTGCAAAGTGGGCTTTGAGATAACCGGTCTGGTAGGCAATATAGGCGTAGCAGACGGAGTGCGACTTATTGAAGGCATAGAGGGCAAAAGCCTTCCAGTCGGTCCAGATCTTGTCGATCTTTTTTTCAGCTTCCTCAGCGTTCTGGCAGTGCCGCATGAATTCGGGGTTCGCTAAACACCCAGCGATGAACTTTGGCTTCATTTTGTTCATCGTTTCCACATCTTTCTTGCCCATGGCCTTGCGGAGCGTATCGGACTGGCCTCGAGTGAAGTTTCCAAGCGATCTGGAAAGGAGCATGACTTGCTCCTGATAAACGGTAATGCCGTAGGTTTCCTTCAGGACCGTTTCCATCATCGGATGGTCGTAGCTAATGTTCTCGCGCCCCTGCTTTCTTTCGATGTATTGCGGAATATACAGCATGGGGCCAGGGCGGTAGAGGGCGTTCATGGCAACGAGGTCTTCGAGCCGATTGGGCTGGAGGGCTCGGAGATGTTTTTTCATTCCATCCGATTCAAACTGGAATGTACCGGTTGTATCACCGCGCGAAAAGAGCTCAAACGTCTCCTTGTCGTCGAGAGGAATCGCATCAATATCGATGTCAAGTCCACGAACTTCTTTAATCGCAGCGAGGCAGTCTTTGATGACGGTGAGAGTTTTTAAGCCGAGCAAGTCCATCTTCAGAAGACCAATCGATTCTACGAAGTGGCCGTCATATTGCGTTGTTAAAAGCAAATCATCCTTGGTTGGCATCACGGGAATGGTCTCCGTGAGCGGATCCCGACTGATGATAATCCCACAGGCGTGGATACCAACGTTTTTGGAAGTGCCTTCAAGAATCATTGCGAGATTCAAAATCTTCTTCGTGAGTGCTGTGCCGTTTTTAAATTCGTTTCGGAATTCTGCGCTTCCTTTTAGTGCATCTTCCATCGTGATTTTCGGCGTTTCGGGTATGAACGCTGAAAGTCGATTCGATTCAGGAATATCAACATTGAATACGCGAGCGATATCTTTGATGCAGCTCTTTGGCGCCATGCTACCAAAGGTTACGATATGCGAGACGCGGTCCGCTCCATATTTTTGAGTAATCCAGTCCAGAACGCTTTGTCGCCCGGCATCATCGAAGTCAATATCCATATCAGGCATGGAAATACGGTCTGGATTTAAAAAACGCTCAAACAGCAAGTGGTATTTGATCGGATCAATGTTGGTGATACCAAGGCAGTAGGCTACTACACATCCGGCAGCCGATCCACGGCCGGGGCCAACGACGACCTTCATTTTTCTGGCGGCTGCGATAAAGTCCTGAACAATGAGAAAATATCCCGGAAAGCCCATCGACTGGATGGTTTGCAGCTCGAACTCAATCCGTTCATTGACTTCCGCAGGAATTCCTTCTGGCCAGCGCTTCGCTGCGCCGATCAGCGTCAGATGCTTCAAGTAATCCAGCTCAAATTTGATACGCCGAACGCTTTCTACGCCACCTTTCGTGTTGCCTCCGAGCGTCTCGAAACTTTTTCCGAATTCTTTTTCGAGAGCTTCTTTCGGGAACTTGAGCGCGTAGTCTGCCTCGTCTGAAAAAGCTTTCGGAATCGGAAAGACGGGCATGATCGGTTTTGAATCGAGTTCGTACTCCTCGACCTTGTCGGCAATTTTTAGCGTGTTCGCAATTTGCTCCAAGTTCTCTGGTAAATTGCGCGCCATTTCGTCATAGGACTTGAACCATTCCTCACGGGTGTAACGAAGTCGGTCGGCATCCTCAACTTTTTTACCTGTGTTGAGGCAAAGCAAGACATCATGCGCCTCCGCGTCGTCTTTCATCAAGAAGTGAACGTCATTGGTGGCGATGACCTCGATGCCGAGTTTAGCACCGAGAGCGAGAACTTCCCGATTCGCCACGAGTTGGCGCTCATAAACCTCGCGATTGATTTTGTTCTGGTATTCAGGCGCGAGTCCAGGATCTTTTGCTTTGTGAAGCATGATCTCCAGATAGAAGTCATCTCCAAAAACGTTTTTATACCACAACGCTGATTTTTCAGCTTCTTCATGGTTTCCGTTGATGAGCAAGCGTGGAATTTCGCCTCCGATGCAGGCAGAGGAGACAATCAGGCCTTCACGATACTGTTCGAGTAATGGTTTGTCGATTCGCGGCCTGCCATAAAACCCCTGCGTGTAGGCGAGAGAGCTGAGTTTGACAAGATTTCTGTACCCAACAAGATTCTTAGCCAGCAGGATGAGGTGGTGGCCAGACAAGACTGTCCGCTCGGTATGCGGTTCTGAGGCGACGTATGCCTCGCAGCCCAAGATCGGCTTAATCCCCACGGCTTTGCAGGTCGCATGAAAAAGCTTCACACCGAACAAATTCCCATGATCGCTAATGGCGCATGCTGGCATGTCGAGTGACTTGGCACGTTTTACAAGCTTGTCGATTTGACACGCGCCGTCGAGGAGGGAGAATGATGTGTGGAGATGAAGGTGGACAAAGTTTTGCATGATCAGATTATGTCGTTCATGGGGTAGGCGAATCGCTCTGGGATGCGGAGCGGGGTCGAATCGCCCACGCTTCTTGGCTTCGTGAACTGCGGTTAATGATCGTTTGCAGCGCTTCGGCGGTTTCTTGCGCCAGACGCGGCATCGAAAAGCAGTGCTCAACACTTCGGCGCGCCTCGCTTCGGATGCCATCGGCCCTTGCTCCAGTATTAGAAAGGAGAAGGGTGGTTTTCTCTGCCATCTCCGCTGCGTCACGGTAGAGGTAAGCGGCATTAGAAAAGGCAGCAATTTCTGGATTGGCACCGGTGTTGGGGATCACAACGGGAATTCCACAGGCCAGTGCGTCGAGAACAAGAATATCAAAGGCAGGTTGTGGACTACCGTGGATAAAGATAATGAGTGCGAATTCCCGAAGGAAGGGTTGCAGTTTCTCGCTAGTCTGTGGCAGAGTCTCGACTTTGCCCCCAGCCTCTAAAATGCTTTTGTGGTTTTCAAACCGATGTAGCACATCGCGCTCCACCGCCACGCGAATGGGCATACCCTGCGCTCCAACGCTTCGGCGGAGCGTTGAGACCGCGAGCGATACATTCATTTCGTTCCCAGTCGGTTCTCCTCGCACGACCACGCCTACGACAGGCGTTTCGTGAGAAGCTAAAACGGGGAAGTTATCAATATAGAGTCCTGGATGGACTGCTCGGATTGCCGAATCTGGCACGCCTAGCCGGTTTCGAATCCGCTCAGCGTGAAAATGGCTGATGGAGAGAAACCCATCGGCATCGCCCACAACGCTACGCAATTTAGTCAGGAGTATGATTCCTTCGGGACCTCGGATGTGAGCGATATCTTCAAATTCCGAGTTCATGGCGCATGCCACGGGAACGCGGAGTTTGTTCTTCAGCATGGCTGCCATCCCGAGCAGGAACGGAGTTGAAAGCAGAATGATGTCGGGCTTCTTTTGCTGTAACAACCATTGGCAGAGGTTTTCCATCTCTGCTACGAGCGGACCGTTGCGTCCGTCGAGGGCATCTTTAATGAATTCTGAAAAACGTCGCGGTGAGCCGAGAACATGTTTGGCAATTCTGCGGCGCAAGCCTGGCTTGTCGAGTTGTCGCCAGAGCCATTCTGGCGCATGTTCTGCTAAGTACGGGAAGCAATGATGCGAATAGATGCGGACGGCACCACCGAACACAGGAATTTCCTCTGCTCCGGCACCTTCATCTTTGCCAAGTGCCAGCGGAAAAAGTAGTGGTAGGAAGAGGACATCGTGTCCGAACCATCTTAGTTCGGCCACGAGTGCTTGTTCCCGAAGGCTGTTTTTTTCGAAGAACGGCCCGGCAGGACCCGGGACTATGTATACGATCCGCATGATTCATGATTTACGGAACTAGACAATTAGCCCGCTGCGATCGCTTCGGTGGGGCAGGAGCCGGTGCAGCTTCCGCAGTCAACGCAAGCTTCGGGGTCAATAACGCAGACCTCGCCAACCTTGGCGATTGCCTCTACTGGGCATGTTGGTATACAGGCTTCGCAGCCAATGCATTTTTTCTCATCAATAATGTGTGCCATGATAACTTTTCCTTGGTTTCTATCCTGTGGTTGATCTTCAGCCTCTTGCTGATACCTTCCACGTTAATTTACAGCATTTAATTATACTATAAGTCGTAGGGAACTTCAAGTCGCGACGCCGATATTAGCGACAGGAGAAGCTTAACAAGCGAGTGGCTTGTACCAAACATTCATACTCTCGATGTTCCCAGAGATATTGGTGTTGTTTTTGAGTCGCCCACTGAAGTGGTAGCCCGCTCGTCCAAATGTGTTATTGATTCCCGGCGAAGCGGCTCGCGCGATGGTGTAGGCGGTCTTGATGCCTTTAGCCTTCATCTCCTGTTCCATCTTTGCAAGGAGATGTCGGGCAAAGCGATTACCGAGCCATTCCGGAAGTGTAGCAAAGTCAGTCATCTCAACAGTGGATCGGCCATGTCGGCAGCACTCATCTCAAGCTCGTGGACGGACGGAACGGACTGCATGAATACAGGATCATGAGCAAGATCGTCGCTATTGATCAAGGAAAGATAATAGGGCGTGATGGAGAAGGGAAATTTTTCTGTTGTAGCGATGAACTTGGACCGGGCTTCGGGGTCGAGTTTGAGCCTGAGCAGTGACTCCAGAACCGGCAATGAACAGATGCGATGCTTGTTTTGCCATTTCCAGTCAGTCCAATTCGATTGGGTTACGTGCTCTTCGATTTTTAAAATCTTGTTGACTTTGTTCTTTGTTGGTTTTGTAATCTTGTTTAAAAACAAACAGCGATTTAATTCGCGAACTGTCCGTCGAAGGCGATGTTGCTGCGTTCGAAGTCGATTTTGCGGACAAATTCGGCCGATTCTTTGGCACCATGGAAGCGTTCCATACGTGAATCTTCCCATTCAACGGAGAGAGGACCGGTGTAGTTGATATCGTTCAGAGCGACGATGATACGCTCAAAATCGATGTCACCATGACCCGGTGAGCGGAAATCCCAGTAGCGGCGTGGATCTCCAAATTCTGTGTGACCGCCAAAGACACCGACCGTGCCATCACCCTTGCCCCACCAGGCATCCTTGACGTGGACGTGAAAGATTCGGTTCTTGAACGTGTACAAGAATTTAATGTAGTCCACGCCCTGATAACCGAAGTGTGAGGGATCGAAGTTGAAGCCGAAGGCCGGGTGATTGTCCACGGCTTCAAGCGCACGTTGTGCCGAGACGATGTCGAAGGCGATTTCTGTCGGATGGACTTCGAGGGCGAATTTGATGCCGCATTCGCCATAGCAATCGAGAATAGGTGTCATAATCTTCGCAAACTTCTTGTAACCCGCATCGATCATGCCGGGTAGTGGGGGCGGAAAGGAGTAGAGGAGATGCCAAATTGGTGAGCCGGTGAAGGCTGTAACCACGTTGATGCCGAAGTTTTTGGCGGCCTTGGCGGCATCCATCTGGTGCTTCACGGCCCATTTTGCCATGGCTTTATAATCGCCCTTGTATTTAGGAGGAGCGAATTGCGCATGACGCTCGTCGAGGTTATCGCAGGTCAACTGTCCTGCAATGTGGTTCGAGATGGCGAAGCATTCCAAGCCGTTGGCAGTGAGAAAAGCGCGCTTGTCTTCGCAATAAGATTTGCTTTTGACGGCCTTATCGATGTCAAAATGATCGCCCCACGAGGCGAGTTCCAAGCCATCGTAGCCGAGTGCCTTCATTTTCGGGGCGAGTTCTGATAGGGGTAGATCCGCCCACTGACCTGTGAATATCGTGACTTTGCGTGCCATAGTAATCTCCTTATATACTCGAGTTTGCAATGTGTTGAAACGTACAACTCATCACGGTAACTATGGCTTGAATTCTACACTAAAACAGTTTCTCTCGCAAGGCCGGTTTAATAACACTGGAGGCCAACTGAAAGCGCGTGGACGATTACGTTTCACCCCGCGCGGACGCCGGGTTAAACGAGGTTGGTGTTCACCGTTGGCTCTCACGATTTGTTCGCCTGTATGCGGCTTCGCCGAGGTTCGACAAAGTTTGCGACAAAGTTTGCGACAAAGTTTTTCCACTCGCTACTCGCCGGTCGCTACCCCCCACTCAGTTTCTGATCAGTTCGGATGATGAATGCGCAAGTGGAGGCTTCGGGAATCATCATGTGTGAGTCGGTGAGGCGGGCTTCGATCGCCGCTTCGGCATCGAGTGCATCGAAGATGATCCGTTTGAGCGCGTGGTCAGGGCAGGAGGGGTAGCCGGGTGCAGGACGCATGCCGGTATCTCCACCGCCCCAAAAATCAGCGACCGTTTTCCGGTGCAGCCATTCTGCTCCAGCCTCTGCTAGCCGCGTGGCCAGCATGTCGGCTATCAGCGAACGGTATTCATCGTGCGATTTGCGCAGGGCTACATGGATGTCATTGAGTCCGTTTCCAGCACAGACCGCTTGCATGCCGATCCAGTCGGTTTGTCCAGATGTCTTCGACAGGATATAATCCGCAATGCACTCGCCTTCGCCTTTTTCTGAGAGAAGACGTGCTGTGTTCACAGGGAAAACGGAATCTTTGAATGCCACCTGTATTGTCTCGTCTTCGGCGTACGCAGGAAATATTCCCGAGACGCCATGGACATGAATAGTTTCGCCGTTTGCGAGCGGAAGTGAAGCGAGGAAGGCTTGAGCATCGATGAGCAGTCTCTCGGCATCCTGAGATTTTTGCTGAGCAGACGTTCTGAAACCAAACGCTTTTAAAAACATCGGCCACGTAATCAGCGGAATGAGTTCTGCAAGCGGAATATCGCGGAAGATGTGCACAGAGGGATCGCTGGGAGTGGGTGCTGGGATTCTGCGCTTGCCTTTTGCACGTGCTCTTTCGCGAGCCTGTTCAAGGGATATCTTGGACTCTTGAGCGCTACGATGGCTGCCACGCAATTCTTCCTGCTCTTCTGCTATCCTGGCCGCTGTTACGTGCTGTCCGCTGCTGCGCACGAGAGAAGCGCAGAGAGCTGGCATTTCTGAAGCATCGCCGCCGCAAGCCACAATGCCTGAGTATTTGGGGGCAATTTTGAGAGCCGTATGCATTTTCGAAACGGCTGCACCACCGACGACGAGCGGAATACGGAGATTTTCCTTCTCAAGAGACTCTGCCACGTGCTCCATTTCGGCGAGTGAGGGCGTGATGAGCCCCGAGAGACCGATCAGATCAACGCAGTTATTTTTGGCGACTTCAATGATCTGCTCGCTGGATACCATTACGCCGAGGTCAGTGACGTTCCATCCGCTACATCGCATGACAATTCCGACGATGTTTTTGCCAATGTCATGGACATCACCTTTGACCGTTGCGATGAGCATGTGCGGCTTTTTCGATATTTTGGGAGCATCCCCGAGATGTGAGGGTAGCGGTGCTGGCGAAGAGGTGTCGTCATGGCTTAAAAAAGGTTCAAGTACTGCCGATGCGAGCTTCATCACCCGTGCGCTTTTGAGAACTTGTGGTAGAAAAAGTCTGCCCGTTCCGAAAAGTTCTCCCACTTGGGCAAGACCGTTCATCAGTGGCCCCTCAAGAATTGCCAAGGCCGAATCTGCATAACTCAGCCCCTGCTTGTGGTATTCATCGAGGGCTAAAGTCAGGACTTTGTCTAGTTCGTCTGTATCGCCCGATACAACGATGGCCTGCAACTGTAGGGCTGGGGGCAGGGTCTCAACACTGCCACACGGGGTGGGCGCATCGGATGTGGGGCGTTCCTGAGCGGTGAGTTTGATGGCAAGTTCTGAAAGGCGTTCACAAGCATCTGGTGTGCGGTTGAGCACGGCATCTTCGACGAGGGAGCGTTCTGCGGCGGGGATGCTGTCGTAATCTTCCATCGTCGCTGGATTGACGATGCCCATGTCGAGCCCGGCCTCTTCAGCATGGTGCAGGAAGACGGAATGGATCCAAGAGCGAATCGTATCATTACCTCGGAAGGAGAAAGAGACGTTGCTGATACCGCCGCTCGTGAGTGCCTGTGGAAGGTTCACTTTGATCCAACGAACGGTTTCGATGAATTCGGCAGCCAAGCCATCGTGTTCAGGCATACCAGTAGCGATAGCAAAAACATTTGCGTCGATAATGATGCGTTCTGGAGGGAAGCCGTTTTCGACAAGAAGGTGGTAGCTACGTGCGGCGATTTCACAGCGACGTGCAAACGTGTCGGCCTGGCCTTTTTCATCAAAGCACATAATGAGCACCGCACAACCGAGGCGATGAACCTCACGTGCGCGGGCAACAAAGTCTTCGGGCCCGTCTTTGAGGCTGATGGAGTTCACGATGCCGCAGCCCTGTAGGCATTTGAGACCGGCGAGAACGGTTTCCCAGTCTGAAGAGTCGATCATCACGGGCACGTTGGAGAGGAGTGGTTCGGTGGCGGCGTGGTTGAGAAACGTGGTGATGGCGGCAGGTGCATCGAGCATTGGGTCGTCCATATTCACGTCGATGATGTCTGCACCGGCGACGACCTGCGCACGGGCGATGCTGATAGCCTCCGAGTAGTTGCGTTCCTTCATGAGTCTGAGAAAGCGTCGGGACCCTGCCACATTGGCGCGCTCTCCTACGAGGATGAATCGGCGTGGGTCTTGTGGTAGCGTGAGATTGTTAAGCCCAGAAAAAACATGAGCCGGTTTGGAGGCGCGAGGTGGGAGGGAGGGGGCATCGTATGGGAAGAGTGCATCCGAAAGGGCCTTGATGTGTTCCGGTCCTGTGCCGCAGCATCCGCCGACGATGCTGGCGAGGCCTTGCTCGAGGAGCGGAACGAGTTCTTCACACATCAGCTCGGGCGTTTGAGAATAGAAACCGAATGCGTTGGGGAGTCCGGCATTGGGATGTACGCTGACGCGGCAAGGTGCGACAGCATTGAGTCGTTTCAATACGGGGCCGAGTTGCGCTGCTCCCATACCGCAGTTGAGGCCGATTGAAAGGAGGTGAGGGGTGTGCGAAACAGCGGTGCAAAAGGCTTCAATGGTCTGGCCGGTGAGGAGGCGCGCACCGAGGCCCGACACAGAGGCGGAAATCATGACGGGCACTGTAGTGCCGCGTGCTTCGAACTCGCAAGCAATGGCGTAGATGCCAGCCTTGACGTTAAGCGCATCGAAGCATGTTTCGAACATCAGGATGTCAATGCCGCCATCGAGGAGTCCACTTATCTGTGTGGTGTAGGCCTTGACAAGTTCATCGAAGGTGACAGCTCGGATAGCGGGATCATCTGCACTGGGGGAGATTGAGGCTGTTTTACCGGTGGGGCCCATACTGCCGCAAGCGAAGCGAGGTCGTTCTGAGGTGGAGTAGGCCATAGCGGCCTTTTTGGCGAGTTTGGCAGCGGCGAGATTCATTTCGTAGACCCACGACTCTGTATTGAAGTCGCGTTGCGAAATGGCATTGGCATTGAACGAGTTGGTCGAGATGATGTCGGCACCCGCCTTCAAATAGAGCTGGTGGATTTGCGCGATGATGTCTGGGCGCGTCAGACAAAGCAAGTCGTTGTTGCCCTTGAGTGGAATGCTATGATTTTTCAGAATTATGTTGCGGAAATCAGACTCCACGAGGGCGAGGCATTGCAGCAAGGTTCCCATGGCGCCGTCGAGGAGCAGGATGCGATCTGCTAGTGCGGATTGAAGGAGTGTATTCATAAGGGTAGGGGTAGGCAATGCCAACCCGTTCGTAGGGGCAGGGTAGGCCCCACCCATTCATCGGAAGGTGCGGTTGTAGCGCGGGAAGTTTGTTACGTTCTGGCGGTAGGGAGCGGGGGCTTGCTTGTCGAGGAGGTTTTGTGGAATCTCCTTGATGAAGCGTGTCGGTTCGCATTCGAGCATTCCGCCGTCATGCATGAACCGGACGCGAGGAACCATGATGTGTAACCGTTCTTTGGCACGGGTCACGGTGACGTAGAACAGACGCCGCTCTTCGTAATCGTCTGCTTCTTCGGTGATCGATCGCCCCGAGGGGAACATGCCTTCAACGGCCCACAAGAGAATGACGATGGGCCATTCGAGCCCCTTCGCCTGGTGGATCGTGCTGAGAAGCACATGCGGCTTGTTCTCGATGTCGCGATTTTCACCTTCGACATCGATGTTGGTGAGGAGGGCGATGTCGGCCAAAAATTCGCGGACGTTTCCGCGACGCTCGATCTCAGTACCGAGTTCGCGGATATCGTCGATGCGGTCTTGATAGTTGTCGTATTCGTTTTTGAGATGCAACTCGTAAAAGGCTGTGATGAAATCATTGATGAGACCTCTCACAGAGGATTTCATCGCCTTATAGCTGGCAATCGCATCGCTGATGGGCGCCCATTGCACTCTCGCCTTTTCCGGCATTAGAGAGAGTAAGTTGTTGAGGTGATCCTTTTCTTCTGCTTTAAAAACGCCGCCGAGCTTGTTCCAGAGCTTTTCCGTTCCGGCGGGGCCCATGCCTCTGAGCATGCCGACCACGCGAGAGAAGGACAGCCAGTCCGAGGGGAATTCCGTGAGGCGAACGAGCGCGATAATATCTTTGGCATGAGCTTGTTCGAAGAAACCAACACCCGAGGTGATGGCGTAGGGCGTGTGGGTCTTCGTGAACATCATCTGCGTTTCGATGGAATGAAAGTGCGAGCGGTAGAGGATCGCAATATCGCTGTATCGGTAGCCGTCATCGAGAGCCGTCTTGATGATTTCGGCTATTTTCGATGACTGCTCTTGATCGGAATAGACACTGTACGTTGTCGGCAGTTGTCCTTTGGACGTGCGTGTGGGGCGCAAAACTTTCTGGAATTGCTCTGGATTGTGCTTGATCGATTCGTTGGCGACGGCAAGGATTTCCGGACGGCTTCGGTAGTTCTGTTCTAGCTTGATGATCCGGGCCTCGGGATAGCGGACAGGAAAATCCATGATGTTCCGGTAATTCGAGCCACGCCACGAGTAGATGCATTGGAAGTCATCGCCGACGACGGAGAGGTTGCGGTGGCCCTCAGCGAGGAGGTCAACGAATTCCGATTGCAAGGTGTTCGTATCTTGATATTCGTCGACAAGCACATGCTTGAAGCGAGTTTGGTAGTATTGGCGAATATCGTCGTGATCCTTCATCACACGTAGTGCGAGGACAAGGAGGTCATCGAAGTCCATGGCATGGAGGTCGAACTTGCGGCGGATGTAGGCATTGGTGACCTTGATGATACTGTCAGGGCTTGCTTCGATATTGTCCGATTTTTCGTCGAGGAAGTCGCTGAAGTCAACCCCGCGGTTTACAGACCCGCTGAGCAGACCGAGGACGATCTCTCGTTTCGGGAAATTCTTTGCTGTGAAGCCTGCGTCCTTGATGCAATGCCCCATAAGCGTTTTTTGATCGTCGGCATCGAGAATTCTGAAATCGTTCGGGTAGCCGATGCGTGGCCCGTACTTGCGCAGGATGCGGTTGGCAACATGGTGGAAGGTGCCGCCCCAGAGACCCGATGTAATGCCGAGCGTGACGCTTTCGGCACGCTCAAGCATTTCCCGTGCAGCGCGATTGGTGAAGGTGAGCAGCAGGATTTGCGAAGGGGACAAGCCGCGTTCGATCAGATGCACCACCCGATAGACAAGCGTACGAGTCTTGCCCGTTCCAGCGGCGGCGAGAATCAGCAAGGGACCGTCGGGTGCCGTTGCGGCCTCGAATTGCTCGGGATTGAGAAGGGATGCAAGATCGGTCATGGTAGCGGAGAGAAAGGTTTGGGTTTACTGTCTTGATCGAGTCTGATTCGTTGCATGATTTTTCTCCTGCTTTATTTGTACTTGATAATGTATCATATTATATACAATCGTCAACTTGGATTTTGTTAAGGATTTCCATGCGCGATAAGGATTTCCATGCATAGGTGGTTATGCCCAAGCTCGACAAAGCTTTTCTTGCATTCCTGCTTCTGTCTTCTGACTCCGAAGCGAATTCAACGTTGTTGAATTCGCTATCAGCGCACCACGACGTTGGCTTGCCGCAAGGCTTTCTGGTAATCCTCTGGGAGTGGCTGGTCTGTAATGAGAGTCTGGATGTTTTGGATCCTTGCAAAGGTGTGGGGCATGCTGCCGTTCACTTTGCTGGAGTCCATCAGAATGATAACATGTTGTGCCTTTTTAACGATGAGCCGCTTCAGCTCGGCTTCGTAGTAATCACCGCAGGTGAAACCGCTTGTAAGGGAGAAAGCACTGGCCGCCATGAACGCAAGGTCGATGTTGAGCGATTTAACGTACTCCACAGCGTTGAAGCCCGAAAGCGTGAGCGTTTCGCGGTCGAGTTGACCTCCAGTAAGGTTGATCTTGACGTTCGCGTTTTTTACGAGTTCCATCGCGATGTTGGGAGCAGATGTGAGGACGAAGAGGGATTCGTCTGGAATCCGCTGGGCAAAGCCCATACAGGTAGTTCCTGAATCGATGTAAATCGACCTCCCTGGAGAAAGAAGTGTCAGTGCTTTGCGTGCAATTTCCATCTTGGCTTCTGCGTGCTCCGCCTGACGCTGCGTGTAGGCGGCTTCCTTTAGCAGGGAGAGGTGAGCGATTGATTTAGCACCGCCGCGGATGCGGATGATATGCCCCATCCGCTCAAGGTGTTCGAGATCCCGTCGGAGCGTCATGCTGGAGACCTCGGGATGTTGTGCTTCAAGCTCCAGAAGGCTTACTTCACCCTTGGATTGAATAAATTTGTTGACTTCATCACGACGATCTATGCCCATAAAACTCCTTTGTAACACAAATTTCAGTGTTAAATATGGAAACAAACCCAATATTATCACAGACTTATCTGAATGACAAGCGATAGATTCGCTAGAAGCAAAATCAACGTGTTGAAGTCTTTACATAATATTTCTCGAAAACAATGTTACACTAAGTTCTTATTTTCAGCCAATGTTATGTCGTGTTACAAACCTAAAATATTTGAAAAAAAGTAACATTTTTATGTTAACAAATAACAAATACTATGCTACAATCTGATGGAAATTTCAATAAACCACCGTTTTAGGAGTATATCACATGAAAACCAAAGCTGTCAGACTGTACGGAAAAGAAGACCTTCGGCTAGAGGAATTTGAGCTTCCTGCTATCAAGTCGGATGAAATTCTCGCGAAGGTGATTTCGGACAGTATCTGTATGTCCTCTTACAAAGCGGCGATGCAGGGCACCGATCACAAGCGCGTCCCGAAAGATGCAGCGACGAATCCGGTCATTATCGGGCATGAATTCTGTGGTGAAATTTTGGAAGTGGGGAGCAAGTGGGCTTCTCAGTTTAAGGTGGGGGATCGCTTTGCCATCCAACCGGCGATAAACCATCCTGACAACGTCTACGCCGCGCCGGGCTACTCCTTTCCATTTATCGGCGGTGCTGCGACCTATATCGTGATTCCCGCGAAGGTCATGGATCGAGGCTGTCTCCTTCCGTATACGGGCGAGGCGTTCTACTTCGGCTCCCTCGGCGAGCCCATGTCTTGCATCGTTGGCGGCTTCAATGTCAATTACCATTACAAGCGCCCCGGTAGCTACGAGCACACGATGGGCATAGTTGCAGGCGGCAACATGGCACTCCTTGCTGGTGTCGGTCCCATGGGCCTCGGCGCGATCGATTTCGCTCTTCATGGGCCTCGTAAGCCTGGACGCCTCGTTGTCAGCGACATCGATGCCGCTCGTCTTGCTCGTGCCGCCTCCATCTATACCGTTGAAGAGGCAAAGCGCTGTGGCGTTGAGCTCATCTATGTCAACACCTCCGGAATGGATGATGTCGTCGCCGAATTTCTCAAGCTCACCGGCGATAAAGGTTTCAACGATGTCTACGCCTTCGCCCCAGTTCCCGCCGTGATCGAGCAGGCCGACAAAATCCTCGGCTACGATGGCTGTCTCAACTTCTTCGCTGGGCCGACGGATCCCACATTCTCCGCGAAGCTCAATTTCTATAACGTCCACTATAACCTCACTCACCTCGCTGGCAACAGCGGAGGAACGACAGAGGACCTGCTTGAGGCTCTCGAGGTCATGTCCACCGGTAAGGTGAATCCCTCCGCCATGATCACGCACGTGGGAGGACTCGACAGCGTGATTGAAACCACATTGCATCTGCCGAAGATTTCTGGTGGTAAGAAGCTCATCTACACGCAGATCAAGATGCCATTAGTCGCGATCTCGGATTTCAAAAAACTCGGAGAATCGGATCGCGTCTTTGCCGCGTTGGCCGATATCGTGGGGAAGAACAACGGGCTCTGGTGCGCCGCCGCCGAGCGGTACTTGCTGGCCAATGCGGAGGCGATTTGAGGGAGAAGTCGCTAGTGGCTAGTCGCTAGTGGCGAGTCGCTAGTGTCTAGTCCTGTGAGACTACAATTTTACAAAGAATGGATCTGAGTGATGAAACAGTGGGTTGAAGCGACCGGAGGCATTGATAACGCTGCAGGAGCAATTGCACCTGCAATTCGGGCGATGTTTAAACGGGACGATCAAGTTCTCGTATCGTTTGACGAGAAGGGGCTGCCTGGGGATGCAGCCGATCTAACCTTAAGTATCAAGGATTGCGACACGCTTGATGCAGTTTACGCGAATCTTCAACAAGCTGCGGCGCAGGGTGTAAGACCCTGCCACATTATTGTTGAGGATGTTGGGGTGTTTACTCTTACTGAGCCGTCTAGCAAGAATGGAACACGGTCTGCCGGACGAATCAGCATGGTCACCGGCGGCGCACAGGGGTTTGGCGAAGGCATTGCTCGCGAACTCGCCGTTAGCGGCGCAACCCTCGTCATCGCGGATATGAACCTCGCGCTTGCCGAGACCGTGGCAGCCTCGCTGAATGAAAAGCACGGAGCCGGAACGGCGTACGCGCTTGCGGTGGATGTGGGTGACGAGGCATCAGTCCAGAACTTGATTCAACAGACCGTGCTGCGCTTTGGCGGGCTTGATCTTCTGGTTAGCAACGCAGGCATCTTGCGCGCGGGCGGCCTTGAGGAAATGACGCTACAGGCTTTCGAGTTTGTCACGCGCATCAACTACACGGCATTTTTCTTGATGACCAAGTACGCCGCGCGTCCGATGAAAATTCAAGCGCGTTTCGACGAGTCATATACAAGCGATATTGTGCAGATCAATTCGAAGTCTGGTCTAGAAGGATCGAACAAAAATTTTGCATACGCGGGTGGCAAGTTTGGTGGCATCGGGCTTGTGCAGAGTTTTGCAAAGGAGCTTGTCGAGCACCGCATCAAAGTTAACGCAATCTGTCCTGGGAATTATTATGAAGGTCCACTTTGGAACGATCCAGAGAAGGGGCTCTTTGTGCAGTATTTGAAAGCAGGCAAAGTTCCGGGTGCAAAAACCGTTCAGGATGTGTATGATTTTTACGTTGCGAAGGTTCCGATGCGCCGCGGCTGTTCGCCTTCCGATGTGACGAAGGCGATTCTGTATTGCGTCGAACAACTTTACGAGACCGGCCAAGCCATTCCTGTGACTGGCGGTCAGAACATGCTAAAATAACCGAAGGAAATCTATCGTATGGCAACACCTATCATCATGCCTCGCCAAGGGCAATCCGTCGAAAGCTGTATCATCGGCAAATGGCATAAAAAAATTGGCGATTTAATCGCCGAGGGCGACACGCTCTTTACTTACGAAACCGACAAGGCGACCTTTGATGAAACCGCCGTTGTTGCGGGGAATTTGATCGCTGTGTTTTTCGCCGAAGGCGACGACGTACCGTGTCTGACGAACGTTTGTGTCATCGGCAACAAGGGCGAGGATGTGTCAGCATTTATACCCGCCGGTGCAACATCGGCAACGGATCCCACCGTAGCGCCAACGCCCCCTTTGGATGAGGGGCATCCTCGCCCCGGATTGCCACCTGCAGCTCCCATGTCCACATCCACACAAACGCACACTCCCGTGCCCGCTACGGACGCTGTGCCTTCTCCGCGTGCTAAGCACCTTGCGGAACGCAGCGGTGCTGATCTGCGCCAAGCGCAAGGAACTGGTCCCACAGGACGCATCATTGAGCGCGATGTGCGCAAGCTTATTGACGAAGGCCGCATGGCCACTTCTGCGGTGGGGGCCTATCCGGCAACCACCGAAGGAACAGGCATTGGCGGACGCGTTGGTATTGCCGATACTGCTGCGCCACAGCCTGTCGCCGCCGCCGCATCCGCCCCCGCCCCCACAGCTTCAGTATCCGATTCGTGGACAGAAAAGCACTCGGGCATCCGCAAGGTTATCGCCCGTTCGATGCACCAATCTCTCTCCTCGATGGCGCAACTGACGCTCAACACGAGTTTCGATGCTAAAGAGGTCATGGACTTCCGGAAGCGACTCAAGCAGGCGAACGAAAAGGGGCTCGGAGAGAAGGGCTTTGTATTAGCACAAACCGTACCGACGCTGGGTGACATCTTGCTGTATGCAGTTTCGCGTGTGCTTCCCAATCATCCCGCCTGCAATGCCCATTACGATGATGAAAAGATGACGTATTTCAAGCACGTCAATCTTGGTGTCGCAATTGATACGCCGCGTGGACTGATGGTGCCGACGCTTTTTGGTGCTGATCAGCTCAGCTTGCCCGAGGTTTCTAAACAAGTTAAGGCGCTGGCAGACAATTGCCGTAAAGGAACGATCAACCCAGATTTTCTGAAAAACGGCACGTTTACCGTGACGAACCTTGGTACTTTCGGTGTTGAATCGTTTACGCCGGTCATCAATCCGCCACAGACTTGTATCCTCGGTGTGTGCAACATCACAACCCGTATGCGTGAGAAAAACGGCACGGTCGAAACCTATCCGGCGATGGGGCTTTCCCTCACTCTCGACCATCGGGCCGTCGATGGTGCTCCTGCAGCACGTATGCTGCAAGAGCTTGTTTCTGTGTTAGAAAACTTCACACTGTTGCTCTTGCAGGGAGGAAAGTAAGATGTACGATCTGATTGTTCTGGGCGGAGGCCCTGGAGGTTATCTTGCAGCAGAAAGAGCGGGCACTGCCGGTCTCTCGACGTTGCTGATTGAGAAAAATAAACTCGGGGGTGTCTGCCTCAACGAAGGCTGCATCCCCTCGAAGACCTTGCTCAACAGTGCCAAGATCTACGACCACGCCTGCAATGGTCAGAAGTATGGCGTCACCTCCGAAAACGCGAAAATTGATCAGGCCGTTGTTGTTGCTCGCAAGAATAAGGTTGTCAAGATGCTGGTCGCGGGTGTTGGTCAAGCACTGAAGGCCGCCAAAGTCACCGTGAAAGAAGGATTTGGCGAGATCGTGGGGCGCCTCGATGGTGTGATCCGCGTCAAGGTCGGCGACGAAACATTCGAAGGCAAGCGCCTGATCATCGCCACCGGTTCCGAAGCCGTGGTTCCGCCCATCCCCGGCGTCAAGGAAGGCCTTGAGGCTGGAACCGTACTCACGAATCGCGAGATCCTCGCTCTCCAAGTCATCCCCAAGACGATGGTCGTGGTCGGTGGCGGCGTGATCGGACTTGAGATGGCGGGTTATTTTCAGACCTGCGGATGCCAGGTGACCGTGATTGAAATGCTCGATCACATTGCCGGTGCTGCTGATCGCGAGATGTGTGCGCTGCTACAGAAAGCCTTCGAGAAGAAGGGCATTAAATTCCATCTCAATTGTCAGGTCACGGGTGTTAAAGACGGCTCTGTAGAATTCACCGATAAGGGCGAGACGAAGCGGGCGGATGCGGAGTACACGCTTATGAGCGTAGGTCGCCGTGCGGTTACGCGTGGAGTCGGACTCGAATCGCTTGGTGTGCTCGTTGAGCGCGGACGCATCGTCACCGATGCGCAGGGGCGCACGAATGTCCCTGGCGTCTTCGCGGTCGGCGATGTAAACGGCATCTGGATGCTGGCCCATGCCGCTTATCGCGAAGCCGAGGTCGCGATCAATACCATTCTCGGTAAGAAGGACATCATGCGCTACCATGCCATGCCTTCGGTGATCTATACGAACCCAGAGATGGGATTCGTGGGCGAAACCGAGGAGACCTGTAAGGAAAAGGGGATAACCTACCGCAAGGTTTCCCTGCCGATGAGCTACAGCGGCCGCTATCTGGCCGAAAACGAAGGGGGAGAGGGCAAGATTAAATTGCTCATCGATCCCGTTCACAATCGCATTCTCGGCTGCCATCTCATTGGGAGCTACGCATCAGAGATCATTCTCGCCGTCGGCATCATGGTTGAAACCGAGATGCGAATTGACGACATCAAAGAAATCATCTTCCCACACCCGACGGTCGGCGAAGTCATCCGCGAAGCAATTTTTCACGTCTAATTTAAGGAGAAAATAACTATGGCCAAGCAACTGTTTATCAACCCAGCAGATGTCCGGAAATCCAGCTTTATCAAATTCGATAAAATTCCAGTCTGCCAATACAGCAAGACAATCAAAGAGGAGTCGTCACTCTACACGAAGGATGATTTTCTACGCATCTACTCACACATGTGTATGATTCGTGAATTTGAAACCATGTTGTATTCGATCAAGACCACGAACGCCTACAATGGTCTTGAGTACAACAACCCCGGCCCAGCGCATCTTTCCATGGGACAAGAAGCATCCTCGGTTGGTCAAGCCTACTTGCTGACGCCAGACGATTACATCTTCGGTTCACACCGTAGCCATGGCGAGATTTTGGCAAAGGGTCTTTCCTCTATCCATCAGCTTGACGATAAATCACTACTGACTATCATGGAGAGTTTTCTCGGTGGCGCAGCCTACCGGATTGTCGAACACGCGAACAAGAGCCGCAACTTGAGCGTCAAGCAATTGGCGATCGAGTTTCTCGTTTACGGCGCACTTGCTGAAATCTTTGCGAAGGAGACCGGCTTCCACAAGGGGCTCGGCGGCTCGATGCACGCCTTCTTCCTTCCCTTCGGTATCTATCCGAACAACGCCATCGTCGGTGGCTCTGCCGACATCTCCGTCGGCGCTGCACTTTTCAAAAAGGTCAACCGCAAGCCAGGCGTCGTGGTGTGCAATATCGGTGACGGTGCGATGGGGCGCGGCCCCGTATGGGAAGCAATGTCCTTCGCGTCCATGGATCAGTTCCGTACGCTCTGGGATGACGACATGAAGGGCGGTCTGCCGTTGCTCTTCAACATCATGAACAATCAGTATGCAATGGGCGGACAGACTCGTGGTGAGACCATGGGTTACGATTTCCCCGCCCGCATCGGCGCTGGTGTCAACCAGAATCAGATGCATGCGGAACGCGTTGACGGATACAATCCGCTGGCGGTCATCGAAGCGATGACGCGCAAGCTCGCCGTCCTGCGCGAGAAGAAGGGCCCTGTTTTGATGGACACGATTACCTACCGCTATTCTGGCCACTCGCCCTCGGATGCCGACTCCTATCGCACAAACGAAGAAAAGGAAATGTGGCAGAAGGAAGATTCGATTACCGCGTTCCGTAAGCAGATCATTAGCGCGAAGCTGGCTACTGAAGCGGACTTCGACGCCCTCGACGAATCGGTTATCCGCACGATCACCGACGCGGTTCGCCTTGCGGCTGATCCCGTGGTGTCCCCACGCATGAATCTCGACGTGACGCCTGACGCGATCGAAAAGCTCATGTTTTCAAACGAGCGTCGTGTGAAGATGGAAGATCGCCCGGTCGATATGCTGCAGATCCGTGAGGAAAGTGCTCGTGTACAGCAGATTGCAAAGAAGGAACGCTTTGCTTTTGATGCCGACGGAAAGGCCGTTTCCAAGAACAAGGTTTTTCAACTCCGTGACGGACTTTTCGAGGCCATTCTCGACAAGTACTATGAAGATCCGACCCTCGTCGCCTACGGCGAAGAGAATCGCGACTGGGGTGGCGCGTTCGCCGTCTACCGTGGCCTGACGGAAGCAGTGCCCTATCATCGTCTTTTCAACTCACCGATCGCTGAAGGCGCGATCATCGGCTCTGCCGTTGGTTATGCCATGAGCGGTGGTCGTGCGCTGGTCGAACTCATGTATGCCGACTTCATCGGATGCGCAGGTGACGAGCTTCTCAACCAACTCCCCAAGTGGCAGGCGATGTCTGCTGGTATTCTGAAAATGCCGGTTGTCGTGCGCGTTTCTGTTGGCTCCAAGTATGGTGCCCAGCACTCGCAGGATTGGACTTCGCTTTGTACGCAAGTTCCAGGATTGAAGGTTGTGTTCCCCGCGACCCCGTACGATGCCAAGGGCCTCATGGCTTCCGCGCTCAACGGAACCGATCCCGTGATCTTCTTTGAAAGCCAGCGTATCTATGATATTGCCGAGCAGTTCCACGAAGGCGGCGTCCCTGTCGAGAGCTACGAAATTCCGTTTGGTGAGCCGGATGTGAAGAAGGTCGGCAAGGATCTGACCATCCTCAGTCTTGGAGCAACGCTGTACCGCGCACTTGAAGCTGCGAAGATTTTCGAAGAGAAGCACGGCATCAGCGTTGAAGTGATCGATGCACGCTCGCTCGTTCCGTTCAACTACGAGAAGGTCATTGAGTCGGTTAAGAAGACTGGTAAGATCATTGTCGCGGGTGATGCCTGTGACCGTGGATCCTTCCTGAGTGAGCTCGCCCGCAACATTGGCGATCTCTGCTTCGACTCCCTCGATGCGCCCGTCGTGGTGCTTGGTTCGCGCAACTGGATAACACCAGCTTACGAACTCGAAAACCATTTCTTCCCTCAACCAAGCTGGTTCATCGACATCTTTCACGAGCGCATTCAGCCCATCGCCGGTCATGTCGCCCAGAAGAGTTTTACCAGCGTCGAAATGATTCGCCGCAATAAGCTCGGGGTGTAAGGGGAGGGCGATGATATTTTGTGACCGTATTGACCTTGTTGACTTCATTGACAGCAAGGTCAATACGGTCGCCCTCGTCAACACGGTCAACCCCACCACCACTTTTTTACCGGTCTACAACTCTTTTCAAAAAAAGGGGGGGTAGACAACCCTTCTGAAATATGCGACTATAATGTCGTTCATTTTGGGCGCGGTATGGTGATACGCAGAAAATGTTTTGCAAGAGCCTCTGTATAAAGGATTAGGATAGGGTTAACGGCAACATAGTTTTTGGATGGAATAGAATATGCCAATCAATAGGCGACAGATTGACGATCTATTGGAGATTGTCCAGCAAAGAACCGGCAAGGATCTGACGGGTTACCGTACGCCCATGCTGACTCGCCGTTTATCGGAACGGCTGGAGCGGTTGGGAGTGGAGGCGGATCAGTATATTTCCCTTTGCCGCAACGATGAAACGGAGTGCGCGAACTTGGTCAATACCATTGCCGTTCATGTCAGCTCCTTCTTCCGCAATCCGGTTGTATTTGAAATCCTTGCACAGTCTATTCTTCCTCAATTGATCGAAAAGACGCAGGGTGCGCTGCGGGTTTGGAGCGCCGGGTGCGCGGCGGGTGAGGAAGCCTATTCGATTGCCATCCTGATTGCGGAAGCACTCAAAAGGAACCCTGGCACCAACATGAAACCCCTGATCTTTGCAACGGATATCGACCGGGAGATCCTGACGAAGGCCGAACGGGCGGTGTATACAAGGGAAAGCCTGAAAGATGCTAAGCTCGGATGGGTGGACGCCTGGTTTTCTTCTCTGGGGAATGAATTCAAGCTTTGCGATGAAATAAAAAAAATGGTACATTTTTCGGTAGAGGATCTGCTGTCGCAGCAGACAGAGGTGCCGGTCGAGAGTATCTACGGATCCTTCGATCTGATCCTGTGCCGGAACGTCGTGATCTATTTTTCTGCCCCGCACCAGGAACAGGTGCTGAAGAAGTTATACAATGCGCTGGCCATGGGTGGAATTCTGGTGCTGGGTGAGTCCGAAGCCCTGGTGGGCGATCTTAAATCACGGTTCAGGACAATTGATGCGAAAAATAAAATCTATAAAAAAGAGGGGGCGGGAGATTTTGACCGGATAACAGGATGATCAGGATCCAGTAAATCAAAAGAAACAGCACCGCCTGAAGGAGGCCAACATGGAACATAAAGAACTGACAGAAAAAATCATCGGATGCGCATATCAGGTTTATAATAAAATGGGTTTCGGTTTTTTGGAATCTGTATATGAAAAGTGCCTGATGATCGAATTGAAGAAGGCGGGGTTGGTTGCGGAGTCACAGGTGCCGATCCATGTTGAATACGACGGGGAGGCCGTTGGAGAGTTTGTTGCAGATATTCTTGTAGAGGCGGTTGTTATTCTTGAACTGAAATCGGTTAAACAAATTGTTATCGCCCATGAGATACAGGTGGTGAATTACCTGACAGCAACCCATAAAGAAATAGGATTGATTCTTAATTTTTCAGAGACAAAAGTGGAAGTGAAACGGAAGGTGCGGGATTTGAGGCGACTGGATCAACAAGATGCATGATATCCGGCTTATCCTGTTATCCGGTCAAAAATTTATCGCCCACATTACGAATAGTAGGAGAATGAGATGAAAAAACTGCGATTCAATAGTTTGAGAGCGCGACTGACGTTTTGGTTCCTCGCCGTGACGATGCTGTCGCTGGCGACGATGGGCACGGTGCTCTATTTTCAAAGGGCAGCCGTCATTCGCGGTAATGAGCTTGAAAAGCTTCAACTTGTCCGCAACCTGAAAGTTAACATGCTGAATCTGTGGCTGGATGAACGGATGGGCGATCTGCAAGTTGCTGCAGGGGATTACGAACTGCGCGGTCTGGAATCTACTCCGGTGGGAATTAAAACTGAGCAGGATGAAGTCGCAATTTCGAGGGTGCGGGCTCTGCTGCATCGGTTTTTGGATAATTATGGAGACTATAGCGAACTTTTCATTGTCACTGCAACCAGCGGCAAGGTGGTGATCAGCACCGATCTGGCTCAGGAAGGCAAAGACAAACAAACGGATCTGTATTTTACCGAGCCGTTGCGCACGAAGAAGATCTACATCAAGGATGTTTTTTACTCCGAGATAGAGAAACGACCAGCCATGGTTTTTTCCGCCCCCATCTTTAGCCTGGTGCATGGTGGCGAGCACCTCGTTGGGGTGCTGGTTGCCCGGGTCGATCTGGCGCAGTCGCTGTATCCGTTGCTTCAGAACCGGATGGGCATGGGCGAAACCGGCGAGACGTTGATTGTAAACAAGGACGGTGTAGCCCTCAACGAACTGCGATGGTATGAGAATGCGCCGCTGAAACTGAAGATTTCCGCTCAACCCTCCGTACGGGGTGCCGCTGGCGAGACGGGTATTATCGAAGACTTGGACTATCGCGGCAAGATGGTTTTGGCAGCCTTTACGCATATTCCCCGGACCCAGTGGGGCTTCGTGGCGAAGCGCGATCTGGCCGAAGTCTATGCGCCGATTCATGATATGCTGCAGAAATTGCTATTCGTTTTTGGTTTCACCGTTCTGGTCGTCATGTTGGTGTCTCCGCTCCTGTCCAAGACGCTCTCCCGGCCGATCCTCGGGGTTGGCGACGCGGTTCATCGGTTCGCCAACGGCGAGCTGGATGCCCGTTGCTCGATCAAGGGAACCGACGAAGTCGCCGCCTTGGGAGCGGCATTCAACGAAATGGTCGCGACGCTTGCTTCTCAAATGGCGATTCGTCGAGGGTATGCCGAGTTGTCCGAGATACTGGTTATCGCTGACACTATCGATGATTTTGCCTCGGGGTTGCTGATGAAACTCATCAACCTCTCCGGCTCGCACCTAGGGGCCTTTTACCTGCGCAGCGAAAATGGAGCCGTGTTTGAGCAAATCGCTTCGGTGGGGTTGAGCGGTGACGCACCGCAGTCCTTCAGTGCCAAAGGGTACGAAGGCGAACTCGGCAAGGCCATCGCCACGGGACAAATCTCCCTCGTCCGGGATATCTCCTCCGACACCGTTTTCACGTTCAAGACAACGGGCGGCACCGCCATCCCACGGGAAATCCTTACAGTTCCCCTGCTGGTGGGTCGTCAGGTTATGGGTGTCGTCTCGTTGGCCACGCTTAGCGCCTTCCCCGACACGTTCCGCCAGACACTCGATTTAGCGCAGATTGGAATGGGCACGGCGTTCTCCAACCTGTTGGCGAGTGTGAAAACCCAGCGCCTGGCCGAGGAGTTGCGCACAAACAACGCCGAGCTTCAGGCGCAGGCCGTCGAGATGGAGCAGCAGACGCAGGAGCTGCAGGAACAGGCCGTTGAGCTTCAGTCCCAGCAGCAGCAGGTCGAGGCGGCCAATCGGCTCAAATCGGAGTTCCTTTCCAATATGAGCCATGAGCTGCGCACGCCGCTCAACAGCGTTCTGTCGCTTTCGCAACTGATGCTCTCCAACGGGATTGGAGCCGCGGGGGGAGAGGATAAAGAGCGCGTTGAAATTATTGAGCGCAACGGGCGGCATTTGCTGAATCTGATCAACGACATTCTGGATCTCTCCAAGATCGAGGCGGGCCGGATGGATCTTTATGTGTCGTCCTTTGCCGCTGCGGAGACGGTGGATGCGGTGGTTGAGGCCATTCGCCCGCTGGCGAATGAAAAAGGGCTGTCCATCTCGGTTGAGATGAGTGGCCTAGGTGAGTTGCAGACCGACCAAGATAAGCTGAAGCAGATTTTGCTGAACCTGCTGTCCAATGCGCAAAAGTTTACCCAGAAGGGCGAAATCGGCATCAAGGCCCGGCAGGATGGCAGATCGGCCGTGTTCAGCGTCTGGGATACGGGAATTGGAATCCCGGAACAGGCCTTGTCGCAGATCTTCGACGAATTTAGGCAGGCCGATGGATCAACCACTCGGCAGTATGGTGGAACGGGCCTCGGCCTGGCTATTTCCCGGCGGTTGGCGATCCTGCTGGGCGGACGGATCGATGTGGAGAGCGAGGTGGGGCAGGGCTCCACGTTCACGCTGACCCTGCCCATGCATAGTGAGGCGCAAGATGCGCACGTTGAGCAGAAGCCCGCGAGAGCTGATCGCGTGGTTAAAGAGTGGCCGGCGGGATCTCCGCCGCGCATTCTGCTTGTGGAAGATAATCAGGTGGCGAGAGATCAAATCACGAGTGTCCTGACCGCTGCCGGCCTTGTCGTAGATGTGGCGACGAATGGTGAAGAGGGATTGGCCAAAACCCGGGACCATGTGCCCGACGGTATGATTCTTGATTTAATGATGCCCAAGGTGGACGGGTTCCAGGTGTTGGAATCCATCCGGTCTACGCCCGCGACGAAACAGCTTCCCGTGCTGGTTCTCACCGCAAAAGATCTAACCGCCGCAGAGCGAGCCTCTTTAAGCTACAACAACGTGCACCAGCTCATTCAGAAAGGCAGCATCGACCGCACGCAACTGATCGGCGCGATTCGCCGCCTGATCGGGATGAAGGAGGTTGCCGCCGCGAAGAAACGTGTCGTGGAGAAACCGGTTCCTCGCGTGATTCCGCGCAAAGATGGTGCGCTGTCGATTCTGGTTGTCGACGACCATGCTGACAATCTGACCACGACCCGCTCTATTCTCAGAGCGGGTCTCAGCGACCTGAAGCTGGAAATCTTTGAAGCCCGCAATGGAAAAGAGGCCGTGGCTGTGGCTAAAGCCGAGCGTCCGGATCTGATCCTCATGGACATCCAGATGCCCGTGATGGGCGGGCTGGAAGCCACGCAACTGATCAAGCAGGATAAGACCCTGCAGAACACCGTGGTGATTGCCCTGACTGCATCGGCCATGGCTGGTGAGCGGGAGGAAATCCTCGCGGCGGGGTGCGACGACTACCTGTCCAAGCCGGTTAAGCCTGCCGCGCTGAGCGCAAGGATCCGGAAATGGATGGGTGGGGAGGAGAATGCATAATGAACAAACCAAAGACAGATGCTGAGACCCTGCTGTTGGTGGACGACACCCCGGATAATCTGGTGGTCATGAAAAAGGTGCTCCAAAGGGCGCTGCCGCAGGTTGAGATCGTCACCTTTCAGAAACCAACCGAGGTCATGGATTATGTTCGCACGGTGAATGTTTCCGCCGCCATTTTCGATGTGCAGATGCCGGTCCTGAACGGCATCGAATTGTGCCAAAAAATAAAATCGACGGAAGCGACCCGGCATATCCCCGTGATTCTGGTGACCTCGCACGAAGCCTCCTCCAGCTTCAAGGCCAAGGGGTTGGATGTCGGTGCCGACGACTTCCTGACCCGTCCGTTGGATAATGATGAGCTGGTGGCGCACGTCAAGGTGGCCCTGCGGATCAGTCGGGCCGAGGCCCAATTGCGCCGCACGGCCGATCAGGTGCGGCAGGACTACCAACTGCTTTTTGAAAAGATGCTTTCCGGTTTCGCCGTGCATGAAATGATTTTTGATGGCAGGGGCAAGCCCGTGGACTATCGTTTTTTGGCCGTGAACCCGGCCTTCGAAACGCTTCTGAATCTTCGGGCGGAAGACATCGTCGGCAAGACCGTCCGGGAAGTTATTCCGGGATTGGAACCACAGTGGCTCGAACGGTATGGTCGCGTGGTTGAAACTGGGGAGTCGATGCATTTTGAGGATTACTCCGCATCGCTTGACCGGCATTTTGATGTGACGGCCTTTCGCACCGGCGAAAACAAGTTTGCCACCTCTTTCACAGACATCACCGTGCGCAAACAGACGGAGGTGGCGGCCCAAAACGAGCAAGCCCTCAGCAACGCCGTTATCGACAGTATCCCCGGCACCTTCTACCTACTCGACGAACACGGACGCTACGCACGCTGGAACAGCTTTCAGCGTGATGTCATTGCCGGCAAGACGGACGAGCAGATGACGGGCCTGAACGCGATCGAGACCATCCACCCGGAAGACCGGGCCCTCATCCAATCGAGCATCGTGAATGTATTGCAGAACGGCAAGGATGAGATCGTGGAAGGTCGGGTGCTGCTACACGGCGGGCCGAACAGCATCTGGATGATGATGACGGGGCGGCGCATGATGGTCGCGGGTCGGCCGTTCCTGGTGGGCACCGGCATCGACATCACCGAGCGCAAGCAGGCGGAGCAGATGCTACATGAAAGCGAGGCGCGTTTCAGGGACATTGTCGAAAGCATGTCTGATTGGATATGGCAGGTGGACACGAATGGCATCTACACCTACATCGCCGGAAAATTTAAAACCACACTGGGCTATCAGGAGGGTGAAATTCTAGGGAAGACCCCCTTAGATTTCATGCCCGCCGATGAAGCCAAGCGGGTCGGAGCCATCTTCGGTGAGATTGTCAGGGGCAAGAAAGCGTTCCAGGATTTGGAAAACTGGAGCCTAACTAAAGAGGGTCGAAGAGTCTGTATGCGGACCAGCGGAGCGCCGATTTTCGGCAATGACGGAGAATTTCTGGGCTATCGGGGTGTGGATACAGACATCACCGAGCGCAAGAAGGCCGAAGAGGCGTTGCGAGTTAAGATGGAAGAGTTGCAACGTTGGCAGACGGCGACGCTTGGACGCGAAGGGCGGGTCGCCGAATTAAAAACCGAGGTCAATGAGCTCGCCGCCCGTCTGGGCGAACCGCCGCTTTATGGCGCACTCGAAAGCTCTGAACGCAAGGAGAACTCATGAGCACCAATCACTCTGCCCATTGGAGCAACCTCTCGTCTTGGCTTGTGCTGGTGGTCGGGCTGACACTTGTCGGCGCGGCAACCCTGTATATGCACGCAACCGTGGAGCGGGATGTAAAACGGGAGTTCGATCGCCACTGCAACGAAATTCAAAATAGGATCACAGAGCGCCTTTACGACCACGCTCGCATTTTACGCAGTGGTGTGGCGTTCTGTAATGCCTCCGACAACGTCACGCGCGAAGGATGGCGTATCTACACCCAACTCCAGCAAGTTGAGCAGACGCTGCCCGGCATTCAAGGAATTGGGTTCTCACGGCTGATCCAGCCGGAAGAGCTGGCACAGCATATCCAGGATGTCCGTAGCGAAGGGTTCCCGGCATACACAATCAATCCGGCAGGGGAGCGGGAGATCTATTCCGCCATCATCTATCTGGAACCCTTTGATGCGCGCAACCAGCGGGCCTTCGGCTATGATATGTTCTCGGAACCGGTGCGCCGCGCCGCCATGGAACAGGCGCGGGACGAGGATGCGGCGACCCTCTCCGGTAAGGTTGTGCTGGTTCAGGAAACCGACGAAGACATTCAGGCCGGTATGTTGATGTATGTTCCGGTTTACCGCAAAGGCATGCCCACCGATACTGTGGAACAACGCCGCGCCGCCCTCTATGGCTGGGTCTACAGCCCGTATCGAATGACAGACCTGTTGCAAGGCATATTGGGTGCCCAAAATCCGGAGAAAGAACATTCGCTTTACCTTCAGATTTTTGATGGCGCACAACCGCTGCCTCAAAACCAGCTCTGCCAATCTTCTGCCACCGCGAGCGGCCCCGGCGGTTCGAAAGAGAATCTTGACGCACTGGTTCCGATTGATTTCAACGGGCATCGCTGGACCTTGCACTTTGTTCAACGCCATGGCGGATGGTTTACCGCTCACTCTAAACCGGTTTGGTTCATTTTGTCGGGCGGAACCCTAATTTCACTCCTGCTGTTCGGCTTGATCCGGACGTTATACACTCGCGAAGAAGCGCAGGAGCTGGCGCAGGAACTGACAGGTGAACTGCGGGACGAGCGCAATCGCCTGACCGGCATTATTCAGGGAACAAATGCCGGCACCTGGGAGTGGAATGTCCAGACCGGCGAAGTCGTTTTCAACGACAGGTGGGCGCAGTTCCTCGGCTATACGCTCGATGAACTGGCTCCCGTCACGATTAAGACCTGGGAGACTTTAACCCACCCGGATGACCTGCAGCGGGCCAAAGTGCTGCTGCAAAAACATTTTTCCGGCGAACGGCTCTTCTATGACTGTGAATGCCGGATCAAGCACAAGGACGGACACTGGGTCTGGATTCATGATCGCGGCCGGATCTTGAACCGCACCAGCAACGGCCAGCCGCTGATGATGTTCGGAACCCACACGGAGATCAGCGAGCGCAAACAGAACGAAGAGGCGTTGCGATTCAAACTGGAAGAGCTGCAGCTCTGGCAGACGGCGACGGTTGTACGCGAAGGGCGGGTCGCCGAATTAAAAACCGAGGTCAATGAGCTCGCCGCCCGTCTGGGCGAACCGCCGCTTTATGGCGCACTCGAAAGCTCTGAACGCAAGGAGAACTCATGAGCACCAATCACTCTGCCCATTGGAGCAACCTCTCGTCTTGGCTTGTGCTGGTGGTCGGGCTGACACTTGTCGGCGCGGCAACCCTGTATATGCACGCAACCGTGGAGCGGGATGTAAAACGGGAGTTCGATCGCCACTGCAACGAAATTCAAAATAGGATCACAGAGCGCCTTTACGACCACGCTCGCATTTTACGCAGTGGTGTGGCGTTCTGTAATGCCTCCGACAACGTCACGCGCGAAGGATGGCGTATCTACACCCAACTCCAGCAAGTTGAGCAGACGCTGCCCGGCATTCAAGGAATTGGGTTCTCACGGCTGATCCAGCCGGAAGAGCTGGCACAGCATATCCAGGATGTCCGTAGCGAAGGGTTCCCGGCATACACAATCAATCCGGCAGGGGAGCGGGAGATCTATTCCGCCATCATCTATCTGGAACCCTTTGATGCGCGCAACCAGCGGGCCTTCGGCTATGATATGTTCTCGGAACCGGTGCGCCGCGCCGCCATGGAACAGGCGCGGGACGAGGATGCGGCGACCCTCTCCGGTAAGGTTGTGCTGGTTCAGGAAACCGACGAAGACATTCAGGCCGGTATGTTGATGTATGTTCCGGTTTACCGCAAAGGCATGCCCACCGATACTGTGGAACAACGCCGCGCCGCCCTCTATGGCTGGGTCTACAGCCCGTATCGAATGACAGACCTGTTGCAAGGCATATTGGGTGCCCAAAATCCGGAGAAAGAACATTCGCTTTACCTTCAGATTTTTGATGGCGCACAACCGCTGCCTCAAAACCAGCTCTGCCAATCTTCTGCCACCGCGAGCGGCCCCGGCGGTTCGAAAGAGAATCTTGACGCACTGGTTCCGATTGATTTCAACGGGCATCGCTGGACCTTGCACTTTGTTCAACGCCATGGCGGATGGTTTACCGCTCACTCTAAACCGGTTTGGTTCATTTTGTCGGGCGGAACCCTAATTTCACTCCTGCTGTTCGGCTTGATCCGGACGTTATACACTCGCGAAGAAGCGCAGGAGCTGGCGCAGGAACTGACAGGTGAACTGCGGGACGAGCGCAATCGCCTGACCGGCATTATTCAGGGAACAAATGCCGGCACCTGGGAGTGGAATGTCCAGACCGGCGAAGTCGTTTTCAACGACAGGTGGGCGCAGTTCCTCGGCTATACGCTCGATGAACTGGCTCCCGTCACGATTAAGACCTGGGAGACTTTAACCCACCCGGATGACCTGCAGCGGGCCAAAGTGCTGCTGCAAAAACATTTTTCCGGCGAACGGCTCTTCTATGACTGTGAATGCCGGATCAAGCACAAGGACGGACACTGGGTCTGGATTCATGATCGCGGCCGGATCTTGAACCGCACCAGCAACGGCCAGCCGCTGATGATGTTCGGAACCCACACGGAGATCAGCGAGCGCAAACAGACGGAAGGAGAGGTCTCCAGGCTGTTAGCGGAAAGTAATCAGGCGAAAACAGCCCTGCTCAGCATTATCGAGGATGACGCGCGAAGCCGGGTTGCCTTGCAGGAGAGTGAAAAATCCCTCGTGGAGGCGCAATTGATCGCCTGCCTAGGGAGTTATGCATTGGATATTCCTTCGGGCCGCTGGAAAAGTTCGATCCCACTGGATGCGGTATTTGGGATCGACAAAAGCTATGAACGTAGCCTAGAAGGCTGGCTGGGGCTGATTCATCCCGACGACCGCGCCATGATGAGCGGCTATGTTAACGACGAAGTCATAGGAAACAGACAACGTTTCAACAAGGAATACCGCATCATCCGTCAAAACGACCGTGCCGAGCGGTGGGTTCATGGATTGGGTCGATTGGAATTGGATGCAACGGATGCGCTGGTGAAATTGGTCGGCACCATTCAAGATATCACCGAACGCAAGCAGGCCGAAAAGGCGCTACGCGAATCGCAGCAGCTTCTTGAAGGCATTTTCAACACGATTCCTGTGAGAGTTTTCTGGAAGGATAAAAACCTCGTTTACGTGGGCTGTAATGCTGTCTTTGCCCACGATGCCGGATTTGCCGATCCAAAGGATGTCATCGGGAAAGATGATTACCAAATGCCCTGGAGCAATCGGGTGGAACGGTATCAAGCCGACGACCGCGAGATCGTCACGAGTGGAATCACGAAGCTTTTGATCGAAGAACCTCAAACCACCCCGGACGGTAAGACGATTTCCCTACTTACCAGTAAAATCCCCTTGCGTGATGCCAATGGAGAAATCTGCGGTGTGCTCGGAATCTATCTCGACATCACTGAGCGCAAGCAGGCGGAGGCGGAAAAGGATCGACTCATGGCTGCCATCGATCAGGCGGCGGAGATCATCATGATCACCGATGCCGAGGGGGCAATTGAACACGTCAACCCGGCCTTTGAAAAAATCACCGGATATACGCGCGAGGAAGTGATTGGTCAAAACCCGCGCATCCTCAAGAGCGGCAAGCAGGATCCCGAATTTTACAAAGAACTATGGGCGACGCTCGTGGCGGGAGGCATCTGGAGCGGAAGAATGGTCAACAAGAAGAAGGACGGATCGGTCTATACCGAAGATGCAACGATTTCGCTGGTAAAAGACGCCGCCGGAAAGAGGGTCAATTATGTGGCCGTCAAACGGGATGTGACCGGCGTGATCAAGCTGGAAGAGGAGATCCGTCAATCGCAAAAAATGCAGTCCATCGGCCAGTTGGTTGGCGGCGTGGCGCACGACTTCAACAACCTGCTTCAGGTCATCAATGGTTATACCGAGATCGCCTGTGCGAAAATGGAACCGAACCATGCCGCGGTGGCGAGTCTTGAGGAAGTCTCTAAAGCGGGACAGCGCGCCAAAAATATCGTCAAGCAGTTGCTGGCCTTCAGCCGTCAACAGGTGATTGATCCCATCGACCTCGATCTGAACGATGAGATCGAACATTCGCAGAAAATGCTCAGGCGATTGATTGGCGAACACATCCAGTTCAAGTTCGTTGCTGGAAAAGAGTTGGGCCTGGTTTTTACGGACAAGGGCCAGATCAGCCAGGTGCTGATGAACCTCTGTGTCAATGCACGCGATGTCATGCCTGATGGCGGAACCCTGACGATTGAAACGCAGGAAGCTTCAATCACCCCGGAAGAACGGGACGTTTACGGATTGAACCGCTTTGGGCGCTACATTTTGCTCCGTGTTACCGATACGGGGTGGGGGATGGACAAAGAGACCAGTGGAAAGATCTTTGAACCGTTTTTCACCACCAAGGAAAAGGGAAAAGGAACTGGGCTCGGTCTTGCCACCGTGTATGGCATCGTCAAACAAAACAAGGGGCATATTACGGTTGATAGCGAGCCGGGCAAAGGGGCGACGTTCAAAATTTATTTGCCCGTCAGCACCCAGATCCCGGCTGGCGGTACCCACGCGATTTCTCAAAACGCTATGCCAGTCGCAGGCGGTAGTGAAACGATTCTTGTGGCGGAAGATGAAGAGTCGCTTTTAGACTTAGCGACTCTGATTCTACGTCGGGCTGGCTACAAGGTTTTAACCGCGAAAGACGGGGAAGAGGCCGTGCGGGTTTTCGAAGAACACGCTGACGAAATCGACCTCGTGATGACGGATGTGGTGATGCCTCGCATGGGCGGTAGAATAGCGATGGAGGAAATCCTCAATAAACGTCCCGCCCTGCGGCATCTGTTTGTTAGTGGCTACAGCGAGAATGATGGACATAACGACTTTATGAAGGGAAAGAGCCAGCACCTGCTGAATAAACCCTATGCGGCCGCCGACCTCTTACGTAAAATCCGCGAGGTGTTGGAAGGTGCGATTCAATAAAGTTGAATCGCACCTGGAATTCAGAATACAGGAGTCAGAATTCAGAATTGGACTTATGCATGATTTCACTTCTTTCTACCGTGTCCTCTAATGCGCTCAAGAGAATCTTTGTCGCGACAAAGACACGACAAAGAAGAAATCACACGCAACACGTTTTTAGAAGCCTGTCCCGAATGGCGCTAACTTAAGGAAATCTCTCCTTCATAATCATAATCGTAATCGTAATCTCTTCAACAGAACGGATTAGGATTAGGATTAAGAGTAAGAGCTGGAAACAGGGCTTAAGTTAGCGCCATTCAAGGCTGTCCCTTTTTTAAAAATCATGAAGTTTCACCTGTCTGCCGTGCCGGCACAGGCAGATGTGTTTCATGGTTAAAATTCTCACGCGGAGGCACGGA
>CAZKJH010000004.1:20992-67256 GCA_964553035.1 uncultured Lentisphaerales bacterium | reverse complement strand
TTGAACTTGCTGGAGATGTGGGTAATTGAAAGCGTCACTGACCGATTACAAACCACAATTTAAAACGCACTAGACAGTCGGCTCGAAAAGGGATACGCTTCATATCTCAGTTTGCTTTGCACTGTACCCTATCAAGATAGAGAAGTTTATTATGCTAAATCAATCAGATCTTCAGATCATCAGGAACCTCGCGAAACAATACCGGGATCTCTGCGCCGATCCTGTACAAGAAAAACGCAGAGCCCTCTGGAAGCGGCATAACAGCCTTGAGATGACACGGCCGTTGATCTATGCGCGTGCCTTTGCCTGGCAAGAAATGCCGCAGGCCGGCTGCACTTGCGAGGATCCTCTGCTCCGCCACTATGAAGGTCTCCTCCGAAAAAACCTCTTTTGGTACACGTTGGGTGACGACTCTGTTTTTGAACCCTGGATCACCGTCCCCGCAACGTTGACCTGTCACGGTTGGGGTGTCGATATTAATTATATAAGCAGTGACGAACCCGGCGGATCATTCAAGATAGACTACCCACTGAAAGCGTTGTCCGACATCAAGAAGCTACGGGTGCCGTGGCATGAAGTCGACGAAATCGACACCAAAGAAAATGTCGGGAGGTTGTCCGATGCGATCGGAGATATTCTCATCATCAACGTGGATCGCGCCCCCGCCTACCGCATGTGGGGCGGAGACATTTCGACGAATCTTGGCTTCTTGCGGGGGATTGAGAACTTTATGATGGACATGATGGACGACCCGGAGGGGTTGCACCGCCTACTGGCCTTCCTGCGCGACGGCATCCTGCATACCCAAGAGCAGGCCGAGTCAGCGGGAGACTGGGGGCTGAGTGCCCACCAAAACCAAGCGATGGCATACGCCGAAGAATTGCGCGATCCCGCAGCCAACATCAACGGTGTCAATCGGAAAGACCTCTGGGGCTACATGGCAGCGCAGGAACTGACGGCTGTTTCGCCGGAAATGCACGACGAATTCATGCTTCAGTACCAGTTACCCATCCTCAAAAAATTCGGCTTGGTCGCCTACGGTTGCTGCGAAGACCTGACTCGCAAAATCGATATACTCCGGCAGATCCCGAACCTCAGGCGCATCGCCGTCTCGCCGTTTGCCAACGTTGCCAAGTGTGCTGAGCAGATCGGTCGGGACTACGTGCTGAGTTATCGTCCCAGCCCGGCAGACATGGTGAGCTATGGCTTTGACCCCTCTCGCATCCGCTCCATTCTGAAACGTGATCTGGAGGCGTGCAAAGGATGTCATGTTGACATCACGCTGAAGGATGTCGAAACAGTGCAAGGCGACCCCGACCGCGTTCGCAAATGGGTGTCTATTGCGCGCAGCGTGATCGACGACCTCTAGCTCGAAAGCGAAGAACCAGTTACAACGTCGCAACGGACTTGGCATACACCATGCCGCCAGCACGGGCAACTGGATTATCCTCGATCCACTTGCCGCAGAGGGTTTCAACCACCTCGCGCTTTTGCGCCAGCGTGCCGGCAGCGGAGATTTCACCTGAGAATGGCGTGTCGGCGGTCTCCAAACGACGAATGCCGCGACGGAGATGGCCGCCTTTATCCTGCCACCCGAGAACGCTGGCTCGGGCAAGCGCATCCACCATCCAGATGTCAACAGAAGCTCCTTCGCCTCCACCCCATCCTCCTGCGGAATTCTGAGTCTCTCGAATGTGATTGACCGCTCCGTCCACAAGCGTAAACAACTCCGGGAAACGCCCCGTCTCATAAAGCTTCAGCAACGCAACCGTCGCAATTCCATGGTTGAAGATCGATCGTCCCGATGCCGCCCCCAGCCGCCCGTGGGCAGCCTGCATGGCCCGGAACGCCTGAGCCGCTTTCGACACAAGCGCATCGTATGCATCGCCTTCAGCAGAGACGAGTGACATCATGGCGAAACCCGTTACCGCCGGAATATAGTCCGCACTACCGCCCCAATGCGCCGGATTCCACGTGCCATCCGCCTCCTGCGCGGAGACAAGCCACTCGGCGGCCGACAGCGGTGCAGCAACAGTCACAAGCACCGGCTCAACCCCACCTTGCGGTGACGATGCAGGAACCATTAACACAGCCACCACCACGGCGGCAGCGGCCGAAACCAGCGATGCTACGGCACAACGCTTCAGAAAACGACGCCTAGCAATCGCCTGCATGACCTCACCGGAAATATCCCGAAACTCCCGCGCCGGCACAGCACGTAACAAGGACACGATATCCTCGTTTCCATCCACCGTTTCTTTCGATTTATTATTACATTCCCTCATAAAATTCTCCATCGGGCAGGCACAACGACCCGCCACCACTGCATCCGGTTAATCTTGTAATCTTGTCTAAAATTTCATTCCCTCGCCAAAGTTCGCGACAAAGTTCGCGACAAAGTTTTTCACTAGCGACTAGCCACTAGCGACTAGCGACTTCTCTCATCTTCTGCATGGCTGCCGACACCCTCGACTTCACGGTTCCCGTCGGCACGCCCAGAATCTCCGCCGCTTCCGCATACGCCATGCCCTGCATGACCACAAGCACGACCGCCTCGCGAAGTGCCTGCGACAGACATCCCAGCGCTACCTCGGCATCCTCCTTCTCCCCGCGCATCGATGGGGCTTCCTCCATCTGATCCGCCTCCTTCCCATAACCCTCCATCAACTTGGCTTTACGACTACCGTGCCGTATGGAGTCGATCATCACCTGTCTCGCGATAAGATACAGGAAGGTGGTGAACTTTGCGCTGGGCTGGTAGCGGTGTCTCGCCCGGTAAAGTTTGAGAAACGCCTCCTGAGCGAGATCTTCGACATCTCTAGAAACGCCGTTGCGCGCAAAAAAGTTCATGACGGACTGCTGGTGTTTTTTGACCAGCAGCGAAAATGCCGCCAAATCATCGTCCCGCGCACGCAGCATCAGCGCAATATCCTCGGCGGCCGACGCCTCCTTTTCGGCAGAGGCATGAATCTCTAAAGGGATGCCGGATCCTGCGTCCGTATCCTCAGTCGCTTTCCTGTCGTCGTCCACATTTTTCATATCGGCTCCACCGCATGCAATCTCCTCTGCGGTACAGACCAAATCCTTTCGACCGCGCCAACACAATACAACTTTGTCTGAAGCGCTGTCAAACGCCCATTTTTCTTGGCTTGAGCGCACTCACGATTCATTGACCGGTCGCCAGTCCGTGATCTGTCTCATGAGAATATTCACCCCGGAGACACCGGAGGCACGGAGATTTTCATCAGGAATTCTATCCTGAACATCCTGTCTATCCATGTTAAAAACTTTTTGTGGCCAAGAAAACCTCGGCACCTACGCATCGGCTTTCATGCTTTCAAGTACCGTGATCGTTGCCTGCGCCGTTGCCTCCCACGAGAAGCGTGTGGCGCGCGCCTTGGCACGCGAAACCCAGGCCTCACGAGCGGCTGGATCCAGCGCAATCAACTTCTTCATCGCCGCTGCAAAAGCCTCAACATCGCCGGCAGGCGCATAATCAACGGTGTCACCGCCGACCTCTGGAATCGAACCCTCGCGCGTCGTCACCACCGGAACACCCGCGCTCATCGCTTCCAGCACCGGCAAGCCGAATCCCTCGTACTTGGAGGGGAAAACAAAAAGGTCTGCTCCTTGGTACAAGGCTGCAAGATCCTGCCCCATGACATACTGCAATCGCACAACCCGCCCCTCCTCCGGCAATTCAGCAATCGCCTTCTCCACGTCGGACTCACCACGACGCGGCTTCCCAATCAATACGAGCTTGTGCGGAATATCGCTCATGATCTTTCCAAAGGCACGCACACCCGTCTCCATGCTCTTGTGCGGATACGTGTTCGACACCATCAAAATATACGGATCAGCACTTCGGGTCAACACCATCACGCGTTCTGCCACAAAATTTCCAGGGTGCAGGATCGCAAAATCTGCGTCGGCAGAAAGCGGAATTGGTTTGATCTTTTCAAATTGAGTTTTCGTAAATTTAACGATCTCTTGCCGCGAGAATTCGGATATTGTCAGCACCGCCTGGCTGCGGCGGAGAGAACTTTTGGTGAGCCGCTTCGTGAAGAACAGTCCCAGCTTTGAAAAATCTTGGGGGAAATGCTCGTACTGCATGTCATACACGGTCGTCGCTTGCGGACACTTCACAAAGGCCGGCGCGGTATTCCCAGGGTTCCAAAGCACTTCGATTCCGTTGGCGGCGATCACGCGCGGCAATGTAAACTGTTCGCGAAGGATGCGTCGAAGTCGCGAGGTTGCCTTGACTCGCATGTTGACCAGCACGACATTTTGTAACGACATCAAATCTCGCGCCAGCACCTGACGATTCTCTGCGTTGGTAAAGACCACGAACTCATGCTGAGGATGATTTTTAGCGGCGGCTTGCAAGGTCTTGCGCAGATACGTTTCGCTACCCCCGACTTCACCGGGAATCATGAACAGCGCGTTAACTCCTATTTTCATATCAAATGCTCCTTGTCATGCGAGTATAGCAGAAAACAATACCCCAACTGACAAATCGATGAAGAAATGTCGAAAAAGCCCACCGCCCAGCATCCTGTCTGACGCAAGCGAACTCCTCTTCGAACTGCCGTGCAAAATGGCTCCCGCTGATCGAATGCGGTGTCCACCGAAAGTAGGCCATCTCGGGGCGCTTCACGCAAACGCCCCCGCCCTGTCGCCAGAGCCGCAGCGTCAAGTCGTAATCCCATGCCGCCTTCAGATCGGTTCGCAGTGGCCCTGCCGCCTCGAAGGCGCTGCGCCGGAACACCATTGCTGGCTGGGAAATATAGTTCAGCGTCCGTATCATAAAACGACAGGAAAACGGATACCAGAATTCCTTGAACCCCGTGATAAACCGACGGATCTCGACCCCCTCCGCATCCACAATCGGACAATGCCCAAAGCAGAAGGCCATCTTCGGATGCGCTTCAAGCATCTCCACAGCCCTTTTCAGGGCATGTTCTGCATAAAAATCGTCGGAGTTGAGCCAGCACAGGTATTCACCCGTGGCCATTGCCAGCCCCTTGTTGATTGCATCGGCCGGTCCGGCATCTTTCGAAGAGATGAATCTCGTGTGGCAGTGTGCATACTCTGCCACACGTGCGACCGTGCCATCGGTGCTGCCGCCATCCATGATGAGATGCTCCACCTCCAGCCCCTCCTCGCGCTGCATCGCAACGGTGCGCAGGGTCTGCTCAACATACTTCTCCGAATTAAAGCTCGGGGTGATGACGGATATTCGCTTCATGCTCTCTCGTACGACTCATTCAGCAAGATAAAAAAGTAAACCTACCTTTGGATTTAGACGCGAAGCACACAGTGCCAGATAGAAGCCGAAGACTATACCGACTCCAGTGCTGAAGACGAAGGGAATGATGACCGAAGTTATGGGCAAGCCCGCCGTTGCACATAATCCAAAGCCATGCGAGCAGCACCAAGAGAAGGAGAGGCTTCCGGCATCGGGATGACTTCAGCATGAAACCGTTCGGCCAGCATCGCACGCCACGGCACAGATGCGGCTCCGCCACCACAAAGCACAACACGTTGCGTTTGCGTCTCCGCTTGCACGATATCGAAAAGTGAACCCAAGCGCTCCACTTGCACGAGCATAACCGCACGAGCCTGATCGGCGACGGTCGCCTTCGGATGGTTGAGCCCGATCCAGCGACCGGTGCCTGCTGGCCCATCTGGAATAAAGCGAACGCCATGGCAATCGGCTGGTGCTTCTGCCACCGCAGCATCAAAGTCTTTGACGTCGGATAATCCCGGTAGAATCGTTCGGGCCCAGGTAATGGTTGCCGACCCGTAAGAATCGGCTCCGAGACGATAGAATCGACCGCCCAGATAGGGACCACGAATCAATCCGGCAACCGGTTTCGGCAACGTGGGCAAACAGGCATAGACAACTTGCGCCGTGCCGAGACTCGCGAAAATACTATCATTCTCATGAATCGCCGCACCGTAGGCACCAGCCGTGTTATCATTGCCCGCCAGCACGACAGGAATACCTGCCTGAAGTCCAAAACGAGCGGCAGCCGAAGAGGTGAGTCCTGCAAGATCGCCGAGTGCCTTCAACGCAGGAAGATTGTATCGTGAGAGCCCGCAAATTTGAAGTGCTTCCGTCCACCAGTTTTTTTCCACCAGTGAATAGAGACCGCTCATGGCCGCAAGGTTCGCGTCGACAGCGGCACGTCCTGTCAATTCTTCCACAAACCAAGTCGGGAGCCATCGAAGGCCATCCGTAGGGGCTACCGCTTTACCGTCCGCTTTCTCTTGCAGGTACGCAATCTTAGAGACGGTCAAACCAGGAGAGCAATTTCCGAAGCTTGTATGCATTCCAAAGTTTGACAATGCATGATCCGGGATGGAATATCCGTCTAGCGAGCAGCGCCAAGAAATAAACGGACAGTGCGCATGCCCTTCCGTTGTACGCAAGGTAAAAGTCTGGGCCTGACTCGTGATACCAATGGCTTGCAAATCTGATGCCGCACAGCCTGCTGCGCTCAGTGCTCCAGCGACAGCATCTCGGAATGCCGCCTCCGTCTCAGCAATGGGCATCTCGATGCGGGTTCCCTGCGTTTGACCATAAACAACAGGAGCGGCTCCGCGCCCTACACTTCGCAACGTGGAATCAAAAATTTCCGCTTTGAAAACTGTCGATCCCAAATCAATACCTAGAATCATATCTGCTCGCTCCTATTAAGATTGAGATTAAGCGTAGGAGTAAGTGTTTGGGTCGTCACCGCGTTTCTAGGCTTAAACCCATCCTTAAACGGCACACTCACTCCACTCGGCTTAGGGTTGTTTCTGTTCGGTTTCATCGACCGCCTCGGACACCTGATGCTCCACCTTTTCAAACTTGGCTTTATCCACGAGCGAGACGTGCCGGTAAAAACCGTGTCGTGCTCTTATCAAGTCGGACAGTGTACACAATTATTCATCCATACACTAGCGATTTTGACTCAACCCGTTCAAATTATTCAAATGATTCATGAACTTTTGACTTGACCCACGCAGTGGGAACCTTTATAAGTATTCCCTCTTTAAATCTCTCAAGAAAGTGGTTCACCATGTCCAAAATCGTTAATTTAGCCCTTGTTGGTGCCGGCAACCGTGGCCGGGGTGTTTTCGGCCAATACGCACTTGACATGCCTCATCGGGTTCGCTTCACCCATGTTGCAGAAGTCGACGATGCTAAACGCGAACAGTTCGCGGCACAGCATAACATCCCGCCACAGAATGTCTATGCCGACTACAAAAAACTCTTCGCCTCCAATCTCGAAAATCTTGACGGAGTCGTGATCGCCACGCTTGAAGATGTTCGCGCCGAACCCACCCAGCTTGCCATGGAGAAAAACCTCGCTATTCTGGTCGAGAAGCCGCTCGCGACGAAAGCCGAAGATTTCATTCGCTTTTACGACAAGGCGGCGGCATACTCTGGCATCTGCATTGTCTGCCACCAAATGCGCCTAGTCTCAACCTTCAGCACGATTAAAGAACTGATTGATTCAGGAACCTTGGGAGAGATCGTCACGATCCAGCATAGCGAGAATCTCTCCTACAGTCACATGGCACACTCCTTTGTCCGAGGTCTCTTCAACAATGATCGCCTGACCCCTATGCTGCTCGCCAAGTCATGCCACGATCTAGACTTTCTCGCCTACCTGATCGGGAAACCAGCTGTGCGCATCTGCTCGTTCGGCACGCTCAAACATTTCACGCGCGCCAACTGTCCCGAAGGAGCCCCCGCCTTCTGCTTAGACGGCTGTCCCCATACCGCCACCTGCCCCTACGACGTAACCAAACTCTACTTCGAACCCGATACCGATCAGGCCTACATTCGCCAGATGGGCGTCGTCCGTGACAAAAATCACCTGCGAGAACTGCTCACGACAAATCGGTTTGGACGATGTGTCTTCCAAACCGATAACAATGTGGTCGACACGCAGGTCGTGCAGATTGAATTCCAAGATGGCATTCACGTATCGTTCACGATGTGCGGCCATAATGGCATCGAGCGGCGCATCATCAAAATCAGCATGACCAAGGGCGAAATCCTCTATGGCGACTGCGGTTCTGGAATCATCACGGTCCACCGTTTCGCGCCGAAGTTGCGTACCGAGACCATCAAAGTCGACACACGTGGTACGCACGGTGGTGGCGACCGCGTCATCATGGACAACTTTATTGACGCAATCGTCACCCAGGATCAGGCTATCCTCAAGACGCCCATCCGCCAGTCCCTCGAAGGCCATTTGCTCGTCTACGCAGCGGAGGCATCGCGGAAGGAAGGCCGTATCGTCGACGTTCGAGAATACGAGCAACAGATTCGCTTATTATGACTGGGAAAGATAGGGTTTGGTAATTTTTATGTCGTGGGGTAATTTTTTATTGAATGTGAAAAACGCACATGATAAAATCCGACGTTCGAATAATCGAAGAAAAACATTCCGAAAATACAATGGAGATGATCAATGAGTGATTCAAATTACTGGGCACATGTGGATCTGGATGCGGTTCCGAACATCAAGGTTAAACCACCGGGACCCATATCCACGGAGATGCACGCAAGGTGTACAAAATACTTCAAGGGATTGAGCGGACAGGTGAAGCTGTTCCCCGTGGCGTTTGAATCAGGACATGGCTGCGTGTTGCGCGACGTTGACGGGAATACGTACATCGACTTCTCGTCGGGCATTTATGTGACCACGCTGGGGCATTGTCACCCCAAGATCACAGAGGCGATCCAGAAGGCGGCGGCCACACTCCAGAACGCGCATGACTTTACAACACCGATCAAAACAAAGTTGGTTGAGAAACTGGCAGAGATCCTGCCGGGCGATCTGAACGGGTTCCAGTTCTATGACTCAGGCACAACGGCAGTAGAGGCAGGGCAACGCGTGCTTCGCGCAGCGACTGGGAAGCATGAGATGATTTCTTGCTTCAACGATTATCACGGTAAGACCTACGGAGGCGTTTCGCTAGGGCATATCCGTTCAACCGTCTATGGCCCCACGCGTGCACCGGGGTGTCACATGGTTCCGCGACCGGACCTCTATCGCCCGATGTGGACGAAAGCCGACGGGACAGTCGATACAGACAAGTATATCGATTTCTACGAAGAGTACTTCGACAAGGGGACGGCCGGCCAAGTAGCCGGTTTCGTCCTCGAGCCAATTCAGGGCTGGGGTGGATCGGTGATGCCGCCTGACGATTTCTTCCCGAAGATGCGCGCCTTCTGTGATCGGCACAAGATTTTGCTGATGATCGATGAGGTGCTGACCAGCATGGCGCGTACGGGCAAATACCTGTGCATGGAGCACTGGAACGTAGTCCCAGACATCGTGACTTTGGGTAAAGGCTTCGGCAACGGCTTCCCGGTGACCTGTGTGGCCGTACGCGAACCTTTCAAGGAGTCATTCGAAGCCATTTCCGCCTCCAGTAGCTATGGTGGCAATCCGATGGCCTGTGCTGCCGCTCTGGCCAGCATCGAGGCGATCGAGGAAGAACAGCTCAACGCACGGTCAACCCATCTTGGTGAGCTTGCCATGAAGTATATGAATAAGATGAAAGCCGCACATCCCATCGTAGGCGACGTTCGTGCCAAGGGATGCCTGATGGGTATCGAACTGGTCAAAGACAAGGCCACGAAGGAGCCTCTTGATCTAGCGGGTAAGCTGGTTTACCAGAAGGCGTTTGCCAAAGGATTGGCCTGGATTCCGGCTGGGCACATCTTGCGCATGAGCCCGCCCGTGGTGATGGAGGATGAGGTTTTGCTCAAGGGTCTCGAGATCATCGAAGAGGCCATTGGCGAGACAGAGAAGGAACTGGGCTACGCATCATGAGAATAGTGAAATTTGGGATCATTGGCTGCGGGTTGATGGGGAGGGAGTTCGCCAGCGCGGTAGCGCGCTGGTGTCATCTTTCCGATATGGATGTGAAGCCCGAGATCACGGCGATCTGCGATGCAAGCGAAGGAGTCTTATCGTGGTACACGGACAATTTTCCGTCGATCAAACAGGTCACCTCCGACTACAAAGCGCTTCTGGCCAACGACGAGGTCGAAGCCGTTTACATCGCGGTACCACACAACCTGCATCAGGAGTTCTATTGCGCCGCCATTAAAGCCGGGAAACACCTGCTCGGCGAGAAGCCATTCGGGATCGACCAGGCGGCGAATGATGCGATTATGGCTTGCATTGCCGAGCATCCGGATGTCTTTGTCCGGGGCAGTTCGGAATCGCCTTTCTTTCCTGCTATGCAGCGGATCGGAAAGATGATTGAAGCCAATGCATTTGGCCGGATTATCGAGGTCAACAGCGGCTTTCTGCATTGTAGCGATATGGACACAGGCAAGCCGATCAATTGGAAACGCAAGCTCGCCTTCAACGGCGAATATGGCTGCATGGGCGACTTGGGTATGCATGCATGCCACGTCCCGTTTCGTGCCGGATGGATTCCACGAGACGTGCGAGCGGTGCTCTCCAACATCGTGCCGGAGCGCCCAGACGGAAAGGGTGGTATGGTTCCCTGCGAAACATGGGACAACGCCACGCTGCTTTGTACATCGACAGATGCCGATGGAAATCCGTTCCCGCTCACGATCAAGACGCAGCGAATCTCCCCAGGGCACACCAATACATGGTATTTAGAAATTCTCGGCACAAAGGGTTCAGCACGCTGGAGCAGCAAGCAGATCAACACGCTTGAAATCATGGAATACAGCGGTGGAGAACAGGCCTGGCAGGTGATCGATATGGGACACCAAATGGCCTACAAATCTATCACGGGCGGAATTTTTGAGGCCGGTTTTTCTGACTCGATTCTGCAAATGTGGGCTGCATTTCTCTACGAACTGGAGCATGGACACCCCATCAGCCGGTTTGCCGGCTGCGTCACCCCACACGAAGCTGCCCTGAGCCATCGTCTTTTCACAGCGGCATTGGTGTCTCAAAGGCTTAACAGTACTGAACACATGTAGCGACAATTGGGGAAACTACGCCCTAGTCCTTCCCCAATTGTCGCATCAGGTCGAGATCGCCCCAGGCCAGCAAGCCTGGGATCATCATCGCCATGGATCCTTCGGTGGCTCGATAATAGTCGACGGCACTCGTCGGCAAACCTTCCAATTCCAACGCACAGCCGCGGGTCACTGGGTCTAAAGCTGCTGCCAGCAACACGGCCAGCGCCGTATCACCATCGGCCGCAATCTTGAGGGTGAGCCCCGGGAAACGGCAAACGGCCCAACGCGCCAAGGAAGCAACACATTCGGCCCACTCGCCAGCTAAGGTATAGCCAAGCCACAGACAAGCCCGGCCGGTATCGTGGAGCGTAGCCCCTCCCAGCACGGCAGGTTCCTTTTCCCACGCGAGCTCTCCAAGTCCAGGCAAATCGATTGTCACAGCCGTAGCGGCGACTTCGAATCGCTCACTGGCAAACGCACTCGCTTTGCCAGCGGAGCCAAAGATCAAGGTTACCGATGAATCTCGGCTCGCTTGATCTCGCATCACCACGGGCAAAAGTGTGCCTCGCGGCGACATCATCACGGCACGTTGCTGTTTACCAAACGCAGGGGCATCACCTTCCTCAACTTCTCCCGCTCGATCTACCTTGATGTACCCGGCGCATTGCGCCAATTCGTTGCGCAGCGTATCGGTGTCCTTATTGCCGCTGTTCGTCCGCGGCATCGCCGCCAGAAGCGTCTCCTTATTGGCGGAGAACAACTGCGTCTTGGCTGTCCAAGAGCCGAGGGAGAAAACGCGTAAATTATCAATTTCCTCCGCGTCCACCAGCGGCAAGGGTAGCGAAAATCCTGGCCCCTCTCCTTGCAACCAATATTTCATCCAACCCAACATCGCCGACAACATTTCCGGCCAATAGCCGTGGGTTGTGTTCAAAACACGGAGGTCAAATTGTCCATCGGCTTTCCACAGCCTATAAATCTCGCGCAAAGACTCCGCTGTGCGAGTGGCGGGTTCAACGTTAAATGCTGGAGAAGTATCCTGATAAGCATTGAGTAACAATAAGGGACGTGGTGCGATCAGACCCAGCAGCTCCCATTCTTCCATGTCGATCAATCCACCCGGAAGAGTCTCGCAAATACAGTTACGCGCAGTCACGTAGGACTCGAACGATCCTACCGAAACAACGGGCACACACACCTTGACACGCTCGTCACATGCCGAAACCCACATAGTCTGATTGCCACCACCGGACTCGCCCGTGACACCAATACGATCCGCATTGACGAAAGGCAGGTCACACAACACGTCAATGCTTCGGCGGTTATCACGAACCTGCCAACCCAACAGCGAATCACCAATCAAATAAAGCGCGGCACCGGCGAGGCCGCCGTGATAGTGGGAAGTGCGCTCCCCAAAACTGCGTTCGCCAGACCCAGGGGCATCCGAGGAAAGAACGACAAAGCCATTTTGCGCTAAAATATGTCCTCGCTGCTGGACGCTGGTCGCAATTTTTCCGTGACCCACATGACCATGCAAATTCAGCACAGCGGGAAAGGGTCCGTCACCATCGGGCACATACAAGGCTGCGGTTATGCGGATGTCAGGCGACCCCGAAGCATAAGAAACCATATCAATACGATACCCCTCGCGGGCGATGGAGTGATGCACCCGAAAATCAGCAGAAGTTGGGTCTTTTTGTAAATGTAATTTTGACGCTACTCGATCTTTAATTTCACCGCGGCGTTTTTCCCAGACGCGCTTCGATACAGGCGGGTGGTGACGGACGGACAGTTCCTGGGCTTCATGGCGGAGACGATCCTGATGACGCCATCCCATATTACTTTTCCAAATATCTCGTATCATTCGCTAATCCTCAACTCGTGATTGTGTAACGAAATTCAAGACTGGGCACGAACATCAACAAGAAGCCCCGTATCAGCCGACTGCTCAGCAGCAAAACAAAGCTGCATGGTTTGGTAAGCATCGCGTCCGGAGGTCATCGGCGGCTCACCAGCCAGAACGCGACGAACGATGTCACGCGTTTGGTCAGATGTATTGTGATAATACACATGATCCTCTTCTGCCTTCCAAGTCAGCGTGTCAACCCATTCGCTCAGCATTTTATCGGGCGCATCGGAAAATGCCCATCGCTTAATCTGTCGGCGAAAAACATCGGTCTCAGCGGCTCCTTTTGTGCCAACGATCAGTTGACGAAGTTCGTGCCCATCGCCCAGTTGAAGATCCGTGATGTTCGGGGCTTGTGGATCGCCAAGGTAGGTGGCAGGAAAATTCATGAAATAAGAGATATGACCGACGGCACCACTCGCAAAGCGGTAGGTTGTGTGGTAGTTATCATGCACCTTGGTGTAAGGCACCACATTGGGAGCACAGGCGGAATAGACCTCAGTAACGGGCGAATCAATCCACCAACGGGTCAGGTCGACATAATGGCTGAGGCGTTCTCCGAAGGTGCTGCCGCCTTCCTCTTTTGTATTACGCCAAGCATCCTTTGCGTACGCGCTTGAACCATAAAGACAGTGTACACTGACCACTTGCCCCAATAGACCCGCATCGATCCATTCCTTAATCCTCGAGTACAACTTGGAGTAACGCAACTCAAAACCAACTTGAAAAAAAGTCCCACTTTGCTCGGCGGCCTCAACCATCACGTGCGCATCCTCGAGCGTATTGGCCATTGGCTTCTCGCACATCACCGCCTTACCGGCTTGAATCGCCTGTAGTGCCAAATCCCGGTGGGACTGGTTGGATGACGTGATGAAAACGAGTCGAATAGCAGGATCCTTGAGGATCACATCAAGATCCGTCGTCACCCGCACACCGCATTCCTCTTCTGTTTTACTCAGACTTTCAGAAACGACATCGTAAGCGATAATACCAGAAACTTCAGGGATTCCCTGCAGATGCTGAATAACGGTTCGGCCCATAGCACCAGCACCGAGAACCCCTACCTTTAAAGATTTTTTCATCACTGTTCGCGAAAAAGTTCCCGACAACGTTTTTTCAAAACTACGCACTACGCCCTTCTCCTTGCGCCAATTGTCGGATCAGATCAAGGTCGCCCCAAGCCAACAGACCAGGAATCATGGGAACCATGGATCCTTCGGTTGCGCGATAATAATCAACAGCACTGTCTGGCAACCCTTCGAGTTTCAGCTCACAGCCGCGAGTCACCGGATCCAAGGCCGCCGCCAGCAATACAGCCAGTGCCGCCTCATCATCGGCCACAAGTCTAATCGTACGCCCGGGGAAGCGGTCGGCGGCCCAGCGCGTCAGAGTGCTAACGCATTCAGCCCACTCGCCCGCCAAAGTATACCCCAGCCACAGACAGGCACGAGCGGTAGTATGAAGCGTATTAACCCCTGTGGCGATTTTCGGTGCCTCCCACTCCAGCTCTCCAAGCCCCGGCAAGTCAACTGCCACAGCCGTAGTGGAAGCTTCAAGTCGCTCACTGGCAAACGCACCCGCCTTGCCGGAAGAACCAAAGATCAAGGTCACTGGGGAATCTTGCTTGATTTCGTCGCGCAACACCATGGGCAAAGGAATTCCTCGCGGCGATTGCATCACAGCACGCTGCAGTTCACCATCCCCGGACGCATCACTTTCTTCTACCTCGCCCGCTTGGTCAACCTTGATATACCCAACACATTGCGCCAGTTCGTTGCGCAACCTAGCGGCATCTTGATCACGATGATTCGCGTTGGGTATCGCCGCCCGTAACGTCTCCTTATTGGCAGCGTACGACTGCGTCTTGGCCGGCCACGTGCCCGGAGTGAAAACACGCATTCCGTCTTCTTCCACGGGTGTCACGGGCGGTAACTTCAGCGCAAATCCGGGCCCCTCATCTTTTAACCAATATTTCATCCAACCCAACATGGCCGACTGCATTTCGGGCCAATAACCGTGGAGCGTGTTAAAAATGCGAACATCAAATCGTTCGTCGGCGCTCCACAATGCATACAACTCGCGTAAGCCTTCCGCAGTACGCGTCACGGGCTCAGGCCCAAAGGATGGAGCATCCAGGTAAGCACTGAGAATCAAAAGAGGCCGCGGCATCACCAATCCCAGTAGCTCACATTCCTCCATGTCTACCAAGCCTCCAGGGAGGGTCTCGCAAATACAGTTGCTCCGCGTCACGTAGACCTCGAATGACCCCACCGATACCACTGGCACACACGCTTTAATGCGATCATCGCAAGCCGCAAGCCACATGGTCTGGTTGCCACCTCCGGAAGCACCCGTGACGCCGATTCGATGAGCATTAACAAAGGGCAGATCGCTCAACACATCAATGCCGCGACGGTTATCACGAACCTGCCAGCCCAAAAGCGAATCGCCGATCAGGTAGAGCGAGGCACCGGAAACGCCGCCGTGATACTGGAAATCTCCTTCACCGACACTACGCTCGCCAGACCCGGGGGCATCGGGCGAAAGAACGACAAAGCCGTTTTGCGCCAAGATGTGCCCCCGCTCTTGAACGCGAGCGGCAAGATGTCCCTGCGACCAGTGGCCATGCAAATTCATGACAGCAGGAAAGGGACCGTCACCATCGGGCACATACAAGGCTGCCGTCACGCGGATGTCAGGTGACCCCGAAGCATACGAAACCAAATCAATACGATACCCCTTTCGAGCGATTGTCTGATGCACACGAAAATCGGCAGGTGTCGGATCGTTTTGCAGGTGCAACTGTTCCGTCAACTGATCCTTGAGTTCTTGACGGCGGTGATCCCAAACACGCTTGGATAGGGGCGGAAGCTGACGAGCAGCCAGTTCCTGAGCTTCGCGGCGCAAGCGATCCTGATGACGCCATCCCATATTACTTTTCCAGACTTTCGGTATCATTGGTTAATCCTCGACTCGTAATTGCGTAACTGCTTGTAAACGCCAGACATACTATCAAACGCAAGGCACTCTGTCACTAACGGAACAGAAATTAACGGTAATCGGTTCGAAGCTGTGAAAAAACCGAAAACCAAATCGAAAACCAGCGGTTTCGTTTATCGAGCAGGCGGTTTTCCTAAGAAATTTGACGGGGTGTTATTTTCTGGTTGTCCGACGTTGGATTTTTTCACAGCTTCTAACCGATTGCCCACTTATCTTAAAAAAAGCGCTTAAAAAAATGTTTTCAAAACAGGCTTGTATTTTTTTATCAGATAGTGTAATATAACAATTGTTATAAGCAAAGTATTTAAAAAGGAGTTAAAAGCGTATGTCAACAAACAAACATAGATCCGGTTTCCTTGCATTATGTGTGGTTTCTGCAATAACGACATTCAACGTCTCGGCACAGGAGGTGGCTGTGCAGGAGCCGGTGGCCCACAAACCGAAAATCGCGATTGGAAGGTTCGACTACAAGGGGCCCTTCATATTCGACGACGGAACGGAAGCCTTCGTGGACATGATCAGCACGGCGTTGATCAAGACACGCAGGTTCGAGATGGTTGAACGCTCTCGGGTCAACGAGGCGCTGCAGGAAATGGGGCTTGGAGAAGCCGGCGTGGTCGATCCGGCCGATTGCCAGAAATTCGGTTCTCTGCTCAAGGCCGATTTGATTCTCTTCGGCTCCATTACGCAGGCGTCTCTGGACGACAAAGCCGTTTCCGTCGAAGGACTGACAACGGCCACCCGGGTCATGCGATTGGCCGTCGACATGCGCATTATCGACGCCGCGACGGGCGAGATAAAAACCGCCGAGACGATCGAACGGACTAAAACAGCCGCAAAGTCCGTGCAGGTCTCCGGCGCCATTTCAACCGTCAACGCTTCCAGCGGACTCGTTGGAGACGTCATGCGCGACGTCGCAAACGAAGTGGTCAATAAACTGGTGCAGAGCGTCTATCCCATAAAGATAACGCTGGTTACCGAGGACGGGAAAGTCAAGCTCGACGCCGGAGAGCAGATGGTGCAGAACAACCAGATATACGATGTGATGGACGCCGATGGATTTTCCGGCGGCAAAATCAGAATCACCGGAGTATTTTCGAAATATTCCACTGCCCAGATCAGCGAAGGGAATGTCGAGGTCGGATCGATTTGCGTGAAATCACAGCAAGTCGGGCCTGCAAAGCGTGCGCCGGTTCAGGAAATACCGTGGTAATTACACCTGGGGTGAAAATGAAACAAGACTTAAAGCGATGCATTCTGTTTGCCTCCCTGTTCCTGTTGCTTCCAGGGAACGCGGTTGCTCAGCAGCCGAAGTTGAAGACGATCGCGGTGGGCGATTTCAAGTACATGGGCGATGCCGCTTATGTCACTGATTTCGCCGCATTCAATGAGATGTTGCGGACAAGTTTCACCCAGAGTCGTCGTTTTTCCCTTGTCGAGCGTGCGAAATTGGACCAGATGCTGAAGGAGCAGAATCTGGGTGAAGCCGGAATCGTCAGTCCTGAAACCGCAAAGCAAATGGGGACGGCCGTCGCCGCGGACTTCGTCATCTACGGCAGCATTTCCGAGGCGGTCTTCACAGATCGGGTCCGGGGCCAGATCAAGGAATTCAGGATATCGGTCGATCTGAGCATTCTCGATGTAGCTTCCGGTGAAATCAAAGCGGCCTCGGATCTGGAGGTGACCGATTTTGGAAGCGTGAAGCAAGTCATGCGGACTCTGTCTGAAGCCCTGACTTCCAAGGTGATCTTCAACATCTATCCGATCATGGTGGCCAGTGCGAGTCCAACGGAGGTGATGATGAACTATGGAGAACAGTTCGTCTCCGTGGGTCAGGTTTATCAGGTTTTCGCGAAAGGCAACGTGGTCATGGATCCCGCCACGGGAGAAGTGCTCGCGTTTGAAGAAATCCCCGCCGGCACTGTCCGGGTGACTCAGGCAACGGGCAAGTTCTCCAAGGCGGAAATCCTGGACTCCAGCCAGCCCATTGCAGCAGGCATGATATGCCGTCCAGCGTCAGGGGCTGTCGCCGCCACAAATGCAGACGCCGGCGCGGGTGCAGGCGGAAATATTCCTGGAACTGGTATGGTTGTCGGAGTCAAGCCTACGCTTTTCATCGGGAAGTTCAAGTATAGCAACGAATTCGATCTTTCCCAGACCGCAGACCGCGGCGGCAAGCGCATTTCCTCGGCTGGGGCAGGACAGGGATCTGGTGGTGTGCTGGGAGCCGTGGTAGGCGGGTTGATTACTGGAGGAAAGCCCAGCGAGTGGCTCGGAGGGGCGGCTGTCGGTGCTTTGGTCGGGCAGACTGCCGATTCGGAGCGTAATCGCCATAACGCCGCAGATCCACAGGGCGCTCAACTGCCTAGCGACCAAGTCGAGACTGCTATAGACAAGGAGTCGCAGGTGCTTCGTGAAATGGTGGTCACCAAGGCTCATAAGTCCGGTAAATTCACCGTGGTCGAGCAGACCCGGAAAGGTGAAATCAAAGAGCAGATGGACAATGAGGTGGACGGCGACTACAGCACGGCCTCATTGGTTCAGCGCGGCAAGATGCAGAGCGCCAAGTACAGCGCTTTCGGCACTATTACGCGGTTCGAGACGGATACCAAGCAGAAAGGCTACTCGATTGTCGGCGGCAACGAAAACGTGACCATGACCCTCACACTTGAATTGCGTGTGGTGGACAACGAGCTTGGAACCATTGTGTGCAGCGATCAGATCACCGGGTCTGTTCAAACCCAGTCTTCCCAAATCGGTCTTCTGGGGTTCGGAACCGCTTCCGAGAATCAAGGCGCCATGGGCGGACTGCTCGACACGCTCTCACAGAATATAATCTCCAAAGTCGTTTCAACCCTCTGGCCGATTAAAATTATCGCGGTGAATGCCGGCGAAAATGTGGTTACCATCAATGTCGGTGAGGCGCTAGTTTCAGTCGGCGATTTACTGGCTGTCTATGCCCAGGGCGCGAAGATTGTCGACCCTGATACGGGTGAAATCCTCGGCAGCGAGGAAAAGACGGTGGGAAGCGTGCAGGTTTACGAGACAACAGCGCGGTTTTCAAAATGCAAGATTTCCACCCCGACGCTAGGTACTCCGACGATGATAATCGGGCAGATATGTCGTCCTGCGGTACGTGGTGTCGCAACCTACAATGCCGCCCCATCCGAAGTGTCCGGTGGAGCGCGTAATGCACCATCTTCGTCGTCACGTCCATCTTTTTAACGTTTATCATAAATTCCTAAAAATAAGAGGGTTCCATCATGAGAATTAAGTTGTTGTTGTCTGTTTTCACTGTTATTTCGCTCTTTCTGGTATCGTGCAAAAATATGAATGTTGGAATGGTGACTGGAAAGCCATCATACGAACCGTCCACTTACGGAACCGAGGCCTTGAAAAAAGTGATTAAAGACCCCGCTGTTTCGAAGCGCGATGGCGTTGCCGCCGCAGAAGCGCTCGCCGGGCGTAAACTGAACGCAAAGGACGGTGCCGAGTTGCTGGAACTGCTGAAATTGAACAGGCATTCGGCAATCAATGTCGCCCTGCTTCAAACCATGGTTAAACAGGACATGATATATCTTCGGGACGACTTGAAGGCCTGTCAACCCCAAGCCATCGACCCTGATACGGCCGCTGAACTGGCCGCGACCGTCTACTCGTTCATCGAAGACGACAATGATCGGTTTGAATTCATGAAGGGGCTTTTGCTGGGCAGTCAACACGCCAATGTCCGCGCCCGGGCCGTCAGAGTTCTGTCTTCCTACAAGGAGCGGTCGGAAGACGCGTTCATCACAGCCCTTGAGAAGGAAAGCAGCGCATCGGCTGCTGCAGTCATGTGCGGTGCGCTTGGGGAATTTGGCTCGGCAAAATCAGAAAAGATATTGGACACGGTTGCGAACGAAGTTAACAGGAGCTACGTGTCTGATTCGACATTAGGAGAAAAAGCCACGGCCGAGACCGTCAGAGCCGCCGCCGTCAAAGCGCAGGAAGCTTTGAAGTCCTTGTAGTGGGTGCGGCTTAGTGACAGGGGGTCGCGTGGTGTCGGGGTAGCTTGACTGCTTAATCTGGGGAGTTGCCGTCAAACAATCCCGCATGTTTGGGCTGAACTGGAAGGAATAAACACAGAGCGTTTGAGGCACAGAGATGGGATGAGGGATTTTGCGGGTGATTTCTTCTTTGTCGCGAGCTTTGTCGACTCCTTTCCTTGAAAAATCAGGGAACAGGCGTCTAAAACATCCGCGCTTTCCGCTCGCCGTCTCGCACGCCGACGTCTGCCGCCATGACCTCCTCTTCGAAATCGAAGTCGATGCCGTTCAGGCGGTTTCGCGGTAGACACTGTGTAGCAATTTTTACCGCGAAGAACACGAAGCTTTTCATGAATACCCAGCACTTTCCGTGTCTTTCAGTGCATTCTGTGGACAAAACTCCTCCACCCATCTCCACGCACTCACGCGAAAATGGATTGTGGGAAGCGGCTGCGCCGAATGGGTATTAAACACAGAGGGTTTGAGACACAGAGGGTTTGAGACACAGAGGGGAATGATGGAAAAATCATGGTAAATCTGGGGACAGCGGAATCAATAGCACTAACCTAAGGAAATCTCTCCTTCATAATCATAATCGTAATCTCTTCAACAGAACGGATTAAGATTAGGAGTAAGAGTAAGAGCTGGAAACAGGGCTTAAGTTAGCGCCATTCAGCGCAGTCCCTAAAGTTTCGCACTGGAAGCCGGAAGGAAATGGTATTATACTACAGCAGAAACAAGCAACGATAGGTTGGAGCGGCATCCTTACGCAGAGAATCTCTTCAACTTACAAAACGGCTCGTACTTCAAGGCGTTAGGCATAGCGTTGAGGGGTTTAAGAGCTTCATGGGTAATCTATCCAATGAACGAAAAAGAAAGAAAGATCCAGGAGGTGGTGCGGCCGCTTTTAGCGGCCGCGCATACAACCATCCGCTTCGATGATATTTTTCAACCCGACACCTTGACGTGGATCGAAACAAAAAATGAAAATCCCTGTCGCGCCATGGATCTTTTCTTCGCCAAATGCCCAACACGAAACGTAGCCTTGTTTCTGATCCATGGCGGCGGATGGCATTCTGGAAGTCGCAGGGTGCATCACAACCTCATGCGTGCATGGAACGAGGAGGGCTACACCTGCGCTTCGGCGGACTATGTCCTATCCGATAGAGGAACGATACTAGAACAACTGCGTGACGTGCGCCATGGTTATGACCTATTCCAAAGAATTTTAGTCGAACGCGGCCAATCGCCAAACATTGTCGTGTTCGGCGACTCGGCCGGAGCCCATCTCGCGCTTTTGTTGGCGCTGGCCGCTCCCGGTGAGTGTGGAGAACCGTTGACGTTTCGGAATTATCGGATCGATCCTACCGGATGGATCAAGCCGATTGGGGTGATCACACAGTCGATGCCGGTCACGTTTGAAAAAGGGCAGAACACGGGTGCCGAATCTTCTATAGAGAAGGCGGTGGGGATTCCGTATGAACAGGATCCAGAAGCCTACAGGCGCGTAGCGCCGATCACCTACGCACGCGCCGGTTCCCCATCAATTTTCCACCTCGCGTCGGATCGCGAAGACTACTTTCCTGTCTCCCTCGCAGAGGCATTTCTGGAGACGTTAAAGCGCAACGGCTGTGAGGTTCGGCAGAAGATTTACGCCGCTGAACACGGCTTTCTCTACGATCTTGTGCGTCCCGAGCAACGCGAGGCGTTTCAGGATATTCTCGAGTTTCTGGACGGGTTAACAATTCAATTAAATAATTTTTGAATACCAGACACAAACCACAAGGAAATGTTCTATGAAAAGAAGCGAAATCAATACGATCATCCAGGAAGCGGAAGCGATGTTTGCGGAGTACCGTTTTCTTTTGCCGCCATGGGGATACTGGTCGCCGGAAGACTGGAAAGCAGCAGATCTCACGGGCAACGAAATCATCAGTCACCAACTCGGCTGGGATATCACCGATTTCGGTAGCAATGACTTTAATGCCGTGGGGCTGGTTCTCTTTACCATCCGTAATGGCGATCTGGATCATAAAGGCAAACCCTACGCCGAGAAAATCATGATCGTACGCGAAGAGCAGGTAACGCCGTATCACTTCCACTGGAAGAAGACTGAGGATATCATCAATCGTGGCGGCGGCAACCTCGTAATCCGTCTCTATAACTCCACGGCGGAAGAATCGTTCAGCGACCTGCCGCCATCCGTTATGGTTGATGGATTGCCGCGAACGGTCTCAGCGGGTGGAGATGTCGTCCTCACGCCCGGAGAAAGCATTTGCCTTCCAACTGGTCTGTACCACAGCTTCTGGGGCGAAGTGGGTAAAGGCAGCGTTCTCGTTGGCGAAGTCAGTGTGGTCAGCGATGACCAGACAGACAACCGCTTCCGTCCATCCAACGCCCGATTTCCAGACATTGAGGAGGACACACCTCCCTATCGCCTGCTTACCAGCGATTATGCAGAATTTTTGTAGTCACGTGTATCGATTAAAAATCAACACTCTTTAAAGGCTGAACGTGACTCTACTTTCCGAGCTAATTTGATCGTGCGGCGTTTTAGTCCGAGTTGGGAGAGACTGCGACTGGTAGAGGCGAAGCGGTGACAGGAGCAGGTTTTAAATCCTCGGGCACAACGGCGGAGGTGGGTTCCTGAGTTTCGGGAACGACGACTTTCAGCGTCCCGTCTTGCAAGTGAAAGGCTCGGCTTCCAGCAGGAAATGTATTAGTCCCACCTTCCGGAACGACGATTTGCAATAGGTTGTTCGCACTGCGGGAAGACTGGCTTCCGACAGGAAAGATGCTCTCACTTTTCGGTACGGTAAGTTTCTTCTCCGGGACGGCCATTTGGTCCTTCGTTACAACAGGGGCAGGAGCTGGGGCTTCCTTTGGTGGGGTGATGCCGCGCTGCTTATAGATGAGCATGTCGAGCTCGTCAGCGAACGCGACCGTAGCAATGCCAAGCGCCAGGGCGAGGATCTTGAAAATGCGCTTTTTCATTAAGGTTTTTCCTTGTTGAAAATGTCGAATCGAAGTTAGCAGTCCCGTTTAAAATCTGGCGTTGATAATAGGAACAAAGGGGAAGTCCTTACTGTCAATTATGTTGATAAACCCGATTTGTACGCCCACCATATCTTCTGCAATATTGATCGTGCCAATTTGGAGACCCTTGATAAATTTTGCATGGTTGATGAGAACAGAGATCTGAACACCATTGATAGAATTTGCATAATTGTAAAGGGCAGCGATCTGAAAAGCTTCCGCGCCCGCGTTGTCATCGAAAGCAGCGATATTGACCGCGCCGATTTGAAGCCCTGTGAAGGCAAACTCCGTGTAGTTCACTCCGAACGAAATTTGGAGCGAGGTGCTATCGCTCTCGACAACATTCGCGAGGGTAGCGATCATGAGGCCGTCCGCGCGCCCAGTCGTCCGCGTTGCAAGACCACCGATTGAGAGCCCTTTGAAATTGTGGCTCGTGCCGTACAAGAGGTTTATGGCAAGGCCATTGACATCCCAATCCGCTGGCGGCACCTGAACGGGTGTGAGGAGTGAGAGCTGGAAGGGTGTATCGCCAGCACCATCCTGAACAGGACGAGATTTAAATTCTTGTACTGCAGGGTCTTGATGTGGGTCCTTGATGACGACCGCATTTGCTGCGGAGGCATCGGCGAGAAGTGCGGCGCAAAAAACTGAGGCAAGGAGTATCTTTTTCATAATTTTTTTTCCGGTTGATTTTTTTGTCTGGAAAAAGTCACCTCCGTCCTTTCAGAAAAGACTGCGAAGAGAATTAACCAGGTGTGAAAGAAGCATCGCCCTTTTTATTTCCTCGCCTGATTGCCAACGAGGACATCGATACTGCGTTGCCAAACCATAGATTGCTCGCGGTCTGTAAGGCGCAGTTGGAAGGTGATGAGGTCGCGGCCTTCATTGTTGCGGATATTCATAAAATCACCCTGTAGAAAATAATCTGGCTCAGTCTTAGTGCCCGTCTTCGTGGAACTCCCCCCATCATCGGCAAGGAAGGCATCACGCGCCATTTTGCTCGCTCCCTCGGCATTGGGCTGGAAGACCGTGATCTGCCCACTATCGAGGAGGGCCTCGTTGACACGAGGGGCAACCTGCTCGATGGGAATTCGGATGAACGGCAACGTGCGGTTATTGATTTGTCCGATTTGAATGCGCGGCTTGTGGCCATCCGTTGACGTGAAGTTGGCTATGCTCGGGTGAATGAGCAATTCGTTAACGGCACGCGCCGTCGCTTCCTGATAGTTTTCGAGGGTTGGGTAATTGATCCGCGGGGGCGGTGCCGTGGCGCAACCTGTCTGCCAGACGGCGACGATGGCGATCAGAGTGAAAAGGGGAAGGTTCGTGAGTTTATCGAGTTTCATTGAGATTCCTTTTAGTATTAGTAGGGGTTTGCAGAGAGTTTGATCTTGAAGTCAGCAGCACGTGCGGAAGGAGCGGTGGCGGCTTCGGTGATGGTGCCTCGCCCCTCAAACTTGAAGCGTTTCCAGAAGGAGGTGCTCGATGGCAAATCCATTCCATCCGCGTCATACCATTCGATTTTATAGTAGCCTTCGCGGTCGGAGTTACGACTGTTGGTGAAATCAATGCTTAACTTACGGATACCATTCGGTGCGACAGTCTCGCGGATGTCGGAGACGAATATGCCGAGTTTTCGATCAGTGATGACGTGGGCAGTGTCAATCGCTGCGGAAACACCAACCGGCTGGAGAGCCGTGACGGTGTTTTCAGTAGGCGAGGAGCAGCCCGAGACGATTGCGATCACCGTGAGCGTCGCAAGGGAAGAAAGAGAAAAAGAAGTATAGGTTGTTTTCATTTGAGTTTGAATTGGTGGATGGTGGGGGTAAGCTGAATTGTGCTAGTGGATTTGACCCAGACGACAGTGAGGTCTCCCTCGATGAGCGGCACGTCTCCGCTCCAGCCGCCGTTGGGATAGGCGAGTTTAAGGCTACCGTCAGCGGGGCGGTCGACTCGCGCGACCTGCACATATTTAGGAAGGATTTCCCATGAGCGGGTGTCACAAAAAGTGCGCCCCGCGCTGGCCGCGCCGGCGATGACAGCCCCGCCGATGCGGATGAGTAATTGTTGCGTAACGTTATCCGACTGACTCGCCGCAACTGCTGCCATGTAATTGATAGTGGCATTCTGAATGGCGAGAATGACCGCGTCTGCAGCTTCACTTGCGACGATGCCCTTATAACGATTCTTAAAATCCTGAACGACGAGTGCATCCATATTGAGAAGCGGTGCGGTGAGTTTCTCGCTGCCAGTGCCAGAGGAATTCGCAACGGATAATGCAGGGATGAAATCGTTGTTCGGGACCAGTTCAGGTAACGCCATCCCGACATAACTCAGATAAACGCTTAAAATCGGGATCGATGTTTTATTCTCCACCCATCGCGGGTTCATCCCGGTTTCAAAGAAAACATACACGCCCTTTCCGAGGTTGATCGGCCAGTTACGCTCGGCGTTGAGGCCGAGTTTGATGATGTCGGCGCAGACAGTCTTGTTCTTGTCAGCGATCATCACGGCGAGGCGATTGGCCTCGTTGCGCGCATCGTTGTAATCGGTCTCTCCACCTCCATGAACCGCAAGTGTGAGAAAGTAGAGGTAACTCAGGAGCGGATTTTCGTAGTTGCGATATTTCTCCAACTCGCTTGGCTCTGTGCCCTCAGCTAACCAGCCGTAGGCATTCTGCTGTTTGGTGACAGAATCGGCAACGGAGGCATCCACCTTCTGGCGTAATATCGAAGTGACTCCCCCAATCCCGTTGTTGGCGGGTGCCTTCCCTCCCAATCCTTTCGACTCCTTCTGCAATGCCGCCTGCTCCTCATTTCCCGCCTTTTCGCGATAAGCAGCCTCCTGTTTCGAGACTTTCTCGTCAATGCGCATGTTGGCTTGCTGGCGCGGTTCCAACGCAGAGGCGAAATGTCCGCGAGCAGCATCTTTGTCACCGACGAGCCAGTCGTTCAGCCCCATATAAGTGTAGAGCATCATCCCCTCGTGAGCGTGAGCGGAATAGGGTGGAAGCGTGATTTGTCCAGTCTTACGGGCACCCGTACCCGCCACACCTTCGTCACGAGATGGATTATTCCAGAGATCACTCCATTTGCGCTGCGTCCATTCAAGCGTGGTCTGGGCTTCTTGATATTTCTGAGCATTGATCTGCATCTGCGCATATTCCATCGCGGCGAGGAGACCACTCTCATCAAGGCGTGTCTGGTCGTCAAGTTCCTGATCGGGTTTTAGGCCGACCCAGTCTTTAGCATGGATAACACCGGATTCAAAATCGCCGACAGCATTGTCTAATCGCAGTCGCTCCATGTCCTTGCGAGAGGAAAGGCAACCCGTCTGCGTGAGCAGGACAAAAACGAGGAGTACACTGAGTACAAGTCCTCGAAGGTTTACTTTCGATTTCATTGTCGGTCTTTCACCTTAGCCTTGTCAGTCTTATTTGCGAACGATCACCCCTTCAGAAACCACCAGTTGCTCAGAAACCTCCAACTGGGCGGAGGATACATCGACATCGGTAACTTGAGCCTCTCCGATAAGTTTCCCCTTGATCTTGATTTCTTCGCCTGTATCGGGATCCACCTTGATCTTTTCCTTGCCGTAGAGTTTCACCTTGTCGCCTATTTTGAAATAGCCCGCTCCGCTGTTGACTGTGAGGGTTGTCCCGTCCACATCAATGACTTTCGGGGGGAAGGCTACACCGAGCAATCGCTCAACGCTTGCGTCCGTAAAAATTCGGGCGGCGGCAGGTAAAATAGAATCCATTTCAGCTATAATGCGAGTCGTTTCGACGTTCGGGATGAGTTGCCGTAGCATATTAGTAGAGATCTGCACATCGGAGATGTCAAGAATCTCTGCCGTCTTACCGCCGACAATCTTCACCGTTCCGGAAATCTGTACCCGACGACGGACAAGATTTTCAAGTTGCTCGGTCTGATCAACAAAACTGTTGATGGTGATGAGCATCCCGTAATCGTTCGGGCGGAGTTGGAGCCCCTGCCCGAGTTTGGCGGGGTCATCGAGCAAGTCGGACAGGCCCTGCCGCTCGAGAACGGTAAACTTTTTCGAAGAAGCGACTGCCGCTTCAATGTGCCCGTTGAGTGCGTCGAGAATCCGGGAGAAACCCCTGTCGCCAAATTTAACCATGTCGTCAACAAGTCCTTCCGTCGCTTTCGCGGGGAGAACGACGATTCCTGGCTTGCCTTTGGTCTCAGTTTGCGCCTGAACCAGCGAAGCGCAGACGAGGAAGGTTACGAAAATGAATTTAAGATGTTTTTCCATATTATTTTCCTGCTTTCTTTGTAAAAACCACACCTTCAATCTCCGCCGCGCCAGAGCCGTCAAAGGTGCCGCGGGCAGAATCACTAAAGACGTCCGTAATCGTGAGCGTCCCTGCCTTCTTGCCTGGAATCATCTTGATCTTCGAGGCCTTCACCTTGCCTCGCGTAGCCGTCTCAACCGCTTCCGGCGGACCATACACAGAGAGGGTATCATCCACCTTGCACCACGTCGCACCTTGATCAATCGTGACCTCGCTTCCGTCAACCTTGAGGATGTAGGCGGGGAACTTGAAGTAGGCCTCGAGCAACCCAGCCGCGAGTTTCTTCGCGAGGTCATTCTGCGCCTCGCCGATGAGAATCGAGCTCTGCATATCCACGCCGGAGAGCTCGGTGGAGGAACGGATTTGATTCGTCCTTTTACCTGTCGCAGTCACGGAAGGAACAGCGATGGCTGCGCGCATCTTGCCAACATCATGCATGATAGCACTCGCCATCACCGTGATTTCGCGCTGGACAATTGTGAGGCCACCGCTCTGGAGTGGGCCGGTCTTTGCGTCCGCGAATGCGGTGATCTCTACGGAAAGGCCGTAACGAACCTCGTCCTCGACATCCGATTCCGTCGGCGATTTCTGATCCACAACAATCTTCTTGTAAAGGTTTACACCAACATTCCCACCGATGAGCGAGAAGGGACTGTCGTTGTTGGAGAGTTCTGCCGTGAGTGCGGTTTCGACACCGCGTACAAGAATATCAAGCGTGGATTCCGTGCCGTCCTTCACCGCCTGCTCGCGCAGAGCCTGCGTGGCGACAACCGGACCGAGAGCAACGGGTAGGCTACCGTCTTCATCTTGTGCAACGGCAGGCATAGCGAGCGTCGCCGCCGCTACTGTGAATGCGATCAATTTTTTAATTTTCATGCTGTATCCAGTCTCCTTAATAAAGCGATTTCATAATCGTAACATCCGGCAGGTTCGTGGCATCAATGCGGATGTGACTGTTGCGCAATTTCTCTGCCTCGCCTTCAAATAGCTTGACCTGCGCTTCACTAAGCTTACGGTCTACGGTGAGGTCGTTGACGAATTGCTGCAAAGACTGAATACGCTTCATCTCACCTTCAGTGACACGCATCGGCGCGACGATTCTTAACCCCTCGGTGGCGTTGATGGTCATCGACACGGCATCATTTCCATCTCGCAAAAACCTCACCTTGTGCATGCCGGGAGTGAGCGGGACTTCGCAATCCGTTGTGCCAACGGTCACGCCATCCACCTCAACAAGCGCAGCAATGCGAGCTGGCACCTGTGTGCCGAGAACAACCTGAGCCTCATTCGTATCAAACTTCGGAACATACATCGGCTGCGAATCCATGGACATCGCGAGGACATCGAAATAGACGGGAATCTTGCTCTTCGCAAGCGAGGACTGACGCCACATTTTTGCCTTCGCCTTCATTTCCGACGCAAGTTTCGCCGCTGCGTCCTCATCAAGCCCGTCGGCATATTCCCCCATTTCAGAGCGATCACCCTCTCCCTTTTTCTCAGAGCGCGTAACCTTCAGAGTACCACCACCGATGGAATAGCCGCCGAAGTCCATTAACTTGTAAGATGCCGCGAGCGTATAGGTGGTTTCAAGCCAGCGGGACTCACCAAAATTGCGGTCACGGGTGGATTTACGGAAACTGTCAAGAGAAACGCGCATCACATAATCCGCGTCCAACTGCTGAGCAAGGCGGACAATGGAGGACTGAGCAAGAAGTTCATCGTCCGTTGTCGTCCCGTTGCCGCCAAGATTCTTGTCGGTGTTGTTCCCATATTTCGCGTTGATCCCAGCTTGAAGATTCTCGACCTTCGCTACCTGCTCCACGCCGTCCGCCGTTTTCACCGCGTTACGAAGCGCCTGCATCGCCAGGACGACATCACGGAAATCAACAAACTCGAAGTCCGCGCCGGAGGCTTGGGCAGAAACTTGCTCCAAAATGCGCGGCAACGCCTCATCAAATTCACTCCCGGCATTGTTGATCGCAAAGATGGCGACCCTGCGGACGGGTATGTCGAGCGCATTTTTCCCAGTCTCTTGATAAAGAATTTTGGTCGAATTCTCGACCGTCACCTTCGTGCCGCCCGGAAGCGTGTGCTCCTCGGAAGTCACCGTGGAGCTCAATGTCTCCTGCGAAGTTTCCTGACCGTACACAAAGGTAGCGGCTGTAAGCAACACCGCGCCCCAAAAAGGGACTGCTGAAAAAACTCTCATTTTAATTCTCCTTAGTTGTTGAAGAAAAGCCTGAATCAAGTTTATCGCGGACTGGGTTGTTGACATAGGTGCTTGAAGCTCAAACCCCGACCTTGTATGCGAGCAGTTTATCACAACCAGTAATGTGTTTTCAATACTCTTTGTTAGAAAATTCACCTTTTTTGTTTTCCGTGACTTGGCAAACTAACTGCGCCCCCCGCGAAGCGGGAAGGGCGCAGTTAGTTTGCCAAGGAGCGGGAGGCGGTTTTACCTATCGTCACTTCGATCCTCTGTTTCCGAATCAAATGCTTCACACGTGGGTATTACGTTTGAGGATGCCCAGAGGGGTTGGCTTGTGGCCGAGAGCACGATTCCCGTCGTGAAGTTCACACCAAAATTCGGGATTGTTGCAAGGCTGTAATCAATTCCTCGATCTCCAACCCTCTCGCCTTGAGGTAGCGTCGCTTTCCGATCGGTACGACGCTTGTGTTCACCTGCCCACCGGCAGCCGTCTCAATCACCGTCCCTAGACGTTCCAGAAGTACGAAGGCTTCTGGCCGTAGCGGAATTTCCAACAGCTTATCTGCCGAAATGTGCCAGTAGACCACATAGATGTCCTCGCCCCTCTTGAAGGTAAAAGCCAACACCTCGCGACTTCCGCCGGCTGCCTGTTCGAGACGCTTGCAGGGAGCCAACTCAAAATTGTTCTGCTCATCCAGCAACAGGATGAACTCCTGTTGAGGATTGCGCAACATCTGTTTCTGATCATCGGTCAGCCACTGCCTGGCTCTCACGTCTTCCCAGCGTTTGAGCACGTCAAAATTGTCCATTGTTCTGGGGTGGCGGGCCATCAGGTCCGGATCGGCCTCGATGCAGACGGGGCAATTCCAAGCCGCTGCCTTACTGGTGACAAACTCAAGCTGGTCAGGCTGCGTGCCGATCGTCGCCTCACTGGGCAACCAATATCCCAGAAAGCCAAAGTTCAGCCGAGAAAAACTGTCCCCCATACGAGGGGCTTGCCTGAGTGGATGTCGAATCGTTTCCTCCCTGAGCTTTTCGGGTGAAAAAACATCAAACGCATTAGCACCGGTCAGCATATGCCAGCTAAAATGAGTTTTGGCCGCCCCCTCTGCAAACAGAGGCTCCGGTTTCAGTTTTCTGAACACGCGATACTGGGCGTTAGCGACATGGTGCCAGAACGGCGGATTGACCCCTTCCGATCCATCAAAATAAAAAAACTCAAACCCGGTTTCCCAGAGATCCACGATAGACGCCGCCACCTCGTCTTGCAGACTCGAATTCTGATCGATGTACACACTCACCGCGCCGTACTCGCTAACGTCAAGCACCCCGAAAAGGAAGCCGACAGGCTGGGCGTTAACTGTGGTAGCATCAATCGCGCGTTCACAGCCATGGAACGTATAGGGCTGTGTCGTGGTAAAACCGGCGTACGAAATCAACTCCGTTCCGATCTTCAGCACCCGGCGTTTATCCTCCATGGGCGAGTGAATAGGGTTTTGCTCAACGTAAATTGTGGTGTCGCTCACGCTCAGCGGCTGGGCGAGCGTAAAAATCCGCACGAGATTCAGCCGATGATCGGGAATGGGCGTTACGTATCGGCTCGCCCGACCAATATGCGTGTGCAGGAAATGACATCCGGGCGTGATACCAGCCGCCTTGATCTTCTCCAGCATCGCCTTTAAATCTGCTTTCCCGTTGGGATACTCCTTACGAAAGACATCATAATTACCGAGGTGTAGGTAAAAATTGTGGGTCTCGAGGAAAGCCGGGTAGTAGATACACATGAGTCTGAAGCCGCCCGCTTTGGCGCACCTGATGTGCTCATCAACATTTCCCGGATGCACATTGCGCGTCTTGTAGTACGATGCATTGTAAAGGGCATGACGGCGACTGTCCACCCCGTGCGGCAGTCCGTAGTCCGCTTCCACCTGAGCAATCGTGTCGAGCAATTCGTCGCGGGCGCACGTGATCAGGACCGCCGTGGTATCCGTGAGCCGGACCTCCTTGGACGAGCCTGCTTGTAGAATCCGGCATCCTTCTCCCGCTTCCTCAGAGTCGATATTCGCGTACGGATCTGCGGCCAGTACGTTGATCGCCACGGCATCGTCCCATATCACGTTAAGCCAGTCGCCCCAGTGCTCCCGTTCACGAACCGGCAGTTGGAGGAACATCATCTCCGATACCGGAGGCTCGGTTAGGGCGATACCGTAGGACTTCGTCAGGGTGAATGACTCCATCGTAAAGGCGATATAGTCGTCGGTTATCTTGATGCCGACCGTAACCTCCCATGGAATTAATTCGTAGCCGATAATCAGTTTATCTCCCTGCAACCGAACGGCATTCGATTTAAACGTGGTCTTTTTGTTCAGGTACGCCAGTTTGATTTCATTTTGATACGGACGCGGCTCCGTGATCGTACTCACGGGCGTCCTTTTGCCCAGCGCCAGGCATTCCTCCCGGGTCGGTTTGTGCACCAAACTTCTGACGACTCCATTGCTGGAAATCACCAGTCGCATCCGTCGGTTCTCAATCGTCACATCCTGCGTTTCGATCATGTTACGCCCCTTCTCAAAAACAGCCAACAAGGAATAGCCAATATCCAATGAGAGAACTCGCGTCTACAGAGAGCAATCCAATGCGTAATTACTACGCTTTGCCCGCTTGATCGTGCTTCATTTCCTCAAGCGAGAACTCCGCCTGCGAACTGATTTTATCGAGAGCCCCGTCAAGCATCCAGCAAACGCGATGAGAGGAGCGCAGCATCTTCGGATCATGCGTCGAGCAAATCACAGTCACGCCTTCCTTCTGATTGAGCTCCTTGAGCAAATCAATGATTTCTGATCCCGTTTTCGTATCGAGATTTCCTGTCGGCTCATCCGCAAGAATTACATGCGGTGTATTCGCCAGCGCACGCGCAACGGCAACGCGCTGCTGTTGCCCTCCCGAAAGCTCAAATGGTTTGTTCTCCATGCGATGACCGAGTCCGACACGGTCAAGGATGGCTTTTCCACGCCGCTCGGCCTCGTCTTTCGCCGTTCCCTGGAAAATCATCGGAAGCGTCACGTTCTGCAACGCACTCATGACCTGAATCAGATTAAAGGTCTGGAAAATATAGCCGATGCGGTTGCAGCGGAACCAGGCTTGCTGGCGTTCGCTCATATCGAACACCGATTGTCCTTCGAATAAAACACGCCCTTCTGTCGGGACATCCAGCGCGCCAATTTGATTGAAAAACGTCGATTTACCGGATCCTGAAGGCCCCATAATCGAAAGAAATTCTCCACGTCCTATCGTTAACGAAACCCCTTTCAGAGCCCAGAGTTCTTCTTCGCCTGTTTTGTAAAGCTTTTTAACGTTTTCGGTGACAATAATGGGATCGTCGGTTTTCATGATTTCCCCTCGAAGGTAACGGACGAATGCCCGGATTCATCGACCTTGAATTTGATTTCATCCGCACGCGCCGCTTTAACAATCCGTCCGTCTTCAATCCAAAGAATACGGTCTGAGGCCTGAAGCATTTTCAAGTCGTGGGTGGCCGAGATAATTGTGACACCGAGTTCGCTTTGAAGCTGCTTGAAGAGATCGATAATTTCCTGCCCCGTGTGCTGGTCAAGATTCGCCGTCGGTTCATCCGCGAGGATGATATCGGGTGAATTCGCCAAGGCCCGTGCAATGGCCACACGCTGCTGCTGCCCGCCGGAAAGCTCCGCAGGCTTGTGCAGGATACGATGACCCAGTCCGACTTGCTTCAGGATTCTGACACCTTTTTCGCGCGCTTCTTCACCGGTCAAACCAACGAAGGGCATCGACAAGGTCACGTTTTCTAAACAAGTCATGACTTGGATCAGATTATACATTTGGAAAACATAGCCGATCTTGCGACAGCGGAGCCAAGCCAATTCTTCCGGGTCGAGTTGGGCGATATCGACTTGATCAATGTAGACTTTTCCGGACGTCGGTTTCGCCAAGGCACCAATGGCGTTGAAGAGCGTCGACTTGCCCGATCCCGATGGCCCCATGATGGAGAGGTATTCGCCACGGTAGACATCGAGTGTTGCACCGCGCAACGCACGGGTCTCGGTTTTGCCCATCCAAAAACTTTTTTTGATATCGATACCGCGAATGATCACGGAGGCATGTCCGTCATCGTCGGGAGCGAACAGCGCCTTCATGCGCGAGGCTTCAATAGAGGGTGATGAGGAAAAAGTGTTCATAACTAGATCGTGGAACGCAGAGCAGTGGCGGGAACCATGGCGGCGGCAACGCGAGCCGGATAAATGGTCGAGATAATGGAAAGCACAACGGCCATGATGAGCCCGGAGAAACCGTAACCAAGCAGAGGCAGCACAGGCAGCGACGTGAAAACCAATTCAGGCCCATAGAGGAAGCCGTAAATGACCAGCGAAAAAGCCGCTCCGGCGAGGACGCCCGCAATGCCTCCAAAAAAGCCGAGAATGGTGGCTTCCATCACGAACATACGCGTGATAAACGAGGAAAGCGCACCGAGGCATTTCATCGTCCCGATTTCACGGAAACGTTCGGTGACGGACATGAGCATGGCGTTTGAAATGCCGATGACCGTGACCAGGAGAGAAATGGTGCCGATCCAAATCGTACGGAAACGATCTTTGCGGACATCCTCTAATTTTTTGGTTTGTTCGTCTTCCGTTACCGTTCGCGCCACCTGAACGAAACGCTGCGCATGTTCAGCCGAAATGAATGATGAACGATCCAGATCGGAAATGGTGGTCGCCGCCATTGCAGACAAGTTGTTCCCAAAAAAAGATTTCCAATTGTATTCCGCGCTAAGATTTTCGCCCATGAGAAAGATAACATCAGGTGATTCTACGGGTGCTTGAAGCACCCCGGCAATCGGGCGAAGGAGCGTGGGCGACTGCTCTGGGCTCAACGTGACTTTCGCCTCGTGTGTTTTGACCAAACGCTGCAACAATCGCGTTTCGACTTCCGAAAGCGTACCGCCGCCAATAACTTCAATCGATTTTCCTGAAAGAATGGGCAGGTCGGCGAGAACAAAAGCATCCATACGGTCAACGGTTTCACGTAAGGTGTCTTCTGCACTCACGCCGCGCTTGACGAGTTGGCCAACCATGATCGACATCAGAAAGGCGATGCCGCAGATGATCCCCGTCAGCGTAACGACGGAGCGCCCCAGCCGGATGCGTAATCCTTGGAGTACAACACCAAGCGCAATCGAAGGCGGAAGGATGATTTGGTCGGGAATCGTTCCCGTCAAATCGCAAGGTAAAGTAGAAGCAGGTGCGTGCATAATCGTAAAATGAGCGGTGGGTTACTAAAACGGTGCTGAAGAGACGGCACTTCGTATTAAATTCATGGCAATCATGGTCATGGAAATCAACCCTGCGCCTGTAAAATAACCAGCGAGAATTGTGGGTCCCATACGGAGAAAATCAGAAGAGCCAAATTTTTTCTGGAAATAGTAGCGTCCAATCAGCGCACCGACAATTTCCAGCATAAACGTATGCGGGAGCGCCCCCAGACCACGAATCACGCCGTAAACGAAAAGCGTTGGCAATCCAAGCAAACCAAAAACCATGAACAGGGTGAGCGTGACACCACCGCCTGCAAGCATGACGCTGGGATGGACGGCTTTAGCGAATTCAGTATCGCTGAAATGCGTCATGGCGCTTGCAGAGCCTGCAACAACGTCCGGATGAAACGTCGACGACCAGAGAAGCGTATTGTTCTTGACCATCAGCTCCCAATTGAGCCGTGCGGCCGGGAAAAGATCGGATGGAATAGCATTGGCTTTCCAAATAAACGCCCAGAAAAGGAAAGAAAATAAAACGAGAAAGGGGAGACAAAGTGCCTCGGCTTTCATCAACGACGTAAACTTGACGCCCGTAAGTTCATTGACACGGAAGGTCTGAGCAAAAGCTCCGTAGTTCTCTATCGGGATCGGTGCCAGCCAGATGTTGATCGACCGGCTGCCCGAGAGAATAAACGCTCCTTCGCGAACGAACGGGATCGCAATAGCCTGCCCCGTCAACCCAATGAGACGAGCGTTGATATAAGACACAAAGGGATTATAGATAAAGCAGAAGATAAAGAGAAACGGCAGGATGCCTTTCACGAGATGGTTACACATGAAAATCATACCGCCACTAGCGAGGCCGTAGATCAGAAACGCCAGCCAGAGAGGGTAGTCCCCTCGCCCTAAACTGGGAGTTTTCCAGAGAGAGCGAGTCTGGTCAGTGTTAGGGTCATCGACTGACGCTGGCACTTGCGTACGCCTCCGTTCTTTTCGCGCTTTCGAAATTTTAAGCGCGTCACGTACCGTGGCGTAGACAGAAACGATAGCGATTGCGATCGCCGCACCAAACCCAAAAGACATCCAGAAGTCGACTGAGTTGACAAACGTCGTATTCACGGTGTTCATGCCCGGCTGCCATTGCATGAGAATATCGTTGTGCCGCAAGATTGGATTGATGATAAACGTGGCAGCAATGGCGGCGAAGGATCCCATCACCGCCCAAAACGGAAGCACCATACCGAGAATAAGAACACCGGGATCGATCACCATCCCTGTCGGAACAGCCGGAAGGATGCTTTCCGTCATCGTCGTCGTGTCGAGATAAGGTTGCGGAATCAGATAGATCGGTTTATCAAACAGCATCCCACTAATCGCCGGAACGCCGACCTGCAAGATGCCGAAGATCACGCCAATCATCGCACCGAACGAGAAGATACGCCAACGGGAGAGAGGCTTACGCTCCCCTTTAGCTATTTTCACAGGGTCCTCGTCACCAACGGTCTTCTCGAGCGAATCGGCAATGGCCAACGCCCCCTGTGCGGAAATCGGCGCGAGAGGAAACGGCAGGCGTTCAACGTCCGAACAAAGGCGGAAAAACGCATAACCAATTGTAAATTTATTTACGAGCGCGATGCCCGTGGCCATCACCAGAATACCGATCGGTTTCAGCCAGTCCCGATGAAAGAGGTTACGCTCAGTAATGCCGGGAGAATCAAGGGGCGGGCAATACCATGCAGGAAAATAATCCTGCATACCCAGATCGCGCACCGTGTCTGAGGTGACAAAAAACGCACGCATGACGAGTTGGCCGAAAGGACCGCCGAGGCACATGACGGAGGCCACAGCGAGCAAAACAATCAAATTGCCCTTGGACATCGTTTTCATGGCGCGGCGGGTGATTTCCGAGAAGAGAATCACGGTTACCCACGTTCCTACGGCACCCATACTGCCACCCGTCATCAACGACAGATAAATAGAGCCCGGCATCATCACGAGTCCGCAGAAAAGGATACCGGCAATCGTCGACCAGCCAAATCCATCCTCGAAATGATCAGGGGGCGAAAGCAGATTGCGATACAGATCGAGTTCTTTGTCTTTCCGCTTACCCATTCGTTTCATCCTCCGTCCTAAAATTGCCCGTCTCTTCGATCAGCGCCTTCGCCTTGACGAAGAACTCCTCTTTCATGTCCTCGGATGCTGCCCGCCAATGAAGAAAATGCTGGCGGATGCGCGTGACAAGCGGCCCGTTGAGACGCAACCAAGCGTCACGCGTTCCTGTCAGCCGATTCAAGGTCATCTTAGAAATATACTCGCCTGTTTCGGGATCCATCTCAAGGGCAATCTGAATGCGTTGTGAAACCCCGAGATCGTACGGTTTGCACCAAATCGTTACCGCAATTGCTGGAACATAAGCGTCTTTCTCAACAGCATCGGTAGCCTCCCGAATGCCAAGCTTGGGTTTGCCGGCGGAAAACGGTCCGGACGAGCCTTCTCCGTGATTAACAAAATAGGTGTGGAAGAAGCCCAGCACGGCAATCCGATCACGACGTCCAAACGTGAAGGGAAGGTTAAAGCTCAACGCATCCCCTTCCGAAGTCGGCAATCGCCACCCAGAATCATCAGCCGGCTTGGCGATTTCCATCGCCGAACGAGCCGGGAACCATGTCGACAACACCGTCGCGGCAGCAATCGCCAACGAGGCATAGACCGTCGACAGCGATGTGAAATTCATGTTCAAGCCGCCCGTTAAATTCAACTCGGTCAGGATGCGTCCCGTCCCCTGAGCCAGTACATAGCCTAACATGATACCGACAACCGCATACACCAGCGCCTCGGCAACAAACATAAAGAACACATGGCGCGGCGCGATGCCGACGGCGTTATAGACGAAGATCTCGCCCCGGCGTTCGTACACAGAGCCTTTCATCGTGTTCAGCACGGTCAACCCGGCAATGACCAGCGGTATGATTAAATCAATCAGGCCTCCCAAGGAACGCGTACGAGCCCGGCGGGCAATGTAGCCAATACCGTCAAGGCCGTAGCATGTCTGTCGCGTGGTCTGCTCAAGATAGGCGTTGATTTCACGCCGCGCCATCGGGTAATCCGCCACCTGCATGTCAACCACCGTAGACACCGTTCGGAGGCCGGTAGGGTCGGTAGGCGCAAGGTGTCCGTTTAACACGAGAATGACATCCTCTGCTGCGACACGCGCATCGGATGCATCAGCCAAAATAATATTCTTCCCTTGGATGCGCGGCGATACGAGTGCTTCGATATCAAACGGTAACAAGTTCTCTTCGTCAACATCGTGAACACGTGAGAAAAGACTGGAGTCAAAAATTCCCTGAACAAAGAACGGGCGGCCGTTAATCGAAACCGATGGCTGCCCGGTATGAACCGCATCAATGGAAATGTGCAACTTATCTGCCATCCGATCAGAGAGGATCATCGGCATCGCCCCCTCGGCACTGTTCTGCTGCGCAGTCGTAAACCAGCCATTGGTCGTCAGCAAAGGAATAGCCGCTCCTAAAGGTTCGGTAGCATCAAAAAGGAGCGCAGCCCTTGCGTTGCGCATAACAGCCTGATCCCCTTCTCCTGCCGTTACGGCAATGACGGGCGGAACCGTTCGTTTCGTGTCCGGATCGTATGTGCCCGGCATAATCGCACGAATCGAGAGGGTATAGGCGTGACCATAACGCTCCTTCAGCGCCTGAATTTCGCGCTCCGTAATCGGTGTAAAGCGCTGCGTACGGACCAGCAACCCCTGATAAAGTGCCTTTCCAACGGCACGATTGCGGTTGACAATATTAGACTGCACCGACGAAAAACAAATCATGACAAACGTCATGAGGACTAGCGATGCGCAGGTCAAACCCGTACGAACCTTCCGGCGATGCATATTATTGAGACCAAGCATGAACGCCGTCGCCATCATGCCGAAACGATTCCCCTCGGCGTTCTTAACCGCCCCTTGCGCCCTGCGCAACGCATCGATGTTTTCTTGGAATTTTGCCGAAAGCAAAACGGTAGCCGATCCCGCAATCAGGATAATGACAAACCCCAGAAGAATCATCAAAGATGAGCGAACGATTTGAAAGGCCGGATGGAGAAGGCGGAGTAACAAAAAAACGGTGAGAAAAATCAGGCCTTGCGCTAGAAGCTGCTTACGAATATCGGTAAAACCGAAAACAAGTTTTTCGAAAAAGAACATGAAGGGCACGATCAATGCCATGTACCAGAGAATGCCCCAGATCGCTTCCGAAATTGCTCCGTGAATGACAGGCTGATTCAGAATGAGATACGCCAACGCTTCACGAAACCCGCGATGACTCTCGGCAGAAGAAAAAGAATCGCTACCGGCTGCCTCCATTGTCTTTAAGGCGCGCTGATGAAAGGCCAGAGTCATTTCATCAGCCATGCCAAAGCGTTTCTGAAGATCAAGACGGTCGTTAGCCAAATCGGCCATAGAGGCCGAGGCTTCGTGCGACACGTTACGCAGAACCGGTGTGTCGTAAGCCAGATAACCCGGTCCATCTATTTCAGCATCCGGATCCGGCTTATAGGCAGGATCGTTCGTCATCGTCGTTCCTAAACAGAACGCACGCACCACCGAAACGAGCTCGTTGTCCGCAGACCCCGCGCGAAGCGTCACGAAAAATCGTTTCTCGGGCGGGATGAAATCCATCAGGCCAACGAGACTGATAAAGGCCGATGTTGATGGGAAACTATTCAACCCCTCACGTGTAATGAACGTAGCGTCCGTAAACGCTTTCATCGACTGGGGATTCACGAAATCAAAGATCGCCACGGGCGCGGCGCGATACATAATAATGTTGTTGCGTGCAGTAAACGACGTACGCTCAGATTTATAAATGAGTGACGCGGCGGCACCGAAGTCCTTGACGTGGGTAATAAAACCGTTCGTATCGAAACAGTAAGCCTGAAGGGATCCAAAAAAGGGGAAGTCGTTCTCCCGCCGCCGAATGCCCAAATCAACCTTAAAAGAACCGTAAGGATCGGTAAACAGCGACGGCTTGCTGCCCGTGGCGATGAGCGCCCCGGCTACAGGGAAATTCGGTATGATCGAGGTGCCGACACCAGCGGCAAAGACTGTTCCCTGATACCCAGTCGAGGTTACGAGATTCAACCGCTTAAAGTTTCCATCTCCGCTGGCGCACGCCAGAATCACCTCGCCAAAAACAGAAAAAGCCCTTTCAAGAGCCATTAAATCCGGCGCAACGTAGAAGGGACGATCACCGACATCGGTATAACTCGACGTGGGGCTGATGATCGAAAACGTCGGGTGCGACGCGAGAGCCCAGGCTGTGGACGCCATGCGGAACGCTTCACTGGATAACTCTGAAGTGAATGAACTCGAGCGTTTGGGCGCACGAATGATGATGCCGCGCTCGCCACCGCACCGGCGGTCAGCGTCTTCAAGTAACCGATGGAACGCCTGAGCCGCTACACCATGCGTCACAGTGGTTCCCGAAGTGAACCCTATCGTCTCGACAGCCGTTCGGCGAACATCGGGGTTAAAAGCAGGAGAAACAACAATGAGGTTGCTGTAGGCACTCAGCAGGGAATGAAGCGCCGCATCCCGATTCAGCGAGGCGATGCAGGATTCATGGTAAGCCAAAAGCATCCTGAATCGTCCCTGCAAGGCTCTCCGAAGAGAATTCCCGGCATCAGGATCAAGTGCCAATGTTTCAGGTGCGCAGAAAAACCGACTCCCTTTCGCCTGCGGTCGACTCAAAAAACGAAGAAAGGACAACGAAGAAAGGGTATTGTAGTCGTCATACGTCTGCTTCGCCTTTCGAAACGCTAGATAAGCAGGCCCATTCAGCTCTTCAGGATCACGCTTAAAAGCAATCTCTGCTTCCAATAACGTTTCCGCATACTTGAATACGCGCATACGCATGAGGGTGTTGAATTGAACGGCAAAGCGTTTTTGAGCTTCCTCTGAAATCCCGGCGAGTGCCAACCTGCTGCTTTCAATTCCTTCCACGGTCGAAAACGATGGTTCATCGAAAAGCCTGAGCATCTCCTCCAATTCGCTTTTCGCCCCCATCTGCCCAGCCAAATCGGCAGTGATACGCTCACCGGCAACCGCAGATTTTCCTACCTGCCCGAGAGTGGAAACGATACGCGCCATGCCATGCTGCTTAGAATCAACGCCGGTTGCAGCTACAAAAATGACATCCCGCTTCAACACGCTTCGGTGATCGCGCAAGCCCTCAACAACTTGCAGTAGAATCGCCGTCTGCAACGCCTGATAGGTGCCCGGTGCTAAATCGGGGATCAGCGATAACGCATCGTAATAGACTGGAATCACCAGCGCGGACTCCGCTGGCTGGGATGCTCGAAGACGACCGATGATATTTCGCGTTCGCGTGTTACGCCATTTCGACTGAACGGTCAACGTGGCACCCTGACCATCCAATGCCAACACCTCGGGAGCAACCACGACGCGGACAACATTCGCGGGGAAAAACTCAAAAAACAGGCGACGCAAATCGGAGGAAATAATCGATTCCATACCGTCAGAATGCGTGTAGAGGATCGCTTCAAAACCAAGTTCAGCGAACAACGCCGGCTCGATGCCGATCTCATAAAGTTCCGGCCGTGCAAGATCAATGACGGCTATTTTCCCTTTAAAGGATTTCGCCGTCTCCATTATTTTTTTCGAAATAACAACCAGCTCACCCGAAACACCCGATGACGGTGTCACAACAGGCTGCACATAATTAGGAGCCAAGGGGTAAACCGCTAACTCGGTGGCATCACCCGCAAGTCGCAACACACCCGCGCCACCGTCTGTTAACACCGTGGCAAATTCTACATCCTGTTCATAAACATCAAGGCCCGCGTCGGAAAAGGTTTTCCGGATGAGATCTGCCGTTGCTGACAAGCCGGGCTGACCCGGTACACGAGACCCACACGCCAGAATACGAGCGAGCTGGGCGTCTACCGACCCGGGTAAGAGTGCTTCCTGCAAGGCCGGGAGGTCAACGTGGCGCCCCACGCGGTCAACCCCGATATGGGCAGTTGGAGGGAAAATGCCAATGAAAAGGGTAGCCACTCCGACCAGCAGGATGATAAAAACAAGGAGTCCTAGAAATTGTTCAGTAGTCCGCCGCATTAGGGTATCCCGAAATAAAAACTTTTAGAGCCATTGGCAACCGCGATGCCGTTAATGGCGGTGAACAAAGCAATGCTCACCACGCAACCGAAAAATACACCGATAAAGAAAGGCTGAAGCTTCTTGACAACAGCCTGAGCCCCGCCGATTTTCAGCACGGTGGCACGAATGATCCAGGCTACAAGCAAGGTTCCCCAGTTAGCACCCTGATCTAAATTCGTGGCCCCAAGAAGGAAACCGATGGGATGAAACCAGAACCCGGAGAAGAACTGCCGGAAAACAGCAAGAATCATCGTCACGATGCCACCGAAAAGCATCATCGCCCGTCCCCACCCAGGCGCATCAACCGTCGTGCCACCCTCCGCGCGTAACATCGATGCGGTGGCTTCATTCAAGACTGTTCGATAATTGTTCATGAACCAATCCAGACCATTGAATGGCCATTGGAAGCGCACGTTGTCGCCCCCGATGGAATAGGCATTCGATAAAAAGACCCAGCCTCCGATGAAGAGCCCCCCGAGTACGCCCAACAGGCAAGTTCCTGCAATGTCGCGAGGTCTGATACGAAGCCGCTTGCCGATCTCAATCATTTCAAATTGCATCCCGGGAATGAAATAAAAAACGGTAACGGTAAGAAAACCCGACAAAATCAGCGAAACCAACATTCCTTCGGGACCGAAAATCGACATGCCGCCACAAAGGGTGACAAAAATCATCGAGTTATACGGCGTAAAGTAACCGTACGGGCTTCCGCATTCTGCTCGTATCTTCCCACTGATAAAACCAATCATCACCAGGAACGCAAACATCAGGAGCATGGACGTCGCCGAGGCTCCCGTCAATCGCGACCAGAGCAGGACACCGATATGGCAGAAAAGAAGCAAAAGCAGGGCGGATCGTGAGGAGAGCACATCGCCTTCCTGCCGCGGCGTCCCTCGAAAGGCTTCGCGCACGACGTTAACAAGATACCGACGCGACAGTACCATCACAATCAAGAAATAGCCGATATAAGACCCGATCGTCTGTTCATCCTTCCAGGGGAAACCGGCATTAATTTTAATATCCGTCACATAACCAACCAGATACATCAGTCGGCAGAACCAATAGCCAATCACGATGGATATTAACACATTGAGCTCAAAGAATACGGCAATCGAAACAATAAACAAAGAGAAAACAAAGTCCACCTTGAACATATCCATCCACATCGGATCAGTCACGTAATCGCCAAGAGCAAATTCAAAAGTCAAATTAGGCATCTGGGGGTTGTAGGCATGCCACCCTTTCAATCCGCCAATCACAATCGCAACAAAAAAACCAGTCCACATGTAGCGGCTATGCCAGACACTCCCGAACGAGGAGGAGAAATCATCATCCTCGGCACCAATAATACTCATCGGCAAACGCGTATTCGGCAACGGATAGCGTTCGTTGTCGACCCACTTGCGACGCATGATCACATTGACCGCAAAAAACGCACCACAAAGCAAAAGCACATACGATGACCAGATGAACGCAGGGCTAGCCCACTCACGGAGCGGAATATACCCCTTCACAAGATAAGTCAGACCCTTCCTCGAAAACAGACGATCCGGCTTGACCACAACGCCCGGCGGCCGTAGCTCAGGCGACAACGCCTGATACGCTGATTCTGAGATCAGTTGCCGCCCTTGAAATACCCCCTGCAAAGCTGCAACCGACATCACCTTCGGGTCCGCAAAGGCCACCCGACCCATTCCCTTCAAGCCGAACCGAACAACAACATTGCTGACGCATTCCTCGGCGAGAATCTTTCCGTAAGCTCCGATACGGACGAATCCGGTCTGATGGAGATAAGTCTTCCGATTCACATTGCTTTCCGTAAAGAGCGTCGTTGCCCCCGGTTGATCATCCGAAAAAACCTGACAATAGACTTCACTCTCCGGACCGAACTGTTCCCCTCTTGCCAGAATCGTCACCAAATGCGGATTACCCGGCTCTGCCGTAAACCGATTGCTGCGGTCTACAGGAATAGAAAACGAAAGATACCCCTCTTCGTCCTCCTGCGTATTGACAATGACCGGAAGCTGATCCGTCTTACCGCGTCCGTAATCAATAGTTTGCCATTCAACAGTTCCGCCGATCGTGATGGCCTCTGGCCGCTCAGCCTCCGTTTCCGCACCGAGGAAAGTCTTAAAATCGGCTTCGACGAGATTCGGCCCATGCGGCCAAAGATTGTCATTGTAGGCATCAAGGTAGTCGAAACTGGCACTCCGTAACGGTGCCGCCGTAATGCCGAGAATACGATGCCAGAACCCCTGAGTCATCATCGGAACCGACATCATCATCGTAAACGCCACGCAGACAATTTCCTGGCGCGTCAATAGCCTGAACTTAAACGCCGCCATCAAGCCGCCCACAAGTAACACAAGAAACAAGAGAACGACCATGGCCGGAATGGGGAGTGCCGCCTCAGAAATATGCCATATTTCACAAAGCAGAACAGCAGTGTATTGCGTGTAAATCCCTGCCAAAAGCATACACAGCAAACTCGCGACAATTGCGCGAGGCGTCAGCCCTGGCACGTAAGGCGGTTTTTCACCCGGCGTTTTACTTCGTTTACTAGTGCTCATCCGCAAAGGCACTCCCCAGCCATATCATTGGCATCACGCAAGACTTCAGAGGGCGTTTTTCTGCGCAGTCCTGACTTGAAAATTCTTGGTGCCGGCTTCTGGTTCGCACGCGTGTCATTCATAGGAAAAGTTGATCTGAGAAACTAAGTTAAATTAAAAAAGGGATACGAAAGTTTGCCCATTATTTTCACATAAAACAACAATCATGTCTACCCTAATAATTGAGGGAGAAAAGGTTCTAGGTATTAGGCTCTAGGCCTTAGCTCGGCGAGAGAGCTCCGCACGAGAAGCCGGAGGGAATTGGCTAACAGCTAGGGCCTAAAAGCTAGGGCCTAACACCTAGGGCCTAACACCACCTAGGGCCTAACACCACCTAGGGCCTAACACCTAGGGCCTAAAAGCTAGGGCCTAACACCTAAGGACTTCTCCTACTTCTTCTGCCCATTCGCAAAATAGTCCTGAAGCTTCTCGGATAGCGGTGGAATATCCTGCGGCACACATCCCGTCCGCATCGACGCATGTCCCAGAACGCCGACGGCCACAGCGTTGCGAGCCGCAACAGGCGAAGTACTCGTCGGGGCACCGGTCCTGACAAAATTAATAAACTCTTTCATAATAATCGGGTCGGCCCCACCGTGCGAGCCTTCTAAAGGCTTAAGCTGGTAAACGATATCCGGGGTCGCTCGCGGTCCTCGCCGGGTCCAGACATGAACCTTACAATCGCCATGATCGCCTATGTTCTCAATCCGTCCCCGGGTACCGATGAAGGTGTAATTGCGCTCAGAATCAGGCGTGTAATGGCATTGCGTGTAGCTGGCCTGCTTGCCATTGTCCAATTGCATCATGATCATGCTATGATCCTCAATATCGATAATCGGGGAAAATCCCGTCTGTTCGAGCGGCGGCCACTGAGCTGTATCCCATTTCGCGCAGCCCGGTACTTCAGGCGGACGGCGTTTACATTGATCATAAACGGAAAGCATGCCCATCCCCACCACACGCTTCGTGTAGCCGTTCATCAACCAATGCATCACGTCAATGTCATGAGCCCCCTTCTGAAGGAGAAGCCCGGTGGTGTTCTTGCGCTCCGAATGCCAGTCACGAAAATAAGCATCGCCACCGTATCCAATGAAATGCCGACACCAGCCCGCCTGGATATCTCCAATCAACCCCGAGTCAATAATCTCCTTCATTTTCAGAACAACAGGAAAATAACGCATGTTGTGCCCGAGAAACAGCTTCGACCCCGTCTCCCATGCGGCGTTGAGAACGCGATCACACCCTTCAATCGTGATCGCCATGGGTTTTTCGAGGTAAACCGCTTTGCCGGCCCGAAGCGCCGCGATCGTTATTTCCTCATGACAATAATCAGGCATTGTAACGAAAACAGCATCAATATCAGGAGCCGCAAGCAATTCACGATAGTCGGAAGTCGTTCGGACATCCTGCCCTGCGTATTCACGAAACGCTTCGAATTTTTCAGGCGCGATATCCGCCCCCATCACCACTCTCACCCCAGCTTCTGGCTTGTGAACGCTACGAGCAATCATGCCACGCCCACCCACACCGATGGAACCAATATTCAATGTTTTCATGCTGTTTTTTGTTTCACTCCGTCTCTGTTCGTGTTAAACCAGAAAAATTTTTTAAAATAATTGGTCTATTTTCACACAAGCCCACGCAGATGTCTACCCCTTAATTTGCGCGTTCACGCGCAACTATCTTCCCCCACCGCCCCTCCACCCTTTCCGCAGTAGAGGTTGC
>CAZKJH010000004.1:0-20892 GCA_964553035.1 uncultured Lentisphaerales bacterium | reverse complement strand
CGTTCACGCGCAACTATCTTCACCCACCGCCCCTCCACCCTTTCCGTAGTAGAGGTTGCGCGTTCACGCGCAACTTTGCTATCATCCCCCCATGAACTACGCACGCCTGTTCAACCACGACTACTGCGGCACAGGTTTCTATTTTATTACCTTCGCTACCAAGCCGCGCCGTTCCCTCTTTTCCGAAATCGTTGGCGGGCGCATCCGGCTGAGGCCGGAGGGAAACGCCGTACTGGATGCCTGGCATGAAGTAGCCCGAGACGCGCCGGAATACAGCTTGCGCTTAAGTGCCATCATGCCCGACCACTTTCACGGCACGCTCGTCTGCGTCAATGGCTCACAATTACACCTCGGCAAACTCATCAGTCGCATGAAGGGCCGCTCCCGGCAGGCAATTCGCAAGCTCCACAACGACCCGCATCTGGTAGTCTGGGAAGAAGGCTACCATGATTACATCGCCTTCTCACAGGAGGCCTTCGACACTTTCTCAGACTATGTCAGCGAAAACCCGGTCCGCTGGCAACTCCGTCACGACAACCCACAGTGGTTCAGAAAACATACAGCTATTTCGCATCCGCGCCTTCCCCGTGAAACAAATTGGACCGCGTTTGGCGATCAAACCCTCCTTGATTACCCCTGGCTGCTACCGGTTGTGATCTCGCGTCACTTCGAAGGCACCCAGCTCAAAGCCAAGGTCGATGAAACACTGGCACTCATCGAGCAGGGTGCCATCCCCTTAGGCGGCTTCATTTCGCCGGGTGAAAGGCTTGTAGCCGCAGCACTGGCGACGCTGCCTCGCGCACGCATGATCTACATGCATCCGTGGGGCCTTGCACAGTATAAGCCGCGGGGCCACACCGCCATCGAGAGGCTGGCTACGGGCAAGACGCTGGTAATCAGCGGCTTCCCCGACGAGGTGGAGCAGGTGGCTCGGCGCGAAAATTGCCTCCGCAACAATGGCTGGGCCCATGCCATCGCTGTGGGCAGCCCGGATAGATAAGGATACGCGTAAACGCGTAACCTCACCACAAAAACAGTGCCCCTTCCATGCGCCCCCACACGCATCCATACGCTATACGCCGCCCCTCCTGCCTTTTCCCCCACCACCCCTCCACCCTTTCCGTAGTAGAGGTTGCGCGTTCACGCGCAACTATCTCAATGCCACATAATCAGTGGCCGGATGCTATAAAAATCATCAGTCCAAAGGGGAATGCCACGAATTTCTTCTGGCGGCACAAACCTGCCGAATAGCCCTGCCTCAAACTCAATCGGCTTCGATGAGAGGAATACCCACGTTGAAGAGTTTAACATACCCTGCCCCTGGGAAACATGCGCCTTGAAATGCCACCCGAGCTCCTTTGCCGCCGCCTTAACGACCGGAAGAAGATCAATATAGCGATTCGTTATATTCACCGAAATAACACCGCCAGGCTTCAGATGCTCGGCATAAAGGCGGAAAGCCTCTATCGTCAGCAGATGCGAGGGAATGGCATCACTCGAAAAAGCATCAGCGACAATCAGATCGTAGTTCTGTTTGTCGCCGCAGGCTAACTCCTCGGCCATCGACAAGCGGGCATCGCCAATAATGTGCTCCACCGATGACGGCGTATCCCGCAGAAAGGTGAACCAGGTTGTATTCGTGGCAGCCTCTAAAACAAGCGGCGCTATCTCATAATACCGGAATGCATCGCCTTGCTTACCGTAGGAAGCAAGCGTGCCGATTCCCAATCCGATGATCCCCACCTTCTTCGGAGGAAAACCAAACCCGGAGGTGGCCATCAAATAACGGCCAATGCCGGAACGATCCGAAAAATAAGACAGCGGAATATCCGAGGGCTTACCGTCCCCCGTCCACATCTGCGACCCATGCGAGGTGTTTCCGTGTGAGAGATTGTGGAAGACAAGCGGCTGCCCTCGAGCACCTACCCCTTCCAGTCGGTGGATGGCAATGGATCCGTAGAAATCACGAGCCCGCCAAACAACCGGCTCGTCGGTTCTTCCTCCGAAAGCCCCGATCAAGAGCGCAACAATGACGATGCCCGGTGGAATGACGATTCTCCCGATCACAGGCCCTTGCGTACCGCCGTGCATCGCGGGAAGCCAGGCGAGTAACAAGGCCGTGGCCACAAGCGCAATCTGATATTCCGGCGTCCCACTGAAAATGAGCGGCGCAACAAGACTGAAAAACACGCCTGCACCCGCCCCGCCTATCGACAGCATCAGATAAAAACGTGGTAATCTGCTTTGGGGCGGCCTGAGCTTGTACTGCCAGGTATTGAGTGCCAGACACCCGAGCAGGAGCAGGAGCGCACAAGTGGCGATCTGCCAGAAGGAACTGATGCCGCTTTTACCCGCAATTCCTGTAGCAATGTAGCCTTCTATCGGAAGGAGAACCAGCGCCCCGTTCGATATCGTGGGAAGCCACTTAATGGCCGTGGACGAAAACCCTAAGGTAAACGACAGCAGATACAGCCCAAGCAATACAGCCCATAAAAGCGGTATGGGAGGGATGTCGATGGTGAGATGCTGGGTTGCCGCCATGAGCAGAAATGTGGAAATAAACGAAACCACAAGGAAAACCCACATGCTCGCTTCGCCTTTGCCCGTTTCATTCGCGAGCGGTGGAACGAACTCGGGCGGTATTTCAACTTCAACTTGCTTTCCTCCAGACCGCCGCAGAAGGCAGACCGATGCCGCAAACGTGGCGAGTGCGTAGAAACTGAAGGCAACGACAAAGCCCACCGACTGTATCTTAATCCCGGCCAAGGGCTCCACAATAAGGGGATACGCGAAAAGACCGACAAAAGACCCAATATTAGAAAGTGCGTAAAGACGGTACACACTGCGCTTGCTATCGCGGTTGCCATCGGGCTGCTCAAGCCCGATCCACGCCTGCATCAGCGGCCCGTTTGTCGAGAGCGCAAAATAGGCCGGCCCGATCAACGAAAGCAGGAGCCACAAAAGCGCAAGCGTCGGGTGCGAAGAACCGCCTGCCTCGGAAGCCATCGCCTTCAATGCGTCAATGTTGGCCAGGCGCACCGTTGCCACCAGTGCCACCGTGACCAGAATACCGTGCAAGGTCGCTTGAGTACGAGTCGAGAGACGCGAGATCCTGTCCGTGTAGAGATACCCGCCGAGGAGGAGAATCTGAAAGAAAGCGAGACAGACTGTCCAGACAGACGCACTGCTCCCGAAATAGGGCAGGATCAAGCGCGCAATGAAGGGCTGAACGTAGAACAGGAGAAAGGCGCTTAGGAGAAGTGAGGGTATGGCGGTTTTTTTCATCAATGGGAGTTTGGAGTTTGTGAGAAAAACACAGATAGTTAATGCATTTGAATTCTATCATCTACGGGAGGTGAAAACAAGGGGGGACGCGGCATGCCGCGTAAAGTTCAAAGTTCAAGGTTCAAGGTTCAAAAAGGTAGGGCACCGTCCCGGGTTCGCATCGCTGATGGTGCGCGGTGCTTGCGCCAAAGCGCAAGCACTGCTAATATACCCACATGAAATACAGACGTTTTGCCGGCCATGATTACAGCGGCTCTGGTTTTTATTTTATTACGTTTGCAACGCAGCCCCGGCGCAACCTGTTGGCTTCTATCGAGAACGGGCGCATTTTACTGAAGCCGGAAGGACGCGCTTTGCAGCAAGCCTGGGCTCAGCTTTCTGAGGACGATCCCCTGTATGCCACGCAGTTCTGCACGATTATGCCCGACCATTTTCATGGCATCGTGGTTTGTAAAGGCCAGGCGAAGTACGCGCTCGGTACGCTCGTAAACCGGATGAAAGCGCGCGCCCGACAGGCGATCCGAAAACTTCACGGTAACCCTCGCTTAGACGTGTGGGAAAAAGGCTTTCATGATTATATCTCGCTCTCTAAAGATGAGCTCGACGCTTTTTTCGCTTACGTTCGCGATAACCCGAAGCGATGGCAGCTTCGCCGGGATCACCCGCAGTGGTTTCGTAAGCAGTGCGCCATTTCCCACCGACGGCTGCCTACGGATACAATGTGGACGGCATTCGGCGACCAAACGCTACTCGATTACCCGTGGCTGCTGCCGGTCGTACTTTCGCGCCGGCTTGAAGGCGCGGCACTGGAGGCTGAAGTGGATGGCTTGCTGACCCGTGTGCTGGAGGGCGCAGTGGTGATCAGCGGCTTTATTTCGCCTGGAGAGCGCCTGCTTGCGCGGGAGCTGATGGCGCTGCCACGTGCGCGCATTATATACTTGCACCCATGGGGGCTGGCGCAGTATAAGCCGCGAGGCACGGTGGCTACGGAGCGGCTGGCCAACGGCAAAACGCTCGTGCTGAGCGGCTTCTCCGATAGCGTGGAAGCCGTGGCTACGCGCGAGCACTGCTTGCGCAACAATGGCTGGGTGCAGGCTATCGCGGGGCGATAGCCTGCACCCAGTGCGCTCCAGCGCGCACATCAGCGATACGAACTGAGGACGATGCAGAGAAACACGGCCAATGAACACGCTGTAATACGATGGCCTGCTTTATGGCAGAAAGGCAAGCCCGCTGCGCCCAGTTCGCATCGCTGATGGTGCGCCCGCTTGCTTGCCCTGCCCGGCCATCGTATTACACCGTGCCCAGTGGCCCTGTAATTAATTATATCTCCCTCAGTTCGCATCGCTGATGGTGCGCGTTCAAGCGCACCTGCTTGCGCCAAAGCGCAAGCATCGCGCTCAGTGGCCATATAAGTAACTGCATCGCCCCAGGTTCGCATGGCTGATGGTGCGCTTTCAAGCGTACCTGCTTGCGCCAAAGCGCAAGCACCGCAAAAAAAGAACGGCCCGAATTCTCGGACCGTTCTCTATCTAAACTGAGCTCTGAGCTCTAAGCCCTAAGCCCTGTAATCTTCGCGTACGAAGATTACTTGCACGCCTGTCCCCTAATTTCCCTGTCCCCTAATTTCCCAGAGAGCACGAAAAAGGCGGCTGGATTTCTCCAACCGCCTTTTAGCTTTTTTTTGCGCCTCTTCAGGTTTTCAAGCGGGGTCTGGGCGTCCCCAGCGGAAACTACGCCCTTCGCCCTACGCCCTACTCCCTGTAAGCGGCGCTCCGCGCTGCTTACTTGCGGCGGCGGATCAGCATGGCCAAACCAGCGATTGCCAGAGCGGCTGTTGCCGGCTCAGGAACCGGAGCCGGAACGTAGACCGGGGCTGCTCCAGTAACGTTACCATACGCTGCAATTCCAACGGTTGAATCTGTCTCAGCACCCGTGAACGTATACGTGCTGTTAAAAGCAGTCGTCAAGGCAGCGCTGGTGAAGAACTGCGAAACAGAATCGTCGTTATACACGAAGAACACGGCAAACACATCGCCTGCAACAATATCACCAGCCGTTATGCCATAGGCGGTAAAGGACTGCACCGTGAATGTGCTGGAGGTTGTGGATTTTGTTCCCACAGTCGAGCTGGTTGCGATAGCGTCAGCAGCGGTCAATTCCGACGCGGTCAGAAGTGTACCACCGGTGTTGCCAAGGTAGAACAGACCGATAGCCGAGATTCCTGCGAGGCTGCTGTTTACCAGCAGTGCAGCCGGATCTTCGACCACGTTGATCTGGCCGCCAGACCCCCATTTTATTGTTACCGCCTGAGCGGAGATTGCCATTGCAGCGACTGCTGCGAGTGTCATGATTTTTTTCATTATTATTTCTTTCTTGTTTTGGTTTGGTTTTATCCGTGGGCGGGTAACCACCCGCCCACGATTAAAGTGTTAGTAAGGCTTGTCAAACGTCAGTGTGAAACCCGTTCCGAGATGCAGATACCAGAAACCGCTCGAGGCGGGAATGGCATCGACAATCTCGTTGTCGTTATCGAAATACCAAACATTGTCGTATTCCGGTGATTCACCATCATAATACATGTAGTAGGTGGTATAGGCACCAGCGGCACCCACTGTCGGATCCCACGTGATAATATTGTCAGCAAGTGTTGAGTTTACACCACCCTGTGCACCAGAAGCGGCCCAGTCCACATCGCTGTTGATAGCAAAACCTGTGGGGAACGGGAATGAAACCAAGTTAAGGCCCGGCTCAATCGTGATGGATACCGTCGCATTGGTATTGACTTCACCGACAACGGTCATGACGACGGCAGTCGAATTCAGCGAGTTATACCAGAATCCAGTCGATGTCGCAATCGGTTCGGTGATTTCGTTGTCGTTGTCGAAATACCACACATTATCATACTCAGGAGATTCGCCATCGTAGTATTTGTAGTATGTGGTGTAGGCACCCGCTGCTCCCACTGTCGGATCCCACGTGATAATATTGTCAGCAAGTGTTGAGTTTACACCACCCACAGCAACTCCATCTTCATCGACGAAGATTTCTTGGAAGTTTTGAGCGGTGCCGTCACCAATCTGGCCGAAGGTTGCGCTGACCATATTAAGGCCGGGTTCAATCGTAACCTTATTGTATCCCACGATATTTCTGGAATAAACATCCGCTGCCATCGCAGAGAATGCTGAAGCGGCGATAAGGGCCGCGATCATTGTTGATTTTTTCATTGTTTTGTCCTTTAGTTTGTGCCTTTTGGCACCGACTTTAGTTGTTGTTGTGTCTCTGGGTTTCGTGCTGCGTAGACAGTACTTTATCTAGAGACACGGCAAGATTACCACATTGAAGGAGAAGGTTGCAAGGGGAAAAAAGCAAAAAATAAGAATTTTTTTGGCTTTTTTTCAGAGTCGACCCGAATCGACCTGATGCGGCGCGAGCGCCGCAATCGACCTGAGCGAGGATGGGTCGAGGGAACGCGGAACGGCGGAGCTCGAATCAGGTCGCAGGGGCGCGGAGCGCCCCGGTCGGGTCGATTCAGGTCGAGGGGGTGCGGAGCGACAAAGCTCGAATCAGGTCGCAGGGGCGCGGAGCGCCCCGGTCGGGTCGACTCGGGTCGATTCAGGTCGAGGGCGGCGGCAAGGGATTGCCGCCCTCCAGGGTGCCGTTGCAAGCGGGATATTTCGAACAGCCCCAAAATTGCTGGCCTTCACGTAGCCCTTTCTTGACCGTGCGCAGTCGCATCGGGGCTCCGCACGTTGGGCATGCGGGGCCTTCGTGCGCTGCATCCTTGATTTTATACCGTTCGCTTGCCATGCGCTCTTTGAAACCGCCGTCTTCAAGAAACCGATCACCTTGAGCCACGCGTTGCCGCCGTAGGAGGAAGCAAGTGCGGTCGCAGAGGCGCACCATCGCATTGGCTACCATCACGGGATCGCCACTTTTCAGCCAGCAGGCGAATTGCGCCGTCTCGCGACGGACGGCCTCGGAGAAGCGCTGTATTTCATCCGGCCCAAGCTGAAATCGCTCCAGGCGCATCCGTTTGATGGAGAGGCTACTTTCCTCGCTGTCAGCCCAGGGATTCTGGCCGTTCATGTGGATGAAGTCCTCGTAGTCGAGCTGGAGTTCTACCAAGCTAGCGCAGGCCACATCGGTGAGTTGGATTTCGGTGTTCGTGGAGGTGCCGGAACGCTCCGAGCCTTCGGCAATGTTCTGCCTACCGGAACGTGCGGCCTGCACCATCTGCTCGGTTTGGCGTCCGCTTTTGATGTTTTTGCGGCAGAAATCCGTCGTCTCGTAATAGATGATGGTGGCGAGCATGAAGGAATCCAGCGTACGATATCCCCCGTGGGGCGTGAAAAGTTGCTGTGGCATAGGTGTGCCTTTCTTGGAGATGTTCTTGCAGTTGCGGCGATTCTAGCGCAACTGGGCCACGTGGGTCAAACGGAATCGACCCGAATCGACCTGAGGGCTCCGGCAAACCGGAGCCCTTCGACCCGAGCGAGGATCGGTCGAGGGAACGCGGAACGGTGCAGCTCGAATCAGGTCGCCGGGGCGAGGACGCCCCTCATCCTCGCAACTCGCCACTCGCGACTTCTCTCGCGACTTCTCTAGGACTTTGCCACAAAAAACACAAAAGCCTTTCATGAAGTTTCATGCTTTTCATGGTTAAAATTTCACCACGGAGGCGCTTTTTGTGGTTAAGAAACCTCGGCGTAGTGCGTAGTGAGAGGCGGCAACGCGCAATGCGCGTGCCGAATGCGGCTGGCCGAGACGGCCGAGCCCCACCTTGAGAGAAACGCGGCATCCACTCCGCCACCTCAGCCAGTAATAAACGGGGTCTGGGGTGCCCCCAGCGGAAACTACGCACTACTCACTACGCCCTACGCCCTACGCCCTCTCTTACATCCACCCGGCAGCCTTCCGGCACTCCCGCAGCGCTCGCATAACCTCACGAGTCTCGGTAATGGGCACGAGGGGCTCGCAACCTCCGGTGAAGTAGGCGTGGCATGCATCGTAAAAATCAAGGGGCGGATAATCCTCGGCTCGCACCTGACACGTTTTCCAGGGAATCGTCTCCCCGTTTCCGTAGGATCGGTTTTGTGCCGCTAAGCCTTCCTGAGGAAGAAGCGCGGTCAGTTCGAAGGGCTCGAAATACGTAAGCGTCCAGATCTGGGTCTCGGAATCGAACACGGCGGCACCTTGACTGCCCGCAACATACCAGGACGGCATGGGTGCGGCCGCCGCCATATTGATGTCCAGGTCAAAGATCACACCATTTTCTGCCGTGAGTACTGCCTTCACAACGTCTTCGGCATCGCCAAGCGTCGCAACAGCCCTCAGTTGGCAGGCGAAATCGCGGAACGGTGCGCGGTTAAGGAACAGGAACTGGTCGATAAAGTGTGCGCCGTAATTGTTCAACATACCGCCACCGTTGCGCTTAAATGCCTGCCAATCAGCACGGCGCGAAAATCGTGCTATACTATGGCGCACCAGATAGACCTGACCGAGGCGACCTTCCGAGAGAATCGCCTGAAGCGAGCGGCCCTCAGACCCCGTCCGGTGGGGCTGATAGACCATCAATCGACGGCCCATACGCTGCATCGCTTCAATCAAGACATCGGCATCCTCGAGCGTCAGCGTCAGCGGCTTATCACAAAACACATCACAACCATGCTCAAACGCCTGAAGGACCTGCTCTTTATGAAAGGCGGTCGGCGAGGCGATGACTACGAGATCCGGTTTTTGTTCCCGATACAGTTCTTCACAAGAACGATAACAGGCCTCCGGATGGAAGCGCTCCTGCGCCTCGCGCAGCCGTTCGGGCAGCGGGTCAACAACAGCCGTCAGCGCGAATCCTTCGTGCCGGGCGACCTGAGGAAGGTGAAAGCTCCAGCCGATACGGCCGAGGCCGATCACAGCGGTCTTAAGAACAGGTTTACTGGTCGAGTTTTTCATAAGGGAGTCTCCAATGTTTAGTCTTGTCCTAGTGCTTCCGGCAACGCGGCCTGGCCTTCGTACGCCGCTTTACGCAAGGCCTCAGAAGGCGGCCCAACCCAGATCGCGCTATCCGGCATGGGATCGGGTGTTCCGACAAGGATCTCCGGTTTTGCTCCCGAAATTTTCTCAATAGACTCAGCCAGCTTTTCAACCGCTCTCGTGGTCGCCAGCGGCGCGTCAGCCGCCACGATGATCGGCACCGGGCTCACACCTTTGTTGACGAGGAGCATCTCTGCCCCCGCAGCGATATCCATTCCCAGACCTATCACGGCCATACAAGTTAACCAATGTTTCATGTTATGTTGACGTGATTGACACCTCTTACTCATGTTGCGACTTCTTGTTTCCACAAATCTTGCGACAAAGCTCGCGACTTATGTTGCGTGGACTTATTTATTACCATATTACGGGGTTGTGAGCCAGTTTATTCTGAAATACGGCACCATAAGGTGAAGTGCGGCATGCGGTGAGATGCACCACTCACCACTCGCAACTCGCGACTCTCTCACTCTACCCCGATGCGATAAAAGCGCGATTCTGTTGAAGCAGACCGCGTGTCCTTGATTTCGGTACTTTCTGCCACGCCGAGGATGTTAGAGGCAAACGGAGTAAAAACCAATGGAGGCAAAAGCGTCTCGGCACTCTCCACGCGATACCGTTTGCCGGGTACACTCTGCCACTGGATTATGAATGCCCCGTCCGCACCCATAGTCGCCACTGATTCTATGCAAAGCCGTGCCTGATCATTTGTCGGATTCGTTCCTGCCATCCATTCGGCTCGATTGGCAAAACCATCGTGATCGTCATCGCGGTCGTCTGCAGAACCGTCGGACGGGATTCCGTAACCCGTTAACCACTCGGCAAGCCCCAGCCACGCCACGTCGAATAACGAACTGCCCCCGCCATGACCTGCCTTGTCGTAAAGACTCAGCACCGCATTCGTGGCCGATTCAAGCATAACGACTTCACCCGTCCACATCCCATTGGTAAACCCACCCGTCTGCGATGGCGTCGACCACAACAGGCTACGTCGCTCAAATCGAGCACTGGGCACCACGTTCATAATACTGCCCGAGGGTGCGCGACCATTCCAGTACAGTGGATCCCCATTCTCCCCATTGTTTCTGGTGAATAGGCAACGGTTCGTCGAGGTGATCGTAACATAACATTCGCCATCGGTACTAGCAGAGGTCGAATTGTTAACGGAAAAGTCTACCATCAAGTTATTCGTACCATCGTAAACGAATGGCGTTGTGAAGCCAAAACGCTTCCAGCCGATCGATGAGAGCGAGAGATTCGTTTGGACGGCGACAACCCAGTCGTTAGTCTCCCATTGCCAGGACGCGGCTTCGTAATGCGGAAGTGTCGAATACTTCACTCGGATCGTCCACTCGTTGAGCGGGATAGGAGGCCGTCTCCGGACATGAAGCGAAAGCGCAGTAAGAAGCCCTGCGCCTCCTACTTCCTCCGGCGTATAGATCGCCTGCATCCTCGCTTTGTTCTGATAACAGGACATGGGGAAGGGCCAATAGTAGATCGAACTCGGCACTTCGAATGTCGTCGATCCCGCTTTCACCGCATAAAGATCACAAACACCAGTAAAACCTGTGAGCAACCCGCCCGTTCGATTGAACGCCGTCGCGGTTACTTCGAACGGACTTCCAACCGTTTGCTCCGGCGCGATTCCGCCCCATTCAAAATGATCGAGCCAATCGTTATCCTGAATTGTCACAAGTGCCTCATACGGTGCTTGCAGCGTAGCGAAGCCGGTCGGGTTGCTCAAGACCAATTTGAAGCTTTCGTCATTTTCGGATATTTCGTCGTTAAGGATTTCCACCGCAATACTCTTGCTTGCTTCGCCAATGGCAAAGGTAAGCGTACCGTTCGTGGCCACGTAATCGCTGCCTGCGAGGGCTGTGATGTCAAGCGTCGCAAAATCGATGGATGCCGTCAGGTTTGTGTTCGCAGCTCTGCGGACGGAGATGAGAACATGCGACTCGCTACCTTCCATCACGGAATACATGCTCGCTTCCAGCGACATATTGCCAACCACGGATAGCGCAACAGGGCGACTCGTGACGTACCCGCTCACGGTATTCGAGAAGGTCACGACATCCGAATAGTCGCCTGGCATCAGCCCTTCAGCGTTTGCGTTGAAGCTCAGAGTCCCCTCTATCGTTGTGCCTGCAACCACCATGCCGCTTTCCGGCGAAACCGAGAGCCAGTCAACCGTTTGCGAAGAAACCCATGACAGCACACTGGTGCTTGCATTCGCAATCGTGTATGCCTTCTCTACCGGTATGAACGGACCGCCCACATAACCGGTTGCCTCATAGCCCGTTTCCGGCTGTAGATCCAGTGCATCATGCTGCAAAGCAACATGCGGATCGCCAAAGAGCGTGTTCTCGAAGTAGCACCAGCGGTAGAACATATTCCCCGATTTCTCAACATGCCCAATCATGTCTTGCTTCGCCAGGAAGTGTGCGGCACCGATGCTTTCTGCGTCTCGCACGAGAAGTCGGTCGAAAAACTTCTGCATAAATTGACCGGTGTATCGCGCCTCATCAGTAGGCGCGTACCATCCGTAACGCGTGTTCATGATCAGCGCGAAAGCACCAGCGGCACTACCCTTGACCATCTCCTCCGCAAAGCAGTCTTCATAGTCGAACCACCCGGAATAGCAGCCTCCGCTGTTGACAAGAAAAGGGTCGGCATTCGTCAAACCGGCCAAATCTCCTACACTCATCCGTAAAGCCAATGTCTTATTTGCATGGCCAAAATCGGCAACCAGATGCGGTGCGGAATTCAGCGCTGCCAAGGCGTCGGCTGTTGTCCAGACATTTGTAATCGCCGGTCTATCATCAAGCCATGAAACGGTAAAATCCCCAAACGACGGTAAAAGCGGATTAAGCGCATCGCCGCCCTGGGCGCCATCCCCGAGCTGCCCGCCAAGAAACAGGGCCTTCTCCGCGTTGTTGTGCCCACCCTGTTCGTAGCGTAGCGTTTTCTCCACAAAGCAGTCCGCCTCTGCAACCGAGTCTACAGGCGCACGCCCGACGTAGACCTCGGCAACGAGATCAACGTCGGCTCCACCCTCGCCATCCGTCGGCTCTCCCCAATAGGCATCGCCATCAGAATTCCACGTTCCATCCAGACAGGCGAAATAGAGATCGCATGCCATATTCGTTTCGGTAGATCCAGACGCATAGGCGTAGGCTCCGCGATGTGGCACAGTCCCCACATCGCCACCGAGCAGCACATACACTACACCCCAGTTCGTGTAGGCCTGGGCAATGTAGGCACGGAGTTTCGCTGCATCGTCCACACCCGTCGAAGTGCTCAGGATGTCCGCGACCGTTGACACCTTCACGGAAAGCCCATCTGCGATCTTCTGCTCCACGAGCGGTTGAAACGAATTGGTCAGCGCTACTGTCGTAATCAGCAGGTAATCGTAGATGGGGGGATCCATCGGAATTAACGAAAGTCGGAGTCCGGACTCCATGACCTCTTGCGGATTATCGACGAAATCCATCACAAGCTTTGTTCGCTCGGTAGATTGGATGTTTAAAGAAGCCATCGAGACTTTCGTCTTCGGCTCATCAAAAATCACGTTTACCCTAAGTTCCGGGCAGAACAGAAGGGTCGCGCTCAACGGTTTGTATTGGACAGGGAAGATGCGGACGATTGCGATGCTATAGCCATGTAGCTTCTGCACCGACATGAGTTGGATACGGCTTTCTGGATAGGATTCGTCCAGCAAGTAGACTGCGAGATCCGGCGCATCGGGTTCGGGATAATTCGCTTCACTAATGGGCAGCGGTGTACGACCAAATGCTACAGGTGCTTCTAATTTGAAAACTTCGACTGGGGCCAGCAGCTCCAGCTCAAGCCCCTTGACGGAAGCGTCGAGGGGCAAAAGAATCCGCGCGGTACGAAACGGCAGTTGAGGCTTTCCCGCGATGTAAAATGTATCGCAACCTTCAACAGCAACGGTGCAAGATGCATTCGAAGTTGAGGCGATCATTGGGTCGGCAAACGTATAGCGAACCTCAACGTTCCCGGCCTTTGCAGATGTAGGGGCGATTGCTACACGAGCGAACAGAAGGACAAGCGCAAATCTTCGAGTGATTCCAGAACATAACGGTCTGCTCCTCCCAGAGAAATGGGGGGAAAAGCGGAATCTGATTTTTGGAATGCGGCTCATAGTAACAGAAGTCAATGTAGCAAGTTCAACAAGAGACTCGAGATCGGTGCGATTATACGGGTAGACTAAGACCAATGCAAACGAATCTTCTGAAATGATGAAATGATGAAAACCTAGAGGTGATAAACACAGGAACGTAGCACTGTAGCTGGCCTCGCTGAGGCCGGAATCGTCCGCGATCACCGATCGCGGCTACAGGGTTTGCCAGCCGATGGCTGGTCGCAATCCGGGGCGAGGACGCCCCTCAGCCTCAACCTAGCGGATGAAGGATTTTGACTACTTGACGCTTTGAGACTTTGACGCAGGATAGGCTACGATCCTACGTCCTTTCTCCGGCAGCGCGCGCTGCGCGTGCCGAAGGCGGCTGACCGCAATCCAAGGCGAGAACGCTGGCGCAGAACCGGAGGGCGAGTTTTCCTACCTGCCACATGTCGCGGACAGGAATGTCCGCGCTCCGTTCGGCTCCGCACTTCCAATCCTACGACTTGCGATTTCTTGTTCCGACAAAGCTCGCGATAAAGCTCGCGATAAAGTTTGAAGAAATAAAAAAGGCGAACCCTTTCGGATTCGCCTTTTCATAAACACCATTCCGTAAGAATTAGTTTGTTTTGCGGCCAGCCGTGCCGACTGTGCTTTCGCGTGCCTTCTCGTGCGGACGAAGGCTACGGCAAGTGGCGCCAGTCTTCCACATCTCGCTACTTCCGAGCTCATCGAGCTGCTTGTCCAGCTTCTCCTTGTAATCAGGTGTTCCGCAGTCGCGGAGCACTTCTTTGCACTCCTGACCGGTCACAACCGACTTATAGAGTTTCTTAAAGACAGGCAGGTTAGCCTTCTTGAAGATCGGCCTCCATTTGAGAGCGCCATGCTGAGCTGTTGCGGAGCAGTTCTTGTACATCCAATCCATGCCGTTTTCGTCGACAAGGCGAATGAGGCTCTGTGTGAGCTCCTCGACCGTCTCGTTGAACGCTTCGCTGGGATCGTGACCATTCTCGCGAAGGGTCTCGTACTGAGCTTCCATGATGCCAGCCAGTGCGCCCATGAGCACACCACGCTCGCCGACAAGGTCGGAAGAGACTTCCTTTTTGAAGGTGGTCGGGAACAAGAAGCCAGAGCCAACGGCGATACCGAGAGCTTTGCAACGCTCATCTGCGTTGCCTGTGGCATCCTGAAAGACGGCGAAGCTGGAGTTGATGCCCACGCCGGCGAGGAAATTGCGGCGGACGTTGAGTCCGGAACCCTTCGGGGCGACGAGGATTACGTCGACATCTTTCGGCGGGACAATTCCCGTCTGCTTGCAATACTCGATGGAGAAGCCGTGAGAGAAGTAGAGAGCCTTGCCCTTGGTGAGGTACTGCTTCACGGTCGGCCAAATGATGCGCTGCGCGGCATCGGTCACCAGCATCTGGATCACGGTACCCTTGTCGCAAGCCTCGGCGATCTCGAAGAGATCCTTCCCAGGCACCCAGCCGTCCTTGATGGCGCGATCCCAGTCCTTCTTAAACTGCTTGGACTGGCCGATGATCACATTGAAGCCGTTGTCGCGCATGTTGAGCGCCTGTGCAGGACCCTGCACACCGTAGCCAATAACCGCAATGATCTCCTTCTTCAGCACCTTACGTGCTTTCGGTAGGGAAAACTCTTTTCTCGTGACGACGGTTTCTGTGACACCGCCAAAGTTCATGGTGGCCATGTTTATATCTCCTGATTATCCGATAGGGGGAATTGGTTGCCTCACTAGGATTTGAACCTAGACAAACTGATTCAGAGTCAGTTGTGCTACCGTTACACGATGAGGCAGAAGTGAGTGGACGAGTATAATGCAAGGGTTTGAAAAAAATCAACTCTTTTTTGTGAACCCTTCAACTTCTCCTGATGGTGAAGCGATTACGTCTTTTTTAATCCGCACGAATAGCTTATAATACTAAGATATGCAACAAACAAATGCAAAAATAGTATCGATCATGGCATCAGGTTTTTTGTGGGTTCTCGCAGGATGCGCGGGATGCGCAAAAGACGTTGTGGAAACCTCCGGCGAGTGGCGAAACCTCCCCCCCGAAGCAGGCATTAAGATGTTTGCGTATACGGCAGAATTCGTCAAGATTTCACCTCGCGATTCCGGCACAATCAACGCAAGCCGGTCGTCGCGCTGGCTTGCGCAAGAAATCCGCCGCCTAGGCTTCACGCCTCAAGCCGACACGTGGACTGAAGATACCGCTTTCGGGAAAAAAACATTCTGCAACATCTACGTGGATATCCCAGGTAAAACCCCCAATGTTGTGCTGTTCGGTTCACACTACGACACCAAGGCTGGAATTTCCGACGATTTTCAGGGTGCAAACGACGGGGGTTCGAGCACAGGAGTTCTATTGGGACTGATCGAGCATCTGGCCGAAATGAAGCCGCAATTAAAAAGCACAGTGCGCTTCGCTTTCTTCGATGGAGAAGAAGCGTTCGGAAACACCTACCGCGATGACGACGGCCTGCATGGAAGCAAACGTATGGCAGCTCAGTTTATGCGTAACAGACTGAAAACCCCGCTTGTTGCCGCCATCGTCCTCGATATGGTCGGCGATCACAACCAACGGCTTCAAATCCCCCGAAACGTCACACCTTGGCTCGCGCGGATTGCCATCCAAGAATCCAATGCCAATCCCAATCTCCCACGCACGTTACTGGCCGACTCCGCGATTATCGACGATCACCTGCCTTTCATCCTCAATCGTTTCTCGGCTGTCAACCTCATTGATTTCGAGTACGGCTCTGCCGAGGGCAAGCATGATTACTGGCACACCCCGGAAGATACAATCGACAAGATCAGCCCCGATTCGCTCTACAAAGCGGGTGGGCTCGCTCTTGCCATGCTCGCAAGGATCGAAGAGGGTTCAGCTCTGCCACCAGAGCTACAAGATTTATACGGCCCGGCAGATACGGTCAAACCATGAGTTTCAAATCTTCACTCCTCAAGTTGGCTGATGCCTTCGCTGGGCCCGTTGCGTGTGGACTTCTTTCGCGTACACAGAAAACAGCAGAGCACCGCCATGCCGATCAAGTTGAAGGACCGGTTTTAGTCATCCGACCGGGCGGGATCGGCGACGGAATCATGCTCATACCCACACTACACGCCTTACGCAAGGCTCTGCCCGGGAGGCCGATCGACATTCTCTGCGAGGCGAGGAATCAGGAAATATTCAAGCTGGCTTTGCCGGAATGCAAGACAATGGCTTACGACAAAACCCCGCTGGCGGCCTTGCGAATGCTCCGTCACGAAGGCTATGAATGCGTGATCGATACCGAACAGTTTCACAATTTCTCAGGCGTTATGGCCGCTTTAACACGGGCACCACTTCGGATCGGCTTCAAGATCAACACCCATCGCCGGGGACTTTACACCCACTCGGTAAGCTATGACCTTGACGGTCGCGAAGACGTTCAATTCGGCCGGTTGCTTTCTGCCGCTCTCGGTAGAGAAGTTTCGCTGCCACCAAGATTCGGGATCATTGACGCCGCGGCCTTACCCGAATTCCCTGAACACCTAATGCCTTCCGGAAAGTTCATCGCCTTGCACGCTGGCGGTAGCATTCCCTGTAAAAGAGCCCCTGTAAAGGAACTCGCTAACGCCTGTTATGCCGTCGAGTCGAAGCTCGATCTTAAAACCGTCATCATTGGATCACCCGCCGACTGCGGTTACGCCGCCGAGCTGGCTTCAGAAATTGGAAACGGTGTCATCAATCGCTGCGGCAGACTTTCTTTGGCGCAGACCGCAGCACTTTGCAGCAAGGCGACCGTGCTCCTCGGCCCCGACTCTGGAATCGCGCATCTGGCCGTCGCCGTGGGAACACCCGCCATCGTTCTCTTCGGGCCCAGCGATCCAGCGAAGTGGGGGCCACCAGAAGGCTACGGAGAAACCATTCAAGTTCAGCTCCCCTGCTCGCCTTGTTCTATTTTCGGCTATACAAAACCATGCCTCAACTATGAATGCATGACGAATATCAAGTCACAACCGATCATCGAGGCTCTTTGCCGAGCCGCTGCGAAGGAAAACTTTAAGTCATGAAATTAGAAGAGAAAAAAAACGAAGAACTCTCATTTGAAAAAGCCGTGTCACGTCTTGAGGTGATCGTGAGCGAGATGGAATCCGGCAGTTCAGATCTCGACGCCATGGTGAAGCTTTTCGAAGAAGGCCAAAAGCTAGTTAAGCTCTGCACAGGGAAACTTTCCGCCATCGAACGCAAGGTCGAAATCCTCACCAAGGGCGAAGGCGGAAAGATCACGGCAGAACCATTTGCAGAGTAGGCGGGGATACGACGATCACCGCTTAGAACTTGGCTTTAACTTCAAACCTCAGCCAGGTGGCCGTCTTTTCTTCAGCGACAAAGTAGTCGCCATAGTCGAGAACTTCTCCTGCTACAGCACCGTTCATCTTGATTCCTGCGACAGACGGTAAGGGGAACCCATACTTCGCTGAGGCGAAAAATCCCTTATAGCTGTCGACAGCATCATTATCTTTCTCGGCTGCATACATCGGGCCGGCTTGCAGGGTCACGCTGTGTCCATCCGCCGGTTTAACGATAACCTCTGCATGGGGGTAAAAGAGGTTGGACCATCGGTTTTCGTCGTACATACCCCCAGCAATATTGCTGAACCAAGAGTCGCGATTGAACACGGGATTCCAGCCGTTATCCGTGCTACCGTCTTCCGTCTTGTAGTAACTATCCTCGTCACCGCTCATATAGAGGACGGCAAGCGTGAGACTAGGAGACCCGCCAACCTCTTTTGCCTTGCCTGTCAAGCCAGCGTAGATCATCCCCGCAGAAATATCACGAGCTTTAACCTCTCCCTGTGCATCCACTTCACCAACCTGATAGGCGGCCTCAACCTCACCAGAGAGCCAATCGGTGAATTTCGGCATCAAGCGAACGCCGAGCGTGTGAAAATCGCGACCAGGATAACGATCTTCTTTACTGTGAAAAGACTCTTCAACTTTCCAGATCCAGTATGGTTCGATCAGTAAGGTGTCGATTTCCTCAATCGTCGCGTAGGCGATGAGTCCGCCTTCGTCCATTTTCGAGTACGGATCACCGCTCTTTATTTTGGTCATATCGTAAACGCCGCCTTCTGTATTGCCGAGAGTCAGATCGTCGCGATAATGGTTCCACGTGCCGATGATGTCAACGGAACTCTTTTCTGTTAAGTTCAGCGTTAACACGGCGGCATCGAAATGCATCGTGCGCGAGCCGTCGCCCGGCGTCCCGTCAGAGATCACGCGCCCCGCTCCCTTATTGATGTCCTGTCGACCCAGTATCACCCCGAAAGCGTCATTCTTCCACTCCCCATAAAGATTGTCGAGGAACAGTTCATCAGGGAATCTCTGCTTGTCATCGTTTGGAGAATTTCGATAGCGCCGAAACTCATTTCCCAAACGAATATAGGTGGTCAGAGAGTCATCGAATTTCGCTTCCCCCCACACCCGTGTACGAAACCTCAGATAGTCCTCATAAGCTGAAGATGCCGATGCCTTGCCCTTGTCAGCCCAATTATCCTTGAACTCGTACCGCGCACGGATATCTCCACCGAACTTTACCTGACTGGCTTCGTCTGCGGCCCACGATGCAATCGTCGCGCATGCTATCATCCCTACTGTAATTATCGTTTTTTCCATATTCTGTATTCACCTTAAATTCTGAATTCTGTGTTATAATGCCTGCTAACAAATGATTTTGTTAAACTCCACTGCTATTTAACGCCGGTCACTTCATTTTCGTTCACTACGAAAACTGAAATACGTTTGACACTTCCGACAGTGGAGCTTGTTATGATAACTATTTCTTCGTCCCAACCGGAACGAATCCGATCTCATCGATGATTCGGTTGCCATCCTTGGTGCTAATGAGTCCAAGGAAGCGGCTTGCCAGACTGCCGACGGTCGGCTCTCCATTGGTGAACATGAACAGCTCGCGGCAGATCGGATAAGTCTTGTCGAGAACCGTTTCGATCGACGGTTCGACGCCATTGACCTTGAGGACCTTGGTTGAGTCATCAATGAAGCCAATGCCGATGTAACCGATCGCGCCGCCCGTCTTTTGCACTCGCTGACGTACTGCGCCATTGCTGCCGGTGTATTCAGCGGTCTGAACGACTTTGCCTTCTTTGCCAAGGACGAGTTCAGCGAACGATTCGTAGGTTCCGCTGTTCGTGTCGCGGCTGATGACGACGATGGTGCTATCAAATCCGCCGACATCCTTCCAGTTGGTGATCTTTCCCGTATAGATGTCCTTGATCTGCTCAATCGTAAGCTCGGAGACTTTGTTCGACGGGTGGACAATCACGGGCAGGGCGTCGTAGGCCGCCACATGAGCGACCGGTTTGATCCCTTTGGCTTTCATGGCTTCCTTCTCGGAGTCCTTGAGGCTCCTGGAAAGGTTGGCGATGTCACAGGCTCCGTTGAGAAGGGCCTTGGCACCGTTGCCGCTGCCGGATTCGCTGACCGTGATGTTGATCTTGCTATCCTGACGCATCATGTATTCCGCGAAGGCCTTCGCGATCGGGCCGACCGTCGTCGAACCATCGAGGGTGAGTTGATCCTCTGCTGCGCTGACTCCCATGACCATGCCACCTGCTACGAGTGCTGCCAATACTGATTTCTTAATGGTTGTATTCATACTGCTTGTCCTTTTGGTTTGGTTTGTTTTTCTCTGTTGAATGAGGACTATTTAACCATACAGATGTTAGCCCGTGACAACAGGACAGTTAGATTTGCGTTAGCAATATGGAATGCAACTGCCAGTTTTCTTTATCGTTTTTTGTAATCCTCTGGCCAAGCTCAGATGCTTGTTGCAGCAACCAATCCGGGCTGATCTACAGGGTCATTGATACATGGCCGGCAATGTAGCGTGGCAGTGCGGGCGTTCGGCCACAGGCAACCGCTCTTATGTAATCTTGAAAACGAATTCAAGATTAAGTAGAGCAGCTTGACGTTGGCTTTTCCAGCCATCCGGTGGCTTCCGGCCTCGCCTTAATCTTGAATTCATTTTCAAGATTACAATCACGATAATCCTGAACAAAAATGTGCGAGATTTGGGATAGTGAAGGCAAGATGTATCTAACCGAGAAGGAAGAGTAGCCCCGACAATCCTGTCGGGGACAGACCGAGACAAGATTATCTCGGCTACATTCTTGTCAGGGGCAGTGATACATGGCCGGCAATGTAGCGTGGCAGTGCGGGCGTTCGGCCACATGCAACCGCTCTTATGTAATCTTGAAAACGAATTCAAGATTAGGCAGAGCAGCTTGACGTTGGCTTTTCCAGCCATCCGGGGGCTTCCGGCCTCGCCGTAATCTTGAATTCATTTTCAAGATGAGGCTCTTGCAAAACCCCCCGCGCCGCTGCGCCTGACGGCTTGCGTCCGGGG
>CAZKJH010000003.1:0-68015 GCA_964553035.1 uncultured Lentisphaerales bacterium | reverse complement strand
GGCTCTCCGAGCACGCCGCTTCAGAGAAGATTTGCCATAATTAGAATTGCTGACAACAGACCGAAAGTAGCGCGAATTGTAGCTTATACAGGTTTATTTCTTTACAGTCTGGGTCGCTATCAAGCATCGTATGACCATGATTACGCTTTATTCTTGAATTGGAATGCGAAAAGATCGGCTTCCATCATGAGGAAGCGGAGCCGCACCGGTTGACCGGCAAGCGCACCAACATCTGATCCTCCATTCCATGCGACCGGACACGCAATACTATCGCCGACAAACGGTGAACAGTCGGTCAACGCATACCCCGGGATAGGCGCACCATCAGCCGATTGTATCTCGACCTGTACGCTGCCGGCGGCCGATGTATTCATGTTCATAACCAACTGATCGCCAGTGAAGGTGAACGGCTTGGTGATGAATTCGCCTGACTCAGCACCAGCGTGTATCGAAATAAAGCCATCGGTGCGCAGGACATACCGCTTCCCACTGCGTGCGTGGTAAACCGACATCTCCGTCGGCCCTGTCGGGACAACGCCACACGCCGCATAGTTCGAGCGGTTGCCCCACCGCTGCGGATCCAGTCCGGGCCGAATAAAGGCCTCAGTAAAGAGGCGGTCAAAGCGCGTGGACCCTGCTCGCGTCGCCATGAACAGGATGTCCGTTGAGCTGCCCCGATCCGGCTGATAACGGGTTGGCAGGGCAATGTAAATGTGTGGTGCGCGGAAGTAAGGGTGTGCCTGACTCGTGTAGAGGTGCTCACCCGGCAGGTTCGGGTTCATGTCAACGGCCGGAGTCCAGTTCACGAAATCCGGCGAGGTGGTGCGACAGATGCTCCGCAATTTTCCGTGTGGCGTACGCATGGTACGATAGTAACACACATAGCACCCTTCCACCACAGACCAGAAGGAGACGTTTTGAGAATCAAATGCGTAATCTGGATCTGTAATCACAGGCTTGTTGCCTGTCATCTCCCAGTGGATGCCATCAGCCGAATGGAAGGCATGCAGGCCTCCGGCGGCGCAGGCAATCTCCAGAGGTTTCGCGGCCCCCTTGGAGGTTCCGGCAAGCGCTTTATAGCGAGCCGAGGCCGGGGCCGCCGGATTCGCATCAATGAAAGGCGAAAAGTTGTGGCAGAAGGGCTGTTTCCCCGCGAGGATGGCGTTGTTCTTCGACGACCCATTCACTTCACAAAGACCCAGCTCAGGGAAAGACCACTCATGCCCGTCGGAACTCGCGGCCATGCACGTCGTTTCGCCCGGGTTGCCGTCAAACTTCTCGCCGGTGTACGTTGGATCATACTGCCGATAATAAACCCGATACTGCAGACCATCCCGCAGGATGGTCATATACGCTCCCGTCACCGGCTGAGCGGCCAATGCGGCAGGTTGAGGCTCATGCATTTTAAAAGCCGTACCGCTCATGGAACCGACAAGATATCGGTCTACAAACAGTTCCAAGCGTGAGCCTATATCAATCGTTTCGTCTTTTTGTGTAGTATTCATAATTCCAAGAACTCTTTGTCGCGAACACGATGTCTCGCGTGGCTAGTACCTTTTTCACGTTATATTGCGAGCGGCATTATGTTGCGTGGACTTAATTTATTACCATATTACTGGATTGAGGGCTAGTTTATTCTTAAGTACCCGAAAGGTGCTGTGCTTTCGCAGCAATTCTAATTATGGCAAATCTTCTCTGAAGCGGCGTGCTCGGAGAGCCCGCCCTACCCTGAAAACAGTGCAAAATGATGTATTCACGAGGTAGGGCGCGATCTCCGAGCGCGCCGTATCCATGAGTTGTGACCATAATTAGAATTCGCGTAATTAGAATTGCTGTGCTTTCGTGCTTGAATTTTTAAAGAAAAGAGTCTAGGCTATTGTCTTAGTGGAATCGGGTTAACCGAGCCCATTCAAGAATTGACACACAGTAGAAATGGTGCCGAGACAATTTTGTCTCGGTCTTTTGAGAAACCCCGACAAGATTGTCGAGGCTACCCTAGGTGGTGAACGTTTACCTACATCATAGAGGAAACTCAATCATGAACACGCTTAGCCCCTGTCGATCAATATTGCCAGTCCGCAAGTTCTGGCTCATGTCTCTGGCGCTACTTGCGCTAGCCTCTCTCACCGCAGCTCAGGCTGCCCGCATTGACCGCTATGTGGACAAGGCGAGTGCTACGCCCTCGCTACCCTACGATGCTTGGACCAATGCCGCTCCCGACATCCAATCGGCGGTGGACGCTGCCGTGGCTGCCCAAGGCGATCAGGTGATCGTCCGTGCCGGAGTCTACGATACAGGAGGGCGTCTCACGGGCTGGTCGTATGCGTTGAAACCCTCGCTTCTGACGAATCGTGTCGTTATTGCCAAAGGAATCACGGTACGCAGCGAGCTTAATGATCCGGAGCACACGATCATCCAAGGGAATTGGCATCCCGGCACGACGAATGGCATCTCGGCCGTGCGTTGCGTTTATCTCAGTGACGCTTCCGCCCGGTTAATTGGCTTCACGCTGACGAATGGAGCGACGCTGGACATCGCTTCGGTTCTAGATCCGTCGTTCGGCATAGACCTCAGTGGGGGGGGAATTTACACCCCCTATGCCTCCACGATGATCTCAAACTGCGTGATCATCGGCAATGCTGGACGAGGGTGCACGTATAACGGCGACGGCGCGGGCGGAGCTTGGGGTGGCACCTATTGGGACTGCAGCATCGTCAACAATTTTTCCGAGACCTACGGGGGCGGTACCGGCGGGGGCGGTACCGGCGGCGGATATTTCCACGGCTGCCTTATCGCCGGGAACCGCGCCGGCATATCGGGTGGCGCAGGCTTTCGGGTCTGGTACTACGACTGCGTGGTTTCAAACAACTGGGCTGGCAGTGGTTTTGGCGGCGGCATCTGCGGGTTCCCCGGCTCGGCGACGCTCCGTGCGGAAGCGTACGACACCTTGTTCGTTACCAACCGTGCAGCTGTTCTGGACGGCGGCGCGGCCTATAACGCTTCTTTATACCGCTGCCGGTTGGTCTACAATTCTTCCAAAAGATACGGCGGCGGTGCCGCCGGCGGTATTGCCAGCGACTGCACGGTCGTCAGCAATGTGGCGACCTCTGGCGGTGGCGGCATATACAGCGGCGTTCATTCCAACACCGTCTTTGCCTGTAATGTCAGCCCATCGGGCCCAGGCGGTGGCGCAAGTTTTGCCACCCTTTATAACTGTCTGGTTTATGGCAATCAAGGCTCCGACGGTGGCGGCGTTTATGAATCCAGCTTGATGAATTGCACCGTAGTCGGCAATTACAGCGTATACAACGGTGGAGGTGTCGCGGTCTGGGGCGGCACGCGCAACGTCGGCAACAGTATTATTTATGGCAACAAGGCCGGAATAAGCCGTGCCGATTGCGGGGGAAACCTCATTCTCTCCAATTGCTGCTACACACTGGATGCGGGGCATTCTTTGATCGCTATAAATAACAGTACCACCAACCATCCGCTCTTGATGGATATGGGCAGCGGCTATGGAACCAATCATCTGGCGGGCAATTACCGTCTGCGGGGAACTTCACCCTGCTTGAACACGGGACTGACATTGAGTTGGATGACTGGCCTTAAGGACCTGGACGGTAACCCGCGCTTGGACAAAATGTCCGGAATTGTGGACATGGGTTCATACGAGTATGTCTACACGGGAACAACGATCCTGATTCGGTGAGCGTCAGGGCAAAATTATGAAAAAAGTAAGAATAACCGTATTGGGACTTGGGGAACGCGGGCGAACCATGCTTGCTGAAGCTGAGTTGTTCAAGGATTATTTTGAAGTCGTCGGGGCCTGCGATGTTCAGCCTGTGTACTGGACCACACCGCAAGACGGGAAGGCTCCCATGAAAGAACGCTTCCCTCATATTGAATTATTTGGCGATTATCACACGATGCTTGATAAAGTCAGACCGGATGCCGTTATCGTTGAGACTCCAGCCGAGATCCATGTGCAACATAGCATTGACGCGCTCGAGCGCGGTATCGCGGTGCTTTCTGACATCCCTCCCGTCGATTCCTTAGAAGAAGGCGAACGGTTATGGAACGCGGCGTCAAAAAGCAAAGCGATATTCATGACCGGTGCCAACGCGAATGAATATGATTTCGTGTATTCTCTCGAGGATTTTTACAAAAAAGGCCTGCTGGGGAAAGCGTCATACCTTGAAGCTGAATACATCCATGATATAAGGCATTTGTTCGAAGTGACCCCGTGGCGGAAAAAATATGTTTCGATCAAGTATTGTACGCATTCGCTCGGCCCCTTGCTCCGAGTCCTTGGCAATGACGTGTTGCGCACGGTTTCCTGTATTTCAACGGGCTCCCAAATCGTAGGCGAAGAAGGGATGCATGATCTCATGACAGCCCATTTCAATACGGATTCAGGTTCCGTTGTCAGACTTACCGTTTCCTTTATCAACAGCAACCATATCGGAGCCCATTCGTATCGTATTTTTGGAACGGAAGGATATTTTGAACGCTTCTCCGGGCGCGGCACAATCCTACCGCCAAAAACATTGGTCAGTTCAACAAAACTTTTCGGCTTAAACGGTATCACGGAACTCTCTTCGCACTTATGGCGAGCTGAATTTGCGGGCAAGGCATCCGGAAGTCATCAAGGAGCGGACGGCGCGTTACTTGTGCGTTTCTGCAAAGCGATTCGCGGAGAAGCGGATCCGATCTCAGCACGTGACGGTTTACTGATGTCAATTCCTGGAATTTTTGCAGCGGAATCAGCGAAGCAGAACGGAGCACTGCTTAAGATCAACTATCCGTGGGAGAAATAAAAAACGTTGTCTATAAATTTTACCTATTCCCCGACAAGATTGTCGGGGCTACCCTACCCCGGAAATGTAACCGGTTACCTAACCAAAGAGGAGACTCAATCATGAACACGCTTAGACCCTGTCGATCAACATTGCCAGTCCGCAAGTTCTGGCTCATGTCTCTGGCGCTGCTTGCGCTAACGTCTCTCACCGCAGCTCGGGCTGCCCGCATCGACCGTTATGTGGACAAGGCGAATGCTACGCCTTCGTCGCCCTACAATGCCTGGACGAACGCCGCCACCGACATCCAATCGGCGGTGAACGCCGCCGTGGCGGCTCAAGGCGATGAGGTGATTGTCCGTGCTGGAGTCTACGATACCGGAGGGGTCGCAATCGTTGGGCTGACAAATCGCGTGCATGTCGACAGGGCGATCACGTTGCGGAGCGAAAATAACGATCCAGCCAACACCATCATTCAAGGTGCCTGGGATCCGGTGACGACCAATGGACCGGCGGCTGTGCGACCGGTGTATTTGCAGGCATCGGGCTCGCGCTTGATAGGGTTCACGCTCACCAACGGCGCGACGCATGTGACGGGAGAAAGCACGGAAGCGCGTTGCGGCGGCGGTATCCACGCGCACTCATCGGCCATTATTTCCAACTGTGTGATTGTCGGCAACATGGGTTATGGCTATTCGGGCAACGGCGGTGGCGGTGCCTTGGGCGGAACGTTCTACGACTCGAAATTCATCAACAACGGTTTTGCGAATACTCCCAACGCTCCCAAAGGTGGGGGCGCGTACAATGCGAAGCTGTATCGTTGCGACTTTATTGGCAATAGGGCCGAATCAGGCGGCGGGGCATTCAGCAGCACACTCTACGGCTGCGTGGTTTCGAATAACTCGGCCGGTTATGATGGCGGCGGCCTTGGTGGCCCGAGTGCCGCAAACCCATGCAGAGCGTATGACTGCACGGTGGTCTCCAATTCGGCCGTTTATGGCGGGGGAGCAAACTACACCACGTTATCCAACTGCACTGTGGCGTTCAATACGGTCACGGGGCAAGGTGGAGGGGCGCGCTTATCGACCTTGTTAAACTGTCGTGTAACCAGCAACCGTGCTGTCTACGGCGGGGGCGTGGGCGACTGCGCCATGACCAACTGCATCGTGGCCTTTAATACCGGCATTGGAAGCGGCGGCGGGGGTCTCAATGGCAGCTACTATAACTGCCTGTTCTACGGCAACAGTTCCGGTTACTATGGGGGCGGCGCGTCCCTCGCGGATGGTGCCCAGGCAGTAAACTGCACATTCGTCGGCAATGAGGCCTATGTCGGAGGTGGCGTTGGGGTGGAAGGTGCGGGGCCCTCTTATGTAGTCAACAGCATCGTCTACTCCAACAATGCAACGGCCAATGCCAGCTATTCAGAGTGGAGGGGGAACGTGACGTTTTCCAACTCCTGCGTCCGATCGGAAAAAGCCGGCTGGGATTCTGCAAACACCACGAACAACCCTCTATTCCTGACCTCTGGGGGTGGTTACGGAGCCAGCCATGTTGTTGGCGACTACCATGTGCGCCCGAATTCGCCTTGCCTCAACACGGGACTGAGTCAGAGCTGGATGGCCGGCGCATTGGACTTGGACGGCAATCCACGGATCGACAAGTTCAGTGGCAATGTGGACATGGGAGCGTATGAGTTTGTGTACCAGGGTCTCCTTCTGACGATACGGTGAACGGAGACGTTTTGATTAAACCTGTGAAATTTGAACGAAAAAAGAAAACTATGCATCACCGTTTATACCCTATCTTAGGTCTTGCTCTGCTTGTCTCCACCTCCGTCGCCGGGCCGCTCATGCTGGCCCGCGACGGCGCGACCGATTACGTGCTCGTGCTGCCCACTGAAGCGAGCGCGGTTGACGGCTATGCGGTCAGTGTGCTCACCAACTTCCTGTTTCAGAAGACCGGCGCGTCCTTCGCTGTCATCTCGTCCGACAAGGTTACGGGAACTGGGAGGCATATTTTTGTCGGTCTGAGCGACCCGGCGGTAAAGGCCGTCGGCACCGATCCACTGGCCGGGCTTCAGGATCAGGAATATGTCGTGCGAAGTGTTGACGGGGACATCGCGCTCTACGGCAAAGGGATGCACGGGAACCTGTATGCCGTGATGGATTTCATGGAAAACACGCTCGGTTGGCGCTGGTACACCGATGGCGTCTGGTACGGCGAAGCGGCGTCGAAACGGGAACCTCATGAAGGGGAACCGGTTTTCACCGTCCAGCGTACCCTGTCCGTTAAGCCGTTTGACCGCAAAGGCGGATTTCCCTTTGCCTATCGCATGCTCTCAGATCCAAGGTTATTCCAGTACCAACACGGGCTGAATATGGAATTCAGCGAGAGAAGACAGGCCGTTCGAAAAGCAGGCGGTACGGATCCCTTTCCGGACGGAGTGGAATCGAAGGCGTTTCTGGCGGGGGGCGGCCACTCCCTGTTCAGCTATGTTACGCCGGCACCCAACTCCGTGGGTGCCGATACGTTTGACTGGCAGAAAAAAAAGGATTACTTCACCAGTCACCCCGACTTCTTCAGCATGAGCAAGGCCGGAACGCGGGTGCCCTACCAGCAGCTTTGCTTCAGCAACCGCGCACTTCGCGACGTGTTCACCAAAAACGTTCTGGAGCATCTCCGCATCCTCGGGGAGGAACAGAATTCTCTCCCACTGATTTTGAGCATCGGCGCCATGGATCTCTGGACCGGCGATTTCTGTTTCTGTCCAGACTGTCAGGCGTTGAAGCAGAAGTACGAGACTCCGGGAGGACCGTTCTTCGACTATCTTTTCGAGCTTTGCGCAGTCGTCAACGTTAAGCATCCGGGCACACGGATCCGGACGCTGGCCTACCGGCTGACCCAGACACAGAAGCCGCCCGTGATGCCGACCGGGCAGACATTTCCCGATAACTTGATCATGCTGTTCGCTAACATTCATGACGAGGTTGACAAGGACTGGAATCATCCTCGCAACCGCCCGAGCTACGAGGACCTGCTGGCCTGGTCCAGGTTGACCACGAATCTCTGGACCCATTATTATCCCAATAGTTACCACGCAGGCGGCAGTATGCCGTCTGGGAACAACATTGGGCGGATGGTCACCGATCTCCGGCTGATGAAAAAGGCGGGTGTACAGGGTGTTTATATTGAACAGGGCTCCTTTGCCGTGCCGGGCGGCTTCAATTTTACGGAACTGCAAAAATACATTTACGTCGAGCTGTTTAAGGATGTTGATCGTGATGTTGCCGCCTTGATTCGGGAATTTACAGACTACCAGTATGGATCGGCTGCCTCACTGACGCGGACGTACCTGAAAGAGCTGGAAGCGGCGCAGAAAGAGGCAAGCAAGGACACCTCGATCAGCGCCGGTGGAACGATCAATCGCGTCATGACAGGGCTGACGCCCAAGATGCTGCGCCGCTGGCAGGGTTATTTCAATCGCATGGAAAACGATACGGCCGCTGATCCGCTGCGCCTGAAGAATGTGCGCCGACTGCGGCAAACACTGGACTATGCCACTCTGGCGCACTGGAACGACTTGGCCAAGGCCTACCCGGAGACGTTCATCGATTATCGCGTTGTCAAGGCACGGCTGGCTCCAACGCCACCGCATTGGGGAATAGACTCGCTGGTCGAGGGTTGGGAAATGATGATCCAATTGGCCGGGGCAGAGAAACCGCTGCCGCCGCCTTTTGATGCCATGGACAAGGCTCTGGTCAAGCGATTCGTCCCGCACCGGTCGGGCTGGAGTACTCCGGTGAACGTCAAGGATCCCGATGCGGCGTTCGGGTTTGCGGCGGTCGTGGACAAACCGGACAAACCGTTCCATTTCGGCTTTCATCAGAACGACACCAACATCCGCGGAGCAACGTATACCGTAGCCACCAATGACATCGCCATGGGCTCGTATAAACTATACCCGCTGGGTGAAATTCAGGTCTCTGAGGACTGTATCATTTGGTTTTCGGGCTGGAGCTGGGCGACGCAACTGCAGCTTGGCGAGCGCCTGTACGGTCCTACATCGCCGGACAACGATAACCGGTACGATGTGCATGTCTCGCTGAAGTTCGACCCGCCAACGCCCCCGGACACCAACACCCCTTACTCGGTGTTGTGCGACCAGATCATTTTTGTGAAGAAACCCATTCCGTGACTGATTTCGGATAAAGAACATTGAAATGAAAAGCAAGTCTTCAGATTATCTTTACCGCCAGTTTTTTTCACAGGAGCCTGTCCTATGATGCCCGACATGCGTTTTATTCAGGGCGTGAAAAATCCGTCCAATGAATTCCGCCCTGTCGCGTTCTGGTTTCTGAACCATTATCTGCTCGAGGATGAAATGGGCAGGCAGATAGCGGATATGGCTGACAAGGGTTTTGGTGGCATAATGCTTCATGCCCGCGACGGTCTCAGAAGCGGATACCTTGACCCTGAATGGCGCAAAGCCGTTGATTTCTGCATCAAGGAGGCTGTCAAGCATAATCTGAGCGTCTGGCTTTACGACGAGCTCAACTACCCTACAGGCCCTGCCGGAGGCAAACTGTTCTTCTATTTCCCTGAATGTTCCATGCTGTGCCTGAAATCATCTTTCGAGCGTAAGGTGTCAGCAGGAGAATCCGTGGAAATTCCGCACAGCGAAACTACTTTCTTCATCTTCGCCGTGGCTGAGGATGGCAAGACTGAAAACCTCACGCCTCTGATTGCAGGAAAAAAAGCGTTGCTATGGAAAAACTCCAGTGGCGCACCGGTGACAATTATCGCCCTCGATCAAAAAGAGGATTCGTCTGGGGACAACAAGTTTCCCGACCATTTCGACAAATACCCTGACTATTTTGACAAAGAGGCCATGCACAAATTTGTCAGTTTGTCTTATGACTGGTATGCAGAGGAATTCGGGAAATATTTCGGCACGGTGATCAAAGGGGAATTCACCGATAATTCATGTGCCAGTTTCGGATATGCAAGAAGGAGCGTTCCCTGGTCGAAGGACTTCCCTGAACGTTTCAAGAAAAGGACCGGAAAACATTTGGAGGATGTCCTTCCGGGAGTATTTTTCGGCATCCCGCAAAGCAAGATATGCAGACTTATATTCTGGAGATTCATCAATGACGAATACAGGGATTCGTTCATCAGGCCCATTGACGATTCATGCCGCAAAAACGGAATATTGAGTACAGGCCACTATTGCATAGAGGATGGAGCCTCCGAGCACATAAGACAATTGGGTGACCGCTTTGACCAGAAGCGCAATCAGGGGCTTCCGGGCGTTGACATGCTTGGCAGGGAAAACCTTGAGGAGATGGATGATTTGCTCAGGATGAAACAAAAAGACTGCCTGAGCATTTCCATACCGGGAACATCGTGCCCGGCTTATTTCTCCGCAGGCTCAAGGACCATGTGCGAGTGCATGGGCCTCGCCGGCGGATGGAATTTGGATTTGGCGGAAATCAAGCGTGCCACGGGGCTGCTTTCCGTGCTTGGAACGGATTTGTTTGTTCCGCATGGGATATATTATTCCATCGCCGGACACCGGAAATGGGAAAGCTTTCCCGATCATTATCACAGCCCGATATGGGAGCATTACAAAGAATGGGCTGATTGGATCTCAAAATTATGCTATCTGACCAGCTACGGAGAAAGGACAAGCCAGACAGCCCTGCTCTACCCCGTTTCTTCGCAGGAGGCTCATATCGCCATAGGAGGTCCCGAACATACGCGGGCTGGCCGAGGCGAGGTCTGCGGAATGATTGATATGACATTCCGTGCCGCCGGAAATTTCCTGCTCGAAAACAATATACCCTACGAGATAATCGACGAGACTTATCTACAGGAGGCGAGCATTGAAAATGGCACGCTGTGTATTAAGGCGGCAAACGGCAAAAAAGTATCTTTCAAGGCGTTGATCCTGCCTTGCGCAAAAGTCCTTGAGGAGAAAACTTTCAACATGCTCCAGAAATGGCGCAAGTCCGGTGGAAAGATCGCAGCACTCAACTCCAAAACTGAAGATCTTTTTGATCCGGAAAACAGCCGGGTTTCACAAGTTCCAAACGGAGAAACTTGTGATCTTAGCATAAGTTTCAGCTCGGATGAGGAACTGAAGGCGAATCCCGACAAGCTTCTCGAGTTTCTTCTTACGAACACTTCCAGGGTGCTCCAGGTTTCCGGAGGAAACGGAAAGATTGTCTCCAAGGAGTGGATCAAGAACGGCTTCAGCTTCTGCCTGCTTCAAAATATTTCCAGATCCGATATCAAGGGAGTCTCACTATCTTTTTCTGGAAAAAATGCGCCGCTCATACTCGATCTTGACACTGCGGAACTTGGTGAGGCCGGAGAAAAGACGGCCGACGGAAAATACGCGATCAAACATGATTTTGCCGCGGCTGAATCGCTTGTCCTTGTCTCAGGAGAAGGGATTGCTGCAAGCGTAAATAACAAACCCGGAAGCACATGCAAATCCGAGATGGAAATCCATGGAGATTGGAATTTCCGCCCACACAAGCCCAATGCGCTACCGCTCCGGGATTGCCGGACAACATTCAACAGGGATCTGCAGACGAGCGTATTTGTCTTCAACGCCGATTTCATCCCAGAATCTGCAGGAGTGGCCATTGACGAGGAGATGTCAGACCGCGAACTGTTTTTCGGATATTATTTTGACCGTCTCACGTGTTACCTAAATGGTCAATTGATAAAAGGTTTTGCTCCTGGGAAGACATTTGACCACTGGATTCTTGAAGCGGATATCACACAACTTCTCCGCAAAGGAGAGAATGAGCTTAAAATTGAAAAATCCACCGTGATTCTTAATAATGCACGACACAGGGATGCCCCGATCATATTCGGTGCTTTTGCAATTGAGAGAGACTCTCTTGCGCGTCCCAAGACTGAACTCCCACTTGGAGACTGGGCCGGGAATGGCTATCCTTATTACTCGGGAACTGCCTCATATTCAAAAAGAATAATCCTGCCTCCAGAATTTCAAAACTGTCCGCTAACGCTTTCTTTTGGTCGTCCCGGCAACTCGGCTGAAATCCGTATCTGCGGACAACCTGCCGGAGTCAAAATCGCCGCCCCATGGCGTGTCGACATAGCCAAGTTCAGCCAGAAAAATGAACTGGATGTTGAGATAACTGTCGCGAATACTCCAGCCAATATTTGGGGTGGAGCCAAGATTGCGTCAGGACTGCTCGGCCCCGTCAAGGTATCACATCAATAAATTATTAGTGGAAATGTGCTAAAAGCCGAATTCAGAGTCACATAATACGCCACACGACAGGAAAGAAGAAATATGTCTGCTACAACAAAAGAACCCATTAAAAAGGCGCAAACTGTTTTGGGCTTAGTTCATCCCGATGAGCTTGGAATAACGTTGCCCCATGAACATCTTCTCGTTGACGCGAAGATATTATTTTCCGAACCCCAAGAGGCTGAGTTAAAAAAAAGGGCATTCGAACCGGTTAGCATCGACAATATCAGTTGGATTAACTACAACCAGTACAGCAATTTAGACAACGTGCGCTTGCTGGATGAAGATGTCGCGATCAAGGAGGCGATGTTTTTCAAGAATGTGGGCGGGGGTACGATTGTAGACGTGACCACCGCCGGTCTATCCCCTAACTTTCCAGCATTAAAACGAATATCTCAAGCAACAGGCCTCAATATCATTGCCGGAGCAGGTTATTACGTTCTGGCCGGAGAAGCAAGGCAGGAATTTGACAAAAAAACGGTAGACGAGATTGCCGAAGAAATCATTGCAGAAATCCTCGTTGGTGACAGTCATACCAAAATCCGGGCGGGCATTATCGGCGAAATCGGATGCTCCTGGCCTTTGCAGGACTCGGAGAAGAAGTTGCTTCGTGCGTCTGCACGGGCGCAGCAGAAAACAGGGGCACCCATTACCATTCATCCCGGTCGCCACGCGAATTCGCCTATCGACATTATCGGGTTTCTCGATGACGCCGGGGCGGACATCGGTCGTGTCATCATGGGACACATGGATCGAACAGGTTTTTTGCCGGCCACAATACAGGAAATAGCAAAAACAGGTTGCTATGTTGAATATGATATTTTTGGCGGCAACCCGTTCTACCCTCTGCGTTTTGGCGTGTTTAACAGGCCATGCGACAGAGAACGAATTGAGCAAATTATTGAACTGATCGACACAGGATATTTAAAACAGATCCTCGTTTCACAGGACACCTGCTTGAAGTCAAAACTTGTATGTTATGGCGGCCAAGGTTACGCACATATCTTGAGCAACATCGTGCCGCAAATGTTGGCTCGAGGCATCACGGAAGAGCAGATCAAGACTATCATGGTTGAGAACCCGGCGCGATTCCTTTGCTTTATTTAAAACACGGAACATCGAACGTCCAACATTGAAGTTGGAAAACAAGCTACTAACTTTTAAGGAGCAGGATTAAATGGCTATTCAAAAAAAACAAGAGACAAAGAAAATCGTTGATTCCAGTTCTTCCGGCATACAGTCCGGCTCAACATTCATCGCTCAAACATTTCAGAGTTACGGAGTCACGCATGTTTTCTTTGTTGAAGCTATTCTCAGGCATGCGTTGGTTGAAATGGAGAAGCTGGGTATTCGCCGTATATTGGCTCACTCTGAAAAGGCGGCCGCCTATATGGCGGATGGTTATGCCCGTGTCAGCCACAGGCCCGGCATCTGTATGGCTCAATCCGTGGGGGCGGCCAATTTGGCATCAGGCCTTCAGGATCCCTTCCTCGGGCATTCATCGGTGATTGCCATAACAGGAAAGAAGAGATCTCTTTCTCAATATCGAAATGCTTATCAAGAGATTTCGCACCAATCCGTTTTTGACGCGGTAACCAAATACAATGTATGTGTGGATGTGGCGGAACAACTTCCCTACTTATTGCGTCAAGCTTTTCGCGAGGCAACGTCCGGAGCAATCGGGCCAGTCCATGTAGATGTTCCAGGGCATCTCGGACAGATCGCTGAGAGTTTTCAAATTAACTCGGACGTCGTCGTTGAGGAGAATTATGCTCAATATCCAGCGCATCGCGTTGCCCCGGACACCCAAGAAATTCTCGTCGTGGCCCGCGCGTTGGAAGCAGCAAAAAAACCGGTCATTGTGGCGGGTGGTGGCGTGATCGCATCCTCGGCGGGGCCTTCAGTAGTAAGAATGGCCGAACTTTTATCCATCCCCGTTGCCACTTCCATGAGCGGCAGAGGAACGATCCCAGACAATCATCCCCTGAGCGTGGGGGTTGTTGGCTCCTATTCCCGGGCAACAGCTAACAAAGTTGTGTCAGAAGCCGATCTCGTTCTCTTCATCGGCTCTAATACCGGAGACATGGTTACGGACAACTGGAAATTACCGAAAAAGGGTACGCTCATCATACAGATAGACATCAATCCATCCGAGCTGGGAAGGAACTTTCCCATCATGAAGGGCGTCATGGGAGATGCCCTGTTAACGGTTAATAAACTATTGGAATCGATTCGCCCCAAGCAGAAGAAAACCCAGTGGGCGAAATATGTGGCTGGAGTCGTTGCGGAATGGCGGCGTGAAGTGGCACCCCTTCGGACTTCGGATGCGTCGCCTATACGACCGGAGAGGTTATGTCAGGAGATTACAGAGAGTCTTCCACCGAACGCAATATTGGTTGCGGATACTGGATATGCTAGTATTTGGACCTGCTCAATGGTTGATTTAAATTACTCCGGGCAAACGTATATTCGGGCAGCCGGATCCTTGGGTTGGGCATTTCCTGCTTCTTTAGGTGCAAAATGCGCAGCGCCTGACAGACCGGTATTCTGTTTCACAGGAGATGGTGGATTTTTTTACCACCTCTGCGAACTGGAGACCGCTGCCCGAAATGGTATAAAAACAATAACCGTGTTGAACAATAATTCTTGCATGAGCCAATGTTCTGTCGGCGTGGAAAAGGCGTATGGTAATTATCCCGGGAAGAAGGGTGATCTCTTTCAGTTCAGCAACGTAGATTTTGCTAAAATCGCAGAGGAATTCGGCTGCCTTGGAATTCGAGTTGACGATCCGAAACAGCTCAAAAGTGCCTTTCAGACAGCCTTGAAGGCCGACAAACCTGTATTAATTGATGTTATAACAGATGAAAAGTATAAACCAGATTTCGAACCGTCCTATTAAGGAGTTTTTATGATCGTATATGTAAATGGCCGTTTCGTGGGCGAGAATGAAGCCACCGTGTCCGTATTTGACCATGGCTTTCTCTATGGCGATGGGGTTTTTGAAGGCATCAAAGCCTATAATGGACGAATCTTTGCACTGGATGAGCATGTTGATCGTTTTTATGAATCCGCACAGTCGATCCAACTTAAACTACCTCTCAGTCGTGACGAGATGAAAGTGGCGATCCTTGAGACCGTCAGGCGTAATAACTTGCGAGATGCTTACATCCGGCCAGTGGCAAGCCGCGGTAAGGGGGCTCTGGGGCTTGATCCAAAAAGTTGTCCGACTGCGACTGTGGTCATCATTGTGGATGCCGAAACCCGCCACCCTGAAGATACAGGCAATAACGCTTCCAGCACAAAAGGAATTAAGGTCATCTCCACCTCATGCCGACGCAATGGGCCGGATGTTCTGAGTCCACGGATAAAGTCGACCAATTATTTGAACAACATCCTAGCCAAATTGCAGGCCAACGCCGTCAATGTACAAGATGCCATTTTTTTAAACGAACAAGGCTTTGTATGTGAGTTGACGGGAGACAACTTATTTATTGTCAAAGGCTCACGGGTCATAACCCCGCCACTTTGGTTAGGAATTCTGGATGGTGTCACGAGACGGACGATCTTGCGGATCGCCAAAGCGGCAGGGCTGGAATCGGTAGAAGAACCGTTAACCCTGCACGACTTGTATACCAGTGATGAATGTTTTTGCACCGCGACCCGCATTGAAGTGGTGCCCATCGTCTGGGTTGATGGAAGGCAGATAGGAAGCGGAACTCCCGGCCCTATAACGGCTCAGTTAACAAAAACCTTCCTTGAAAAAGTCAAGAAAGAAGGAACGCCCATTTACCCTTAATCAAAATGAAAAGGAGACTGACATGAGTGAAGTAAAATACCTGAAATATCTTTCAGGAGGCAAATGGCATGACTCGAAAACCACCAAGTATATGGACATCTACGATCCGAATACGGGGGATATCATAGCCAGGACGCCTTGTTGTACCGAGGAAGAAGTCAACTCGGCCATAGAATCTGCTGCAGCCGCTTTCCCAAGCTGGTCAGAAACCCCAGCCATAAAAAGGGTACAGGTTTTGTTCAGATTCAGAGAATTGATTGAGAATCATCTGGACGAACTTATAACCATCGTGTGCCGCGAAAACGGCAAAGTATGGGATGAAGCAAAGGGGGATATCCTCAAGGCCAAGGAGGCGATTGAATTTGCCTGTGGTATTCCTTCCTTGTTGATGGGCGAATCCTTGATGAATGTCACCGCAGGTTTTGATACCGTGCTTTATAAAGAAGCGGTAGGTGTATTCGCAGGGATTGCGCCGTTCAACTTCCCTGCTATGATTCCTTTTGGCTGGATGATGCCGCTGTGCATTGCCTCCGGCAATACGCTGGTGCTGAAGGCCTCCAGTACAACCCCGATGACCGCGATGCGGTGCGCGGAACTGTTGCAGGAAGCGGGTTTGCCTGAAGGTGTGGTAAACCTCGTCACCTGTAGCCGCAATGAGGCCGAACTGTTCCTGAAACATCCTGATGTAAAGGGGATAACGTTTGTCGGCTCAACAGCAGTCGGCATGCATATCTACGCGACAGCGGCCGCAAACGGCAAACGAGTACAGGCATTGTGCGAGGCCAAGAACCATGCCCTGGTACTGGAAGACGCTCCCCTCGAACGCACGGCGCGCGGGCTTATCAATGCCGCGTTCGGATGCGCTGGTGAACGATGCATGGCTTTACCGGCTGTCGTCGTCCAGTCAAGTATCGCAGATCAGCTTGTCGAACTGCTTAAGAAATTCGCAGGGGAGCTCAAAGTGGGCCCTGCATACGACAAAAAATCAGAACTCGGCCCACTGGTTACGGAAAGCCACCGGAAGTCGGTGCTGGACTGGATCGAAAAAGGGATCCTGGAAGGCGCAACACTTGCTCTGGATGGGAGAACGGTCAGTGTCAAAGGGTTTGAAAATGGCTTTTATCTTAAACCGACAATCTTTGACCATGTGACTCCCAAGATGACCATTGGCAATGAAGAAATATTCGGCCCCGTATTGTGTGTCAAACGGGTGAGCGACTTTGAAGAAGGTTTGCAAGTCATTAATAATAATAAATTTGCTAACGGCGCGGTGATATTCACCCAGAATGGGTACTTCAGCCGTGAGTTTGCAAGACGCGTACATGGAGGCATGGTAGGGATCAACGTTGGAATCCCGGTTCCAGCTGGGATATTCCCGTTCACCGGCCATAAGGATTCCTTTTTCGGAGACTTGCACGCACTAGGCAAAGACGGGATCCGGTTCTTCACGGAAACAAAAGCCGTCACGACGCGGTGGTTCGATGACGCAGAAATAAAACAAAAGAAAGTTAACACGTGGGATGGCATCCTCTGAGATGAGCTGGAATTTAAAAGTCTGTCTCAAGAATTACGGCATCTTATAAAGAAAGGAGGTTAAAATGAGAATACGTACTTTAAAAAGAGTTCTTCTGTTCTCGTGTTTCAGCATGATAGCAACAACCTTGTATGCGGAACGCAAACGCGAAAGCATTGAATGGATCTACACGGTTTGCCATAAACCCGGAGCTACTAATCTCCCTCGCGTCCTGCTGATTGGAGATTCCATCGCCAACATGTATCAGGAGTATGTCAGCGCAGAGCTTTCCGGAATGGCTTACGTCAGCACGTATACAACGGCCAAATGCATGACTGACCGCTCTTACCTTAAAGAGCTCAAACTGATGCTTTCTGAAAACGACTATGCGCTGATCCAGCTCAACAACGGATTGCACAGCTTCGGCAGCGATTTCAAGGCGTGGGAAACAACCCTGAAGGAGGTTATAAAACTGATTCGTGAAGAAGAAAAAGGGGCAGTCATCATTTGGGCTTCTATTACTCCGGCAGCTTTTGAGGACAATACAAGACTGGTGAAAGAATTCAATGCTATCGCGGCCGGGGTGATGAAAGAAAACAACATCCCGATCAACGACCTTTTTGCCTTGATGGATCCTCTTGACCGTAAGCAGTACTGGACGGATAATTTACACCACTCCGTCGAAGGACGGAAGCTTGCGGCCAAACAAGTGGCCGCCGTGATTCGCGCGAATCTTGACGTGAAAAAAGCCTCCAGTCCGCTATCGACAGACCCAGCTTCCCAAGCCCAGCCTGCCGTTTCAGGCGACGATAAAAGCACGGAAAAAGTAGAGTGGACCAGAATCTTCTGGTATGATGGCGAAAAGAGCGAACTCCCGCGTGTGCTGGTGATAGGAGATTCCATTTATGACGATTACCAGCGTTCCGTCAACAAGGCGCTGACCGGGACGGCCTACTTATCCACCTACAGCACCAGCAGAAGCTTCGCCGACCCCTTGTATGTCAAAAATCTGAACTATATTTTTGATGAATACTCCTACGACATCATCTTGTTCAACAACGGGCTACACTGCAACGAAACCGATCCTATTTGGAAAACCATTTTGCCGGACATCTCTGGATGGGAAACAGGTCTACGCGAGGTCGTCAAGCTGATTCGCGATGAAGGAAAAGGGGCAAAGATCATCTGGGCGGGCTCTGTTCCATGGCACGAGGGGAATCGCCCAATGGAGGTCAAGGAGCTAACTGCCGCCGCTTCCAGAGTGATGAAAGAGAACAACATTCCGATCAACGACCCTTTCCCAGCGGCGGAAAACAGCTCGGAATACGTTGAACGACTCGTCGCCCAGATGGCCTCGACAATTCGCAAACAATTGGGCGCGGACACCCAAGCCAGCGCGTCCACGAACGCTGGCTTGCAGGCGGCAAGTTCCCTGCTGGGTCCCACAGGTAGCATCGGCAACGCCGCGCAGAGCAATCCCGAAGACTAGGCTAAACTAAAACCGACTCCGCCGAAAAAATATCAGGAAACTTCTATGAAACACAGTTTATGGCCATCAAATCGCGATCCCGTCATTCACGGAGTACATCACCAATCCGCGCCGCGGATCTGGCAAGACGGTTTTCCACTTGGTAACGGTTTTCTGGGCGCAATGCTATGGGGCACCGGGGATCCGCTCAACCTCACACTGGATTGCGCCGATTTATTTGATTCACGAACCGACGACCGCTACTGGAAGAATCCGGCCTACAACTATACCCACTTGCGCGAGTTGATCGCAGCAAAGCGTTATGAGGACGCCGAGGCCATTTTTGGAACTCCGACAGGTGCGCCTACCCCCACTAAAATCAGCCTTGGACGCGCGACGATCAACCTTGGAGCCGCTGTCGCCTACGATTGCCGTCTGGATCTGGATCGGGCGCTTGTGACCGGCATCATCGGGACTGACCAAGGCGAGATCGCACTCACGGCGTTTGTCCATCGTGAAAGAAATATTATTTGCTTGCGCCTGAAATCCGATCACCCATCATCAGCAGAACTCGATTTCATCCCACTGGCCGAAGTGTGTAAAGCGATGGCGGCTTTGGGACATCCGCCGCCCACCACCCGATCCGGAGGGAATAAACGCGTATGGGTTCAACAGATTCCGGAAGGGCCCGCTTGGGCCATGGTTTGGAATACCACGGGGCCGGATCATTATCTGGCCATCGAGTGTGCAGACGATGCTGCGGCGGCCGAGGCGAAAGCGACCGCCACCTGGGATTGGGCTGCAACATGCGGATTTGATTCCCTGCGGGCTACCCATGAAAGAGCCTGGAAAAAGTTCTGGGATGTCTCGGCTGTTTATCTCCCTGAACGGGAGATGGAATTCTTCTGGTATTTCGGCCTGTACCTGCTGGCGGCGTCGGCCCGGCGTGGGGCCATGCCTCCGGGGCTACAGGGCGTTTGGGCTATGGATGGGCTCATGCCGCCCTGGACTGCTGCTTACACCTGTGATATGAATGTCCAGGTAACGTTCTGGCCGGCTTACGTTGCGGGGCATCTCGACTTGGCCGATGTCTGGTGCGATTTCATGCTGGATTGCGCTGAGCCGGCGAAAGCCTATACTCAAAAAGTGTTCGGGACGGAAGGCGTGTTCTGGCCCGGCGGGTTTGCAGGAAAATTCAAACTCTGTGATTCTTCGAATTGGTATTCGGGTTGTTTTTCCTGGGCTACCGCGGGTTGGCTGGCCTGGCTGCCGTGGCTACGCTGGCGGCACAGTATGGATCGTGACTGGCTGGCACGAACGGGCTATCCCATCGTGTCCGAAGTTTTCAAGTTCTTCCGAGCCAATCTGGTGGAGGAATCCGACGGTCGGCTGCACGTGCCGCTCTCGGACAGTCCAGAATATCGCCGCTCTTCTTCTCGTGAATCGTTCTGCAAAGACCCCAACATCGATCTGGCACTGATCCGGCGCTGTTGCGACTGGATAGTCGAAATGGAAACGGCTCTGGGGCGGAGCGATTTGAGCCCGGATGCAGTGCGCATCAAGGAGCGTCTGGTACCGTATGCCTTGACCGAGCAGGGTGCCTTGTGCCTCTGGCCCGGAAAGGCACTGGACGAATCCCACCGGCATCCCAGCCATCTGATGGCCATTCATCCGGCCATGGACTGGACAATCGAGGACGACGCAGAAACCCGCCGGCGAATCCAGATGAGCGTAGATCACTACATGGAACTGGGCAAACATAACTGGTGGGGGTGGACGTATACGCAAATGGCTAGTTTCGCCGCCGTGCTGGGGCAGGGCGAATGGGCTCATGATTGCCTCCGGGAGTTTGCCGACCACTGGGTGATGCCCAACGGATTGCATATCAATTCCGATTGGCGCGAAACCAACAATTCCTATTTTGGATCGACCCAGAAACGCAAGCGCGAGACGGCGCCGTTCACGTATGAGGCGAACTGCGGCGCATGCGCCGGGATCAACGATATGTTAGTGCAGGGCTGGCGCGATGTCGTACGCATCTTTCCCGCCGTGCCGGCACACTGGCGTGAACTGGCCTTCCGCGATCTGTTGACCGAAGGGGCATGGAAAGTCTCTGCCGTGCGGCATCTGGGCCGGACGGTCTGGGTCAAGGTCGTAGCCACCATGCCGAACACGTTGCGGCTGCGCGATCCCTTTTGCGGCGAGATCGCCGAGGTGCTGGAAGGCGAAGCGTGCGTGAAGGATGGCTGCTACGAAGCCACGTTGTTGTCCGGGCAAGCGGTGGTGCTACAGCGGCCCGGTTATCGGTTCGACGCAAAGACGGTGATCGCTGCAGTGCGGATGGAAAAGCCGTCCCTGCTCGGTCTGCCGAAAGAAAGATAAAATATGACTAAACCAATCCACTCCCGCTATTTTTACCCTATCCCTGACCAGCCACTGGACACTACTTTTCTGCACGAGCTGACCGAGCCCTTGCATGGCGAGCCGATTCAGTGGGAACGCACACAGCCGCGAGTCGACGAGGTGTCGCTGACCAGCGGCGTTACGGTGGATGGAGGGCCGTCCGATCCGGACGGGCTACTGGAAACCGCCTTTCAGGACTTCAAGCGTTTCCTGCATGCGGCGGGTATCCCGGAAACCGGAGACTATCGGCTGCGGTTCAGGTGTACCGGCGAATCATGCGATGAATCCTACCGAATCGAAATCGGCCGGACAGACTGCGTCGTGTTGAGCGGCAGCACAGAAGGGTTTCGCCGTGCGCTAGTTTATCTGGAAGACGAAATGCTGCGGCGTGGTGGCCCGTTTCTGCCCGTGCAAGTCATCACGCGTACGGCGGTTATCCGTCGCCGGATCGAATTCCACGTAGGCATGTTCGACCACATCGGGCTCGATATTCTTCCGGATGAGTTCCTGAACCGACTGGCGCACGAAGGTGTCAACGGCGTGATGTTGCCGATGGAGTTGCTCTATCCTCATCGTATCGTGCCGGAGTTCGAGGCACCACCAGAATCTCTGTTTGAGGCACTCCGGGAGCGCGTGCGGCGTTACGCACGCTATGGCATCCGGCTTTATCTTTACCTCAATGAGCCGAAATCATTTTCGGCGGGCAGCCCATTGCGTGCGAAACATCCGCATCTGCTGGGCGGCGATGCGCACGGGATAACCTACTACTGCACCAGCACGAAGCAGGGCTGCGATGCCCTTGCCGAAGGATTCCGGAAGCTCATGGCCGGAGCACCAGGTCTGGGCGGACTGATCGTCATCTGCGTCGGCGAACGGTCCACGCACTGCTACTCGGGGTCTTATGAGGCGAGAGTCCGTCCGAGCCGCTGCCCCCGCTGTTCGAAGCGTGCTCCACGGGACGTGCTGCGCGATACGTTGGCGGCGATGGAACGCGGCGTTCACACCGCCGATCCTGAAGCGGAGTTCATCGCTTGGCCTTACTCGCAATACGTTTGCTGGGGAGAGCGCCTGACTCGCGATGCTGCGGCGCATGTCCCTCCGAAGGTCGTCCTCCTGCACAACTACGATAGCGCGGCGAAGGTTCGCCAGTTGGGAAAGATTCGGCGCGCGGACGATTATTGGTTGTCCGTTCCGGGACCGAGTACCCTGTTCCGCGACTGTGCGCAAGCGGCCCGAGCAAAAGGTACGACGGTTTACGCCAAGATCATGGCTGGCTGTTCGCATGAACTGGCCAGCGTCCCCTACATCCCGGTGCCTAGAAACCTCTACCAGCGGTTTCAGGGTATGCATGCGCTGGGCGTTAGCGGTGCTTTACAGAACTGGGGCTCCGGCAACGATCCGTCGTTGATGAACCGAGCCGCAGGCGACCTTGCCTTCGCGCCTCTTCCGGATACAGAAGCGGCCTTTCTTGATCGCCAGGCACGCCGCGACTGGGGGATCCACGCTCCAACGGTTGTGCGCGCCTGGAAGCATTTCAGTGCCGCCTACGCCCACTATCCGGTGTCCATCGGGTTCAGCTATTTTGGCCCTATGCACAACGGCCCGGTATGGCCGCTCTACCTTGAGCCCCGTGGCTTAAAATTGGGCGGCAACTGGCGTCCGGATTCGCCGGGTGGCGACATCATCGGAAATTGCACGGGCTATCACACGCTCAGCGAAATCATCACGTTGTGCACTCGCATGCGCGATCGCTGGGGGCGTGGTGTGCGCCTGCTGGAAGCCTTGCATCCGACCGCCATCGGGAATCGAGAGCGTCAGCGACAGATCGATCTGGCCCGGGTACTGGAACTGCACTTCGAAAGCGGCGTCAACATTCTGACATTCTATGCCCTGCGTGAACGACTGGCCCACAGTTGCGGCAACAAGCGTCGCACGTTGCTGGACACCATGAGGACGCTTGTGAGGCGCGAGATCGAAGTAGACCGGCTGCTGCTGCCGCTGGTCGAACGGAATCCGCGCCTCGGCTATTGCCCGGAGGCTGGAGCCTTCAAGTACTTCCCGGAGCTGATTCGCTGGCGCATGCGTGAATTGAAGACACTGTTGGCAAAGGAATTCCCACGCGTTGCCCGGCGGCTGAAGCCAGGCTGTCCGCTCTTTCCCGCCTATATCGGCGAAGCACCGGGTGGCTACGTGTACCGGTGTCAGAGGGTTACTCAAGCACCCAAGATCAATGGATCTCCCGCAGGGGGCGAGTGGGATTCGCTACCGGAAGCTCCGCCTCTGCATGTCGCTCCGGATAAAATGAAAACCGGACGGGTTACGACCTGGCGTGCCGGCTATGACGACGCAGGGCTCTACGTCGGGATTATGTGCCGCGAGCCGCGTATGGAGCTTGTGCGAGCCGACCCGCTTGATCCAAACGATCTTGGGCCCGATGATCAAGTGCATTTCGTCGTGTACCCCAGCCAGTTCGAGGAAAGCCGTGGATTCATGGTCAATTCGCTTGGCGCCCGCGAGTTCTACGCGGGGCGTGCCATGAACGATGTCAATCCTGTTGGAGGAGAAGAGCGCCTCAGTACTCTGGGGTCACCGAAGAATCATCGCTGGACTGCTCAAGCCACGCAAGGACCGGACTACTGGGCGGTGACCCTGCGGCTGCCTTTTGCTTCGCTCGGAATTGAACGCAAGACGTGCAGGGCACTTAGGTTCGGTGTCACACGTGTCGCGGATCTGCTGGGCGGCTATGAGTCGCAGACCCTACTACCGCCACCGATCGATTCAGGAGAGGAACGGATGGCATGGCTGGTGTTTGACAAGTGAGTCTCTGACAGAAGCGACTGCGCACTACGTTCAGGTAACCACCTCTACTTTATTTAATTCGGCATCAATCAACAGGAGGTCAGCGCGCCGACCTTGCGCCAGACTCCCAACACGATCATCCATTCCAATCGCACGCGCGGGATTGAGCGCGACAATCTTAAAGACATCTTGAAGCGGCATACCAAGCGAAAGGAAGTTGCGTGCCACACCGCTCATTGTCAATCGGGTACCGGACAATGCGCGACCCTCGCCGATCACATCCCGGCCGTCATCGACATCTAGTCCACCCGCCGCACAATCCGTAATACCCACCACAAAATCTACCCCAGCCGTCTTCAGAATGAATTCGATCATCTCGCGCCGGACGTGTATACCCTCACGGTCGAAGATAACCTCGAAGAACATCTTGTCATGGCGCATCGCCGCGAGATCAAACGAGACCTCGATCGTTCCACCGTAGCGCGTTGGTGATATACTGCAACCCGTGGCGTTCATCAAATGTGTAACGATGCGGGCACCGTCACAGACCGCCTGATCCACTTCGGCAGGCGAAGCCGCACTATGGCCGATTGCAGGCACGATGCCTGCCGCCGCAATTTCGCGTGCAAAGGCAGAAGTGCCAGGCATTTCCGGAGCATAAGTCCATTGACGAACAAGCCCGGAATTGATGACCTGACGATAAAAAACCGGATCAACAGACGAAAATGGCTGCTTTCTGGCTCCGTATTCCGGGTTAAGGTATGGCCCCTCCATGTGAACGCCCAACACATTCGGTGCCTGACATGCCGCGATTTTCCGTAACCCTTCCAGCACTTGGTCATTTGAGAGATTACGATAAAACGAAAGCAGCAATCCCGTCGTTCCGTGGCGGCGGTGATACGCTGCCACGGCAGCGGGATCATCGTGCGACATAACTCCAGCTCCCGCATGACAATGAATGTCAACAAAGCCCGGTGCCACGAGCCGCCCGCCCGTTCGAATCTGGTTGTCGGGCAACGCAACGCTGTCCGCCGGGCCTGCGTATTCGATAACGCCGTCTGCAATAACGACCGCTCCACCTCGCAGGATGCGGTCTGGCAACACAAGATCACCAATAATAGCGCGTCGATTCATCAATAATCTCCCTTCGTCATAGCCGTCCTTTGTATCAGCCTCCATCATATAGAGGTGATCCAAAGCATAACCATTCGTTCTCGAGAAGACAAGTGTTTTTCAGATGAAACTCGTAATCGGTCAGTGACCGGGGGCAAGTATGTGGGTAATGGGGTTTGGGTTTTAAACACAGAGAGTTTGAGGCACAGAGGGATGGGAATAGGAGAGCCAATCTCCTGATTGGCCGCAATTTCTAGACGCCTGTCTCTTGTTTTACTAGAAAACTGGAGCGATGCAGACCTCCGCGTCTGTAATCGAAATCGGTATCGGTATCGGGATCCAAAACGAAAAATCGGTATCGGGGATTTCTAGAGATATGCCCCTTGTTTTAGTGTAGAGAGGGACAGAAAAATGGGTGGACAGAAAAATGTTGCCCTACTGGGAGAACAGGCATCTTGCCTGTTTGTCGTTTGCACAGGCTGGAAGCATATCGCTCCCAGTGGCTCAATCTCTGTGTCTCCAACTCTCTGTGTTTAAAACCGCACCGCGCTTATTGCGACAACTGGGTTGATAGCACAGCAGAGCAGATCTCAGGCGTCACCCCCGCAAAATACTTTCACCCATCCCCCCGATGGCTGACCGATTATGGACACAAGCAATCTCGTCATTATAATCTTGAACTAAATGTCGAGATTACAATACGAGATGAGGCTGCCACCCAGCCGCTCGGCGTGTGGTGCGGATGCGGAGATGCCTGTGGCAGGGTGTCCACTTTGCCACAGGCAATTACGCCACCGTAATCTTGAACTAAATGTCGAGATTACAATACGAGATGAGGCTGCCACCCAGCCGCTCGGCGTGTGGTGCGGATGCGGAGATGCCTGTGGCAGGGTGTCCACTTTGCCACAGGGAATGGCGCTGCTATAATCTTATCTAAGGCCCAACGCTTTCTGGCGTCTTGACAAACAGGCTTGCTGTGTTAGTGAAGTGGACGCATGAGGGGCGGCTTTCGCTGCCAGCTATGGGCTCACCTGAATAGATAACTGTGGATGAAAGAAGGCTGGAAATTCTTTCACGGAATTTCCCCATATTCTTTCCGAATGCTGAGTTCCACGTCCTGGACGATTTGATTTCGAAGGCGTGTAGTTGGCGTGCCTGATCCAGAATCAAGTTGATCTCAAGTCCACTGCTATCCCTGAAGTAATATAAATCAGGAGAAAGCCCTGCATTGTAACGTGCCTTGAGTGCCTCGAGTACGACAAGATTCTCGAAAAGGCCTCCGATAAGCGGATCCCGAGCGATTTGATCACGATTTTCAATTCGAAGCAGGTACGACGCCAGACCCACATCCGTGAAGTAGATTTTTGGGGATTTGATCAGTCGTTTCCCGAAATTGTTGTAATAGGGATGGAGCTTGAAAACGATATAACTCGCTTCGAGCACGGAAAGCCATGCGGCCAAGGTGGGGGACGAGACGCCGATGTCGTTGGACATGCTTTCGAGATTGACCACCTGCCCCACACGCCCTGCGAGAAAGCGTACGAACGTTTCAAAAGCATTTTGATCTTTCACGTTGATGAGTTGCCGGACGTCTCGTTCGACGTAGGTCCGGTAGTAGTTCTCATAGAGCAATGTCGGCGGAATTGACTCATCATAAATCCTGGGCATGAATCCTTTAAATAGCCACTCGTCCCTGTCCATTGAAAATCCAGCATTGGCAAGTTCGGGCAAAGAGAGTGGGAGCAGTGTCAGCAAGGCGGTACGTCCTGCCAGCGACTGGGTGACTTTTGCCTGAAGGAGTGGCTGATGTGATCCCGTCAAAATGTATTGCCCACGCGCTTTGTGCTCGTCAACGAAAACCTGAATATAGCTCAGCAACTCAGGGGCATGTTGGACTTCATCGATGATCAAGGGGGCCGGAAAGTTAACAAAAAAAGTTTGTGGGTCTTCGCGTGCAAGCTGCCGCACCGGCGGCAATTCGAGGTTGGCGTATGAATAGTTTTTGAATGTCATACGCGCCAGCGTTGTCTTTCCCGACTGCCGAGGCCCGAGGATCGTAACAACTGGGAACAAGGTAGCGAGTTTTTCCAGATGAGGAGTAATATTTCGATAGATCATTGACGGTCTCCTTGTGAAGTGAAAATATCATACCATAAAATACGCGAAATTAAAATTCAATTTTAATTTTGCATAAAAGTTAGTGAAAATAAACGCTATTTATAAAAAGTATTACATGGTAAAGTACTTACATCCAATGATATAAATGAAATTATGCAAAATTAAAGTTCAATTTTAATTCCGGATGACGTGAGTTTTTTGGCGCTTAGGACGTCTAAATGTAAAGTAATACTTTCGGTTTAAACGTAGCTTGGCTTTTCGGGTGGTATTTTAGAGCAGCTAAAGCGAGGGGCGTGCATCGTGATTCACGGATTAAACACGGATTATACGAATTGTTTAATGTGCAGAGGAGGCTGAGGTGAGTGGCGAAGGGTTTTTAACCGGAAGGGCGAGAAGAACAAGAAGCTTAGTGGAGTGGGTATTGCAATCTTGTCAAAAACCCAATTCCAAAAACTATTTCCTCCGTTCGTCATTCTCGTGCCGGGCGGCGTAGTGAGGCGAATCGCCGCGGTGGTTCCAGTTGACGGTTTCGCCGATTTTTTCGAGTCGGCGGGCAAGGCAGTAGCGGCATTGCTCTGAGTTTTCGTCGAGGCAGGGCTTGTTCTCGTAGAGCTGGTAGTTGCGACGGTATTCGGTGTCGGTGACGTTGGGCATCACGATGTTGGCCCCGGCAAGAATGCCTTGTTCGCGACCATCATCGGCGAGTGCCTGCAGCGCCGTGGTGGCGGCGATGTTGACATCGTGCAGGAAGAGACGGGTGGCCGAGATCATGTTGAGGCCGAGGCGCAGATGGTCGGCTGCATACTCCGGCGTGAAGGGGATGTCCTGTCCGAGCGGTGTGTCGTGATGCGGTATGTACGGGCCCATGCCGATCATGTCGAGATCCATTTCGCGGAAGAACACAATGTCGTTGGCCAGATCGTCGCTGGTCTGTCCGGGAAGACCGCTCATGACGCCACTGCCGACCTGGTAGTCGTGTTTGCGTAGCAGACGCAGGCAATCCACGCGACGTTCAAAGCTGTGGTCGGCGGGATGAAGTCTGGCGTAGATTTCCGGATTCGACGATTCGATGCGGAGCAGGTAGCGATGCGCACCAGCGGCACGCCAGCGCCAGAAGGTTTCGTCCGACTGTTCTCCAAGGGAAAGGGTAACGCCGAGTTTGCCGTCCGACATTTCCGAGATGCGGTGCAGGATATTTTCGATGAAGGCGGTATGCGCTTCGGATTCGAGTTCGCCGGACTGGAGTACCAGCGAGCCGTATTCCATGTCGAGGGTGCGTTTGATGCCGCGCAAGATCGTGGCCTCGTCGAGCTGGAAGCGTTCGACCTTGGCGTTGCCTTTACGGATGCCGCAGTAGAAACAGTCTTTCGAGCAGACATTGCCCATCTCGATGATTCCGCGGAAGCTGACGATTTTACCTGCGTAGCGGCATTTGACCTCGTAAGCCGCATCATGCAGTTTCTGCAGATCGGCGGGGGCGGTCAGTGAGAGCAGAAGCGCAAGTTCATCGCGCGACAAGGCGTGGGGATTGGCTTTTGCTCGTTCGAGAATGGTTTCTAGCGGGATCATTCGGCGCTCCTGATAATGCCGCCGCCGAGGACGACATCGCCCTGGAAGAAGACGGCGGATTGTCCGGGCGCAACGCCAGCAATGCCAGTGGCGAAGCGCGCTTCATAGCGTCCTTCGCCAAGCGGGCGCACGGTTGCGCCTTCAAGCGGCTTCCCTGCGGAACGGACTTTGATCTGGACATCCATTGTCGTCTCCGGCGCAGGAATCGAAGTCCAGTTGCAGGAGTCAGCAACGAGCGAATGACCGAGTGTGCGTTCAACGGTGCCGACGACCACTTCGTTCGTGCAGGCGTTGAGCTCGACGACATAGAGGGGTAACGGATGAGCAATGCAGAGCCCTTTGCGCTGGCCGATGGTGTATTTCCAGAATCCGGTATGATGTCCGAGGATTTTGCCGGTTTCATCGACAATGTTTCCTGAACGATCTGGCTCGCCGATCAGTTCATCGCGGTCGCCACTATAGAAGTCTTGGCTGTCTGGCTTCTCGGCGGCATCAAGCTGATTTTCTCGCGCTATTTGCCTCACCTCGTTCTTTGAGAGACTACCTAACGGGAAGAGATGGCGCGCCAGTTGCTCCTGCGAAAGTCGATAAAGGAAGTATGACTGATCCTTGAAAGAATCGACAGCCCGGAGCAAGCGGGAGTGTCCGTCGACAATATCCGTGCGGGCATAATGGCCCGTTGCGAAGCGATCGAAGGCGATCCCTTCGGCCTTAGCCAGCTCAGGAAGAAGACCAAATTTCATCATGGCGTTGCAGCGCACACACGGATTCGGGGTGCGGCCAGCCATGTATTCATTGCGGAAGTGCGAGACGATCAGATCGTCATATTGACTGGAACAGTCAAAGGTGCGGTAGGGAATGCCGATGCGGGCGCAAAGTGCCTCTGCGACGGCAACATCCTCGTCCTCGCCAGAACCAAAACAAGCATCCCTGTCGCCGCCGGCATATTTGCCAGAACGCCAGATTTTCATGGTCACACCTGTGACCTCATGTCCCTCGTTCTTGAGAAGTAGCGCTGCGACCGAGGAATCGACGCCGCCACTGAGACCGACTATTATTTTCATGATGGAGGCGAACAGTATAAAGTAACAGGAACAGGAAGCCAAGGGATTTTTTATGTTGACAAGTACCGCGCATAGGGCTATATTTATTTCTTTTTCAAATGTTAGGCTATTATAACAAACGAGGCGTTCCATGACTAAATACTCACTCAGTAATCTTGTCAGAGGCGTGAAGGCGAAGGTGGTGGGGTATGCCGAAGGAAATCCGGCCTATCGGGCCAAGCTTCTTTCGCTTGGCCTGACTCGGGGAGCCGTTGTGCAGCTTGTTAACCAGGCTCCCTTGGGGGATCCGATCGAAATTGAAGTGAGGGGTTTTCATCTCTCGCTCCGCAAGGCAGAGGCCGCCGTGGTTGAGGTCTGTATTCTGTAAATTCGCGGAGGTCTTTCAGTGAAGAAAACCTATAAAGTTGGCCTCATCGGCAATCCGAACTGCGGAAAGACAACCGTCTTCAATGCGTTGACGGGATCACGGCAGCACATCGGCAACTGGCCTGGTGTGACGGTTGAGCGCAAGACTGGGATATTCAAGCTTGCCGACGCCTCAGATGTGGAGTTGGTTGATTTGCCTGGGATTTATTCACTGACGTCGAGTAGTGAAGACGAGCGAGTAGCCGTCGAGTACACCTTGGGTGGAGAAGCGGATATGTTCGTCAATGTGATCGACGGAACTAATCTGGAGAGAAATCTCTATCTGACGTTATTGCTCACCGAGCTTCGGGTGCCGATGATCCACATCGTCACGATGATGGATATGGTGCAGTGCCGCGGAATTAAGATTGACCTCGCTCATTTAGAGAAGCACCTTGGCTGCCCTGTTGTCGGTGTGGATGTTCGAAAGCCGTCGGGTATCAAGTCGTTAATCGCCTCAATCGAATCAGCCTTGCTTCACCCCGCACAGCCGATCGTGAAGATCGGCTACACAAACGAGGTTGAGGTGGAAATCGCGGCCTTATTGCCTTCGTGTGGCCCCGTTGCGCAGTCGTATCACGTCAATGATCGCTGGATTGCCATCCGATTGCTGGAAGGCGACCAGCCCGTGTGCGATAAGGCAGTCGCGATGGGTGCGGTGACTACAGAAACACTCGACGAAGCACGCTCTCGGATCGTCAAAATTCTCAAGGAGTATCCCGACGAATCGCTGGCCAACTCTCGCTATGGCGTGATTCAAGGGCTCTGCCACGAGGTGGTGACCCATGCCGCACCGAGGGTTTTCTTTACCCAAAAGGCCGACACCGTTATCCTTAACAAATGGCTCGGCATCCCGTTCTTCCTGTTGGTGATGTACATTGTGTTCTGGATCACCCAAGTTGTGGGAGGTGCGTTCATTGACTTTTTCGATGTCCTAGGTGGGACGTTTTTCGTTGATGGCCCCACGGTGCTGATGGAGAAGATGGGACTGCCCGGGTTCCTCGTTGCGTTGATCGCGAGCGGCTTGGGTGCTGGTTTGCAGACGATGGCCACGTTCCTTCCGCCAATCTTCTTCATGTTCTTCTGTCTGGCTATCTTGGAAGACTCAGGGTACATGGCGCGTGCGGCGTTTGTGATGGATCGATTCATGCGCTGGCTCGGCCTTCCCGGCAAGTCTTTCGTGCCGCTGCTCGTGGGCTTCGGTTGCTCGGTGCCGGCCATCATGGCAACGCGGACGCTGGAGAGCAAGCGCGACCGTTTTTTGACCATTTTTATGACGCCTTTCATGTCGTGCGGAGCCAAGTTGCCTGTCTATGTGGTGTTCGGTGCGGCGTTCTTTTCTGAAAATCCGGGAAGACTTGTCTTCATGATCTATCTCGCAGGTATGCTCATGGGCATCCTTACCGGTCTGATTCTCAAGAAGACCATTTTCTACGGCGAACCATCCCATTTTATCATGGAGCTACCGCCCTACCACATGCCGCGTCTGAAGCACATTCTGCTCCATTCCTGGGATCGATTGCATGTCTTCATTTTCCGTGCAGGTAAAGTAATCGTGCCCATGGTGCTCATCCTCGGCGTCCTCAACACGATTGGAACGGATGGCTCGATCGGTAATAAGGATAGTGAAAAATCGGTGCTGTCAGCCGTCGCCACGGCCTGCACGCCAGTTTTTGAACCGATGGGCGTAGAGAAAGATAACTGGCCTGCCACCGTTGCCATCTTTACTGGACTGTTTGCCAAAGAAGCCGTAATCGGCACAATGACCAGTCTCTATGGACAGAACAGCACCTTGGCATTTTCTGCGGAGGATGTGGATTTAAACGAGCCAAAATATAGTTTCTGGGGCGGCGTCCGAGATGCCTTCGCAACTATCCCGCCTGCCTTTGGCAAAATCTTCAGGGCCCTGAGCGATCCGCTTGGCTTTCGCGATGTTTCGGGCGATGAGGCGGCGGTAGCGGAAGCTTTCGATACCGAAACCTCGGTCTTCACAAACATGCGCATCAAGTTTTCGAAGGGTCGCCATCAAGCGTTTGCCTACCTGCTCTTTATTCTGCTCTACGTACCGTGCCTGGCCGCGATGGGTGCGGCTTTCCGAGAGCTGGGACGGTACTACGGCGTGGTGATGATGGTTTACCTCACGGTGTTGGGCTGGTCCGTTGCGACGCTCTACTTCCAAATCACGTTGGGCCACAGCCTGCTGTGGATTGCCGTACCGATTCTCTTGCTGACGTCGATGATCACTGGATTCGCCGTAATGGGACGGCGGCGAAAGATTCAGTTGATTTAATAACCGACTACGCTTTGGTTGAGGTTTGTTGCTGCGCCTTCCACCACGCCATACGCTTAGCGACCGTCTCTTCATAGCCTACATCTTTGGGCTTATAGTATTCCTTCGCAACGGGGATGTAATCCTGAGCGACATAGCTGTTGTTAAAATCGTGTGGGTATTGATAGCCTTCGCCAAGATCTTTACCTACGGCCTTGATATGGACATTATGCAGATGTTCGGGCACTTCCATCACCCGCCCCGCATGGATGTCGGCCTCTGCCTCGCTAATCGCGAGGTAAGCGGCGTTGCTCTTGGGCGCTGTGGCAAGGTAGGTTGTGGCTTGCGCCAGCGTAATGCGCGCCTCGGGCATGCCGATAAACTCCACAGCCTGCATGGCTGCGACGGCGATAGAGATGCCGCGCGGATCAGCATTGCCGATGTCTTCTGAAGCACTGATGACGAGGCGGCGCGCAATAAAGCGTGGGTCTTCTCCCGCCACCAGCATCTTGGCAAGCCAGTAGATCGCCGCATGAGGATCCGAACCGCGTATTGACTTGATGAAGGCCGAGATGGTGTTGTAGTGTCCTTCTTCATCCTTGTCGTAATTGAGCATCTTGCGTTGCACACACTCTTGTGCGACGTGCGTTGTAATGCGCCGAATATCGTTTTCGCCTGGTGGTGTGCTGAGTGCTGCTACCTCGAGCGCATTGAGTGCCTTACGGGCATCGCCTTCGCAGATCATGGCGATGTGCGCGAGCGCATCGTCGTCTGCCTCCACACCCATTCCGCCTAGGCCATACTCGGCATCGGCGAGCGCGCGACGCAGGAGCGTCGAGATCTCGTCTTCCGACACCGGCTTGAGCTCAAAAACCAGCGAACGCGAGGTCAGCGGCGTATTCACGAACATCTGTGGGTTGTGCGTGGTGGCTCCGATGAGCGTGATGCTACCGTCTTCCACGTAGGGGAGCAACACGTCTTGTTGCGCTTTGTTGAAGCGATGAATTTCGTCGATAAAGAGAATCGTGCCACGTCCTGTTGCCACCTTGCGCGCGGTCTCCAAAATGACGCGCAATGTCGCAACATTCGACAGTACGCCGCTGGCCCGCTGGAAGTGCCGTTTCGTGCTCAGCGCGATCACCTCGGCGATGGAGGTCTTTCCGCAGCCCGGAGGTCCGTAGAGGATGATGCTAGAAAGGCGGTCGGCTTCGATCACCCGCCGCAGGAGCTTGCCCGGTCCGATGATATGCTGCTGACCGACGATATCGTTCATGCAACGCGGGCGCATCCGCGCTGCAAGCGGCTGCCGCCCCGAAGGGACATCGCCATTTGCCGTAAGCTCGAAAAAATTGTCTTCATCTATATCCATGCGCTCAATTATAGCGGATATCCCCTCCGTGGCGCAAGCTGCGCTTGCAACCTCAGCGTCGTCTTCGCCTCGCTCCAGACGCAAATGCCAAGAGGCAGTGCCTCCAACACACCGCTATAAAGCGAGTTATTCCTCCCTCTTTTGCCTTCCCACCAAGCTACGTTCTTTGTTCTCGCCAGCAGGTGGTACGGTGCCGACTCTGCCACGGAGCGAGCCATAGGCGATGCGGAGCTGGCATCCCTGAGAATAGATTTGCGCTTGGCAAAAGTGCTTTGTTATACTCCCACGCTAAGAAAGAGGTGAATATGGAGCGATTTGTTGTTCTTTGTATGGTGGCATGGATAGCTGGGTGTGGACTCTGCCACGCGGCAGGCGAGCCGCTGATAGATCAGGCGGTGGCGGTAGAACGCGCGACGCGCGTCGATGCTGTGGCTTATCCAGATGCTGACAGCGTGCTGGTATGCGACTATACGGTTGAATCGTATAATCCTGACGGCACGGGCAAGAGCACAAACGAATGGTATGAGAAGATTCTTACTGAAAAGGGCAGACGCAACTCGCGCACAGCTTCTTTCTGGATGAGCCTCTCCTACGGCGATGTGATCGTCGACAAGGCGGAAATTATTAAATGCGATGGAACTTCAGTCGAAATCGACGTTGCGGACAACAGTCGCCTGATGACCGAGTCGGGTCAGATGGATTCGAATATCTACGATCCCAACAACAAGATCCTCACCCTCGCCTTTCCCGGCGTAGAGATTGGCGACACACTCCACCTTGTGGTAACACGCAACACCACGAAGGCTCGCGTGCCAAACGCCTTCAGCGACTACACGGTGTTTGAGATCACATCGCCGATCGTGGAGCTGGTCCACGAGATTATCGCGCCAGTCGCATTGCCTCTCAAAGTTATTAAGGTACGCGATGAAATCAACGATGGCCTTAAGTACGAGACAGAGGTGCTTGCCGATGGTGCCACGCGCCACCGTTGGAGTGTCAAGAATGTGCCGCAAGCATTTCCGGAGCCAGACATGCCGCCGCTACACACGTGTGCGCAGCGTCTTCTGGTGTCGACACTGCCAAGCTGGCAGGAGCTTTCGAAATGGTATTGGAATCTTAGTGCCCCGCGCATGGCGGCAACTGTGCCAGAAATGCAGCAGACCGCAGATGCGCTGATCGACGGAGCGCAGACGCGCGATGAAAAAATTTGGCGTGTGTTTACCTACGTGTCGCAGAAGATTCGCTACATGGGCATCACGCCAGAAAACGAAGCTCCGGGCTACGAACCGCATGATGTGAGCCTGACCTTCCAGAACAAGTACGGCGTTTGCCGTGATAAGGCAGCGCTCCTCGTCGTGATGCTTCGCATGGCGGGAATCGAGGCGTATCCGGTTCTCATTCATGTCGGCGAACGCCGCGACCCTGACGTGCCCCAGATTTATTTCAATCACGCCATCGTCGGCGTCGCGAGCGAGAAGCCCGGTGCAAAAGGTGCTGCTCAGTACATTCTCATGGACCCCACCAACGAGAATTCGGCGCGGCTGCTTCCCGAGTATCTTTGCGAGAAGAGCTTTCTTGTGGCGAAGCCCGAAGGCGAGACCTTACTGGAATCGGCGGCATTGCCTGCCGAGGAAAACATGGCTTCTATTGAAACAACGGGCACAATCAGCAATGGCTGGCAGTATGCAAAAAGCTCAGTGACATTGAAGGGCATTAATGACACCATGTACCGTAGCGGCTTTTCGAAGATGCGGAGGGAAGACCGCAGACTGTTCGTTGAGCGCATGCTACAAGCTTCGGCTCCAGGTGCGTTCCTCACCGATTTACAGATCACGCCGGCAGACATGCAAGACACGACTACGCCGATTTCGTTTACGTTCGACTACTGTGTGCCGGGGAGTATTATCACGGGCGGTGTCAATGTCGTGACTCTACCACGGCTGACTGAGGTGTTTGGCTATGTCAATTATTTGATCGGCGGCACCGGGCTTGAGAAACGTCGCTTCCCGCTGGAAACAGAAATTCCATGTGGGGTGGAAGAGCGCATTGCGTTGTATACGGGTTTAGAGGGCACCTATGCAGGCGGCGGCGATGTCGCAATTGCGTGCGAAGGGATGTCGTACTCGCAACGAACTGCGTACACAAGCGGCGTGCTATCGGCCGAAACGAGCTTCGTGATGTCGAAGAGCTTGTATTCACCTGAAGCGTATTTGGAGTTACGAACGGCATTGCAAAAGACCGAGGCGGCGGTGCGGGCGGTGCCGATTTTCAGCGGGTGCGACGTTCAGTTCCAAGACGAGGTATCAGGTCCTAATCCGTTGGAAGCGGAGAAACCTGGCGATGTGCTTGTGTTGCTTGAAGAAACCGTGCTGGAGCCTGAGAATGCGACGAACGCATGGGTCGAGACGGTACATGTTCGCAAGAAGATTCTCTCGTATGCGGGTAAGATTCGAGAGGGAGATATTAAAATACCTTTCAACTCGGCGATGAATTCTGTGGAGCTGGTATCCGCGACGGTAACCAGTCCAGATGGAACGGTTCATGAAGTGACCGATCTGGAAAAGAACATCATGGATCAGTCGTGGGTGGCATCTGCACCGCGCTATCCAGCCGGGAAGATGCTCGTCGTGAACTTCCCGGGACTTGAAGTGGGAAGCGTCATCGACTATACGATTCGTCACCGATGTTATGGCGCACCCTTCCATGCCTACACGAAGCGCTTCGGCGGCTTTGACGACATCGAGAAGCAATCCCTGACGATCAAGGGTAAAAACGACAGTCAGTTCGCCAAAACGAGTATGGTAATGCCGAGTTCTGTTCACATGAAACGCATTGTCGGAAAGCGATATAAAAAAGGTTCAGAAAAGGTCACAAAGTCTTCAGGCTCTGAGCCGATTGAAACTGAATATGTTTTGCATAATGTTGGAGGTTCGGACGATGGCATAACTGCCGTTTGCACCAACATTCCCGGCGTGATTCGTGAGGACAACATGCCATCGGCACGCTATGTGTTTCGTGGGCGATACAGCGTAGTGCCGGAAGTCGATGCCTTTGGATACGCTGCTATCATTCAAGATTGCATGAACGAGAAGGCAGAGAGCCAGCCGTTTGCGACAAAGAAAGCAGAAGAGTTGGTTGTGGGGGTAACGACTGTTGTTGAGAGGGTGCGCACCATTCGCGACTTTGTCGTGAAGAACATTCGCGTTAACGGGCCTGACTATACAACGTTGCCGCTCTCCATGCTTTCGGCAGCCGATGAAACACTTCGTTCGGGATACGGCCACGCCGTTGATGTCGCAATTTTGCTTCAGGCGATGCTACGCGCAGTGGAAATCGAATCACGCATTGTATTCGTCGATGGAGGCCGACTGGAGAACGATGTTGAGCGTGTGGATGTTGATGCTTACGGCATGTTTGATTCTCTTTTGGTTGCCGTTGACGATGGTGGCGCGACATATTATGTCAATGACGGCTCGCAGTATTCCGAACTACGTGCGACAAGTGCGAACGGCATGATGGTTGCTGATGTAGCGGCAAAAAAATGGATGAAGCTGAAGCCTGATGCTGGATATGAACGGCGTGTGTCGACACGATACAACATGGACGTGCAGGAAGACGGCACGGTGATCATGGACGTGGAGACGGATTATTTTGGATCGGCTGTTGAGGGTTTCCGGCGCTTGTATGAGGAGATGATGCCCGAAGATCGCCGCCGTCATGTGCTCGAGCTCGTGTCGGCATATTCACGCCGTGCGGTGCTCGAAGGCGAGTATGTTGTGAACACCCAGTCGTATCCTGGCAAAAGGAACTTCCGCATTCGCATGCCCGGATGGGCTCTTGGTGAAGGCGAATTTATGAATCTTCGCTTGCCTGGTGCGGGGAGCACCTCTATTGCACCTCGTTACGGGGTAAGAAGGCTTCCATTTTTCCGCAGTGGAGCAAACCAATTTGATGAAGTGTGGACGGTTCGGCTACCTGCCAAGGTCTCGGGCATTGAACTCCTCCCTTCGAGAAATGATTTCAGACTTGGCGATGGGAACACGGTGCTGACGACCTCTTGCGAGATCACCAAGATGGAAGCAGGCCGACTCGAAGTCAGCGTGCGGCGTAAAACGGTATTAGAGCGTACCATGTTTGGTTCGGCGGATTATGATCTGTATATGAAGGCCGCGCTCAAGACGCAAGGGCGAAGTGCAGACACGGTCGTAATGTCTTTAGTCGATTTTCTTTAGTACGACCTTGTTAGCATCTGTGACATAGAGGTCTTGGACAAGTTCGACGGCATGGCTTTCGAATTGCTCGGGCGTGAACGTGATCATCGCTTGGCTTTTGATTGGCATCCATGGGGACCGTTGCGAAAAATCTTAGTCTCGATAGCGTTTCGTCAGGTCAGCGTAAGCGTCGACGCGGCGGTCGCGTAAGAACGGCCAAATCCGGCGAACCTGTTCGCTACGGGCGCGATCGATCATGACCACGAGTGTTTGTTCTTGATCCGTTTCGGCTTGCGCGAGCATTTCGCCTTGTGGGCCGGCAACGAAACTGCTACCCCAAAAATGTTGCTTGCCGACACCATCAGGTGAGGTCTCGATTCCCACTCGGTTGACTGAAATTAACGGCAGACCGTTTGCGACAGCGTGGCCGCGCTGTACCGTGATCCAGGCATCGCGCTGTCGTTGCTGCTCGTCTGGGAGATCGTGCGGATTCCAGCCGATGGCGGTGGGATAAATCAGCAGTTCTGCTCCGGCCAATGCCATTAGTCTCGCCGCTTCTGGGTACCACTGATCCCAGCAGACGAGTACGCCCAATCGGCCGATGCTGGTGTCGATGGGGGTGAAGCCCAAGTCGCCTGGGGTGAAGTAAAATTTTTCGTAGTAGCCTGGGTCGTCAGGGATGTGCATCTTGCGGTATTGACCAGCGATGCTACCATCCGCCTCAAACACGACCGCCGTATTGTGGTAAAGTCCGGGGGCTCGTCGTTCGAAAAGCGAGGTGACCAGCACGACGCCAAGTTCTTTCGCTAGCGCACCAAAAACAGCCGTGCTAGGACCTGGTATCGCTTGCGCCTGATCGAACACCGCCGTGTCCTCGGTTTGGCAGAAATAAGATCCACCGTGGAGCTCTTGCAAGACCACGAGCTTGGCACTGTGTGCGGCTGCATTGCGAATGCCGGCAACGGTGCGGGCAAGCGTTTTTTCGGGAGTGATGTCAACGGCATGTTGCACGAGACCGACCCTTAGTTCATTCATGTCAAGACTCCTCGGGGTATTTGCATGGTGACGCAGTGTAATGAGCCGTGCTGTTCAATCAACTGGCGACAGGGAACGGGGATGATTTCACGGTCAGGAAAAACGTGCGCGATAATGGCCAATGCCGCTTTGTCTTGGGGGAGGCCGTAAACTGGCACTAGCACGGCACCGTTGATGATCAGAAAATTCGCGTAGGTCGCTGGGAGACGATGTCCATCCTGAGCATAACAGGCTTCGGGCCAAGGCAGCGCATACAGTTTGAAGGGTTGCCCACCGGCGGTGCGTAGCGCGGCAAGTTCTTCCGCCATGGCTTTCAATTCTGCGAAATGCTCGTCTGCGGGATCATCGCAAGCTTGATAAATAATTGTATGGTTGGGGGCGAGTCTGGCGAGGGTATCGACATGGCTGTCTGTATCGTCACCGACCAAATAGCCGTGATCGAGCCAGAGCACTCGTTTTACACCCAGTTGCTGTTGGAGCTGTTGTTCGAGTTCGGCGCGCGAGAGGTGCGGATTCCGATTGGCTTCGAGCAGACAGGCACTGGTTGTGAGCAGTGTGTCTGCGCCATCGCTTTCGAGGCTACCGCCTTCCAGAACGAGTCCGGGTATTTCGCGAATGCGATCACCGAACGCACCCACCCTCTGAAGTCGTGAGGTGATTTGGTTGTCATCACAGGCTCGGAATTTCAAACCCCAGCCATTAAAGCCATAGTCGAGTAAAATGGGCTTACCGTCCTGGTAGACCGTGATGGGACCGAAATCGCGTGCCCACGTGTCGTTCGTCGGTATGGCACAGATGCAAATCCGATTCATATTAGCTTCAGCCGCCACTAATTGGGTGTAGACGGCATCGGGATCGGGGGTGGGTATAATGACCGCCTCAAAGCGAGTGATTTCTTTGGCGATGCGGATGAAGATGGGTAGAACCAAGTTGAGGGTATCTGCCCAGTCTGTCGCTTCGTGGGGCCAGCCGAGGAGTACCGCTTCTTGCGGTTCCCATTCGGCGGGCAGACGTCTTTGCATCATGAGGGTCTCTTTTTCCCACCGAACTCTTCGGCCACTGCAATGAGTTCTTCAAGGCGTGATTTGTCAAATTCGGTAATATAAAGCTTTCGTTTTGTCATAATCTCCTCCGTTATAAATGTCAACGGCATCCCTAGGCTCGCTCCATTTTAATACAGAGCAACCCTACTTCTATTAAAAAAGTATAGCAAATAGAAAAAAAAGGGCAAGCGACAAGTTGATGCCACATGGATTCCAAATCATCTCTCCTCGCGACCCTGTCCCGCCGACTTTCCACCTAGGACAGAAGAATAACCGCAGCACCGCCGCCTTATGACCGAGCGGTGCCGAGCGTCGCGGTCTGCGACGGCTCCGGTGAATCGGATGGCTCGGGCTGGAGCACGCGATCCGCTTGGCGTCTATGCCGTGGTCAGCACCTCCCCTTCCGGCCACCAGTCCTGTCCGCTCAAAGCCATCACCGTGCGCGCGTAGGGGGACGTCGTTGCGGTCTGAGTCCATGGCGTTGCGCGAGTCGCACCGGTTCAGGAATCCCAGCGTCGGCGTCCAGCACAAAGTCGTAGCGCTGTAGAGGATGCGCGAGGCGCTACGTCTATCCTCAAGATTCTCGAAGGCCTCGTTGATGAAGGCGGAGCGACCCAGGATCATCTTTAGAAGCGCGTCGGCACACTACGGAGCCTTCGGGGTTCCGCGTGGGAGGGCGCCCTGGGTGCCCGCGCGGACCTCTTCTCTTGAAAGTGCCGAGAGCTCCTTGAGTAATCGCTTTGCCTGCTTCCAGTTTTGCGTCCATTGCCGTACCTCCTCGGCCATGTCCGCAGGGACGTAGAGCGTGCGGCTTCGGCCCACAACCTTGTCGGTGAGCTGGTAGCGGACGGCCTCGCCGCGGTCAGCGCGGCAGAGGCTGCCCTCCAGCAGATTGCCGAGGGCGCCGAGACTCTCCATCGCCTTGCGGCGTCTGGCTTTGAGTGATGGTTTTGTTTTAATGGGAAATAATTATACTTACCATATCGGTTAAAAGCAAGCCTTTTTAGCCGTGACTGGCATTTCTGTCAGCGTTGCTGCGATACTACTTGCCGGGCCGAGGTTCCCACGAAAGCTCGCAACGTATTTTTTGGGGTCCTGTGCGAGGTGCTGGCGATCTAGTACTCTGTACAGCGCGTATTGGTAAGACAAGATTACAAGATTTACAAGATTAAGTTCTTGGTTTCAATATTGTTAATCATGTACTCTACCTGAAAATTACCGTCATTTCTGCCTGTACAATGTACTAGGCGGGATTTTTCGTTAAAATCTAATTTTAGAGTTGACTATCTGCAGCGGATATGTAAAACTCCGTTGCTTGTTTCACCTGCATTATAGGCGAGGCAGGTCTACGAGTACGGGCCTGCTCCTAAGAAAGTGCCAAACATGGCGGTTTTCACCAGAGAACTTGCATGCTTGGGGTTTTTGCGCCTCTGAACCGCAGGTAACAGGCCCACATAGCTCAGTTGGTAGAGCACTTCCTTGGTAAGGAAGAGGTCAACGGTTCGATTCCGTTTGTGGGCTCCACCAAGACAAGAAGAAGTACTTCTCATCAACCCCCTAAACAACACAATACGTTAAGGTTTTAGACCATGGCAAAAGAATCCTTTAATCGTGACAAGCCGCACGTTAACGTCGGTACCATCGGTCACGTCGATCACGGCAAGACGACGCTTACCGCGGCACTGACCCGCGTCCAGTCCCTCAAGGGTCTGGCGAACTACATTGCATACGACGCAGTGGCGAAGGCATCTGAATCTGCCGGTCGCCGCGATGCAACGAAGATCCTCACCATTGCAACGTCCCACGTCGAATACAGCACCGAGAAGCGCCACTATGCGCACGTCGACTGTCCGGGACATGCTGACTTTATTAAAAACATGATCGTTGGCGCGGCTCAGATGGACGGCGCGATCCTCGTGGTTTCCGCGGCTGACGGCCCTATGCCTCAGACCAAAGAGCACGTGTTGCTGGCTCGTCAGGTTGGCGTTCCCCGCATCGTGGTGTTCTTGAACAAGGTTGACCTCGTTGACGATCCGGAGCTTCTCGAGCTTGTTGAAATGGAAATCCGTGAACTGCTCACGAAGTACGACTTCGATGGCGACAATATCCCCATCATCCGCGGTAATGCATTTGCCGCGACGAAGGCGGAGACGGTTGGCGATCCTGCTTGCGCATGCATCACGGCGTTGGTTGACGCACTTGACGAATACGTGCCCGAGCCGGTTCGTGCCATTGATCAGCCTTTCCTTATGCCGATTGAAGACGTGTTCTCGATTGAAGGTCGTGGAACAGTCGTCACGGGACGCATTGACCGTGGTATCGTCAAAGTTGGCGAAGAAGTCTCGATCATTGGCATCCGCGACACGGTCAAGACGACTGTTACCGGTGTTGAAATGTTCCGTAAGCTTCTGGATCAAGGCCAAGCTGGCGATAATGTCGGATGCTTGCTCCGCGGAACCAAGAAAGAAGATGTCGAACGCGGTCAGGTTCTCGCGAAGCCAAACTCGATCACGCCTCACACCGAATTCGATTGCGAAGTTTACGTTCTCTCGAAGGATGAAGGTGGTCGCCACACTCCGTTCTTCAAGGGATATCGTCCGCAGTTTTACATTCGTACGACAGATGTCACCGGTGACATCACGCTGCCGGAAGGCGTCGAGATGGTTATGCCTGGCGACAACATCCGTATGTCGGTGAAGCTCATCTCGCCTTGTGCGCTTGAAGAGAAGATGCGCTTCGCAATCCGCGAAGGTGGCCGCACGGTCGGTGCCGGCACGGTTTCGAAGATCACGAAGTAAAGCCTCTCAACCGGAAGATCGACCCCTTCTAATCGAGAGGTCGGTCTTTTCCGGATGTTATCTTGGCGAGCAGTGACTGAATAGCCACCGCTCGCATTTCCCAGTTGTTTGTGGCAGTTTTTTTATGCTTGCAGACAGAGTTGGGGTTGTGATAACATAATAGTTCATTTTTTACCAGCATTGGAGTATTCAAATGCCAAGAGACCTCGCAATTTTAGAGTGCACAGAGTGCAAACGCCGTAATTATACGACGACGCGCAATAAGCGGACGATGACGGCACGGCTTGAGATCAAGAAGTTTTGCCCGAACGAGCGCAAACGGACGATGCATAAAGAGACCAAGTGATTTCTGTGTTACGTCGGTAGTTCAATTGGTAGAGCAGCGGTCTCCAAAACCGCCTGTTGCAGGTTCGAGTCCTGCCCGACGTGCCAATTTTATGCCCTAACACTTGTTCGATTTGGCATGTAAGGGCGGACATGATGAGATTCGGAGATTAGGCAAATGAGCAAAATAGCTGAAGAGGTCAAGGCGCTCGGTGGGTTCTTCCGAGATTGCCGCATTGAATTCGGTAAAATATCCTGGCCAAAACGCAAGGAGCTGATCGAATCCACCTGGGTGGTTGCGGCCGTGATTTTGCTCCTCAGTCTTTTTGTTTTTGTTTGTGACCAGGTGCTCACGCAGCTATTGAAGCTTGTCGTGGGAGCGCGTTAATTTATTTCGGAACGAACGGAGTTTTTAAATGAGACAAGGGTGGTTTGTTCTGCAGACGTTGACGGGACAGGAGCAGAAAGTCCAGAAGCTGATCGATGCTAAGTCGCAGGAAGAGGGGCTTGCCGATCAGATTGGAGAGGTGTTGATGCCGACCGAGCGTGTCACTTCCGTGAAGATGGGGAAGAAGACGACGGTTGTAAAGAAGCTCTTTCCAGGCTATTTATTTATTCAGGCGGCTGTATATCAGGAGGATCGGAAGACTCGCAACGAGCAGGTCTGGTCTTTCATTAAGGGTATACAGGGCGTTATTGGTTTTCTAGGTGGAGAACCGCCGAGGGAGATGCCTGCTGCTGAGGTCGATGCCATTCGTGGTCAGGCGACAGAGCTTCAGGAGAAGCCGAAGCCGAAGGTGATCTTCGAGCCCGGCGAAATGGTAAAAATTATTGATGGTCCGTTCATGAGTAGTTCGGGCGTTGTACAGGCGATTGATCCCGACCATGGGCGACTCACCGTGATGGTATCCATCTTTGGTGGCGAGACCCCGGTCGATCTTGAATACTGGCAGGTGGAGCGTGAAGACTCCGCCGAGACAGAACGTCAAGGTGTTAAATGATTGTTCGTTCGAACCGGTGGGGATTCCGGGAGAGCAATATAAAGACAAGGAAATGCTGAAATGGCAAAGAAAGTAACAGGCATTGTGCGTTTGCAGGTGCCGGCAGGTGCGGCCAACCCGGCACCGCCAATCGGACCGGCTCTCGGTTCTCAGGGCGTCAATATTATGATGTTCTGCAAGGAGTTCAATGCGGCTACCCAAGCGCAAGCGGGGCTTATTATCCCGGTTGTGATCACGGTGTATTCCGATCGTTCGTTCACCTTCATTCTCAAAAGCCCCCCCGCTGCAGTTCTTCTCAAGAAGGCGGCAGGCATTGCTAAGGGGTCGGGCGTACCGAACCGCGATAAGATCGGCAAGGTAACGAAGGCACAGCTCCTTGAAATCGTCAAGGCGAAGGGCAAGGATTTGAATGCTTCGAGTGATGAGGCGGCGATGCGCATGATCGAGGGCACGGCCCGGAGCATGGGTATCGTTGTGGAAGGCTGAGGAAAAGGAACTAACCATGGCTAAACACGGCAAAAAATACGTAGACATTGCGAAGAAGCTACCGACAGATGGGGTTTCCATCGAGGAAGCTGTTGCTTTCATCAAGGCAAATCCGGCGGCTAAATTCGACGAGACGGTTGAAATGGGAATGCGCATGGGATGCGATCCTCGCAAGTCGGACCAGATGGTTCGTGGCACCGTCAGCCTTCCCCACGGGACAGGCAAGAAAATCCGAATTGCAGTGTTCGCAGGAGGCCTTGCTGCTGATGCAGCACGCGAAGCGGGTGCAGACTTTGTAGGAAACGATGATCTCATTGAAAAGGTCAAGGGCGGCTGGATGGATTTCGATGTGGCGATTGCCACGCCGGATGCCATGCAGAACGTTCGTAAGCTGGCTCGCCAGCTCGGCCCTCGCGGCTTGATGCCGAATCCGAAGACCGGGACAATTACGGACGACACGGCGGCTGCCGTGAAGGCCCAGAAGGCCGGTAAAGTAGAATTCCGCATGGATCGCCAGGGTAACATCTGCGTCCTGTTCGGGAAGGTTAGCTTTGAGGCAGACAAGCTGGTGGAGAACGCCACGGTGATTCTCAACGCCATCCGTGCCGAGCGTCCTTCCTCCACGAAGGGTCAGTACATCCGCAAGATGTCCGTCAGTTCCACCATGGGCGTTCCTGTGAAGATCGCCGTCAAGGAATAAGGGGAAAGTGAATATGAAATCAGCGGCAAATTCAAAGCGTCCGGAAAAGCTTTCCGCCATCAACGAAGTCATTGCGCTTGTTGAGAAGTCGGATTATTGCTTTGTCCTCAACTATGGCAATCTCACGGTCTCGACCTTCGCTGCACTCCGCAAGGAGCTTGCAGGGGCGAAGTCGGCGATTAAGGTTGTGAAAAATTCTTATCTTTCGCGTGCGGCTGCCAAGAAGGGCTGGGACTCTATGGAGTCCGTGCTCGTAGGCCCGACCGCAATGATTACCGGTTCTGGCGACCCGGCTGAAGTCGCTAAGGTACTTGTGAACTTCCTCAAGAAGTTCGAGGCGGCTTCCGTTAAGGGCGCACAGCTTGACAAGACCATGCTCTCGGCCGCTCAGGTCTTGAGTCTCTCCTCGCTGCCTCCCAAGGATGTCTTGCGCTCCACGTTGCTCGGCACCATGCTCGCCCCGGCTACCAGCCTGGTGCGCGTGTTGGTTGCCCCGCTCGCGAGTGTCCTCTACGTCCTCAAGGCAAAAGAAGAGAAAAACGAATCTGCGGCATAAGGTGTGTCGTAAAAATGGGATGGCTCGGCTCGACGTGTGTCGAAAGCCAAGCCTCCCGGTTCCGCATGCGAATTAACGTACGCGGTTACACCAAAAGAAAAGAGAAATAAAATGACCCAAGAAGAAATTGTTGATTATTTGAGCGGCCTGACCGTTCTTGACATTGCTGACCTCGTGAAGAAGCTTGAAGACAAGTGGGGCGTTTCTGCCGCAGCACCTGCTGCCGCTGCTGCACCTGCTGCCGTTGCTGCCCCTGTCGAGGAGAAGACAGAATTTGACGTGAAGCTCGTCGAAACACCTGCTGACAAGAAGATCTCTGTGATTAAGGAAGTCCGTGCCGCAACTGGCCTCGGTCTTGCTGAGTCCAAAGCCCTTGTTGAGAGCAACGGTGTTGTGAAGACAGGCATCTCAAAGGCAGAAGCAGAAGAGCTGAAGAAGAAGCTCGAGACGGCCGGTGCCAAGGTCGAAATGAAGTAATTCTGAAGAACTGTGGCTTTCCATATAGGACCTTATTTATTTGGAAATACATGGAAAAGCCACAAAGGTAAGCGAGGGCGGGCTTCGGCCCGCCGTTCTTGCTTTCCTTGTCTAAGGATTTTTGAGAGGCGGAAGATGAGTTGCAGCTCGCCTTAGATGAAGAAGAATCCCCCTGGGCGATCCGAGCCCAAGCCAGTTTTGTGGGGAGGCCTGAAAAGGTTTCCCGATTTTGTTAGTAACTCTTTTGCAGAGGTACCCGATGGTAGAAAGAACCGTCTACGGCAAGCTAAAGTCAGTCATCGATCCACCCGATCTGATTGAGATTCAGACCAAGTCATACATTGATTTTCTGCAGCCGGACGTCGCGCCGGCTAAGCGCAAGTTGCAGGGATTACAGGGTATTTTTAAAGAGATTTTCCCAATCGTTAGTTTCGATGGGCATTTCACTCTTGATTTCCTCCGCTATGATTTAGATCAGCCTAAATATAATCATCTTGATGCACTCAAGGAGGGGATGACTTTTTCATCACCCCTTAAGGTGATGTTCCGTCTGCGTATCACGAAGAAGGACGGCCAGCACGAAGAGAGCGTTGTCGAGAAGACCGAAGAGGTCTACATGGGCGAAATTCCGCTCATGACTGAAGATGGTGCTTTCGTGATCAACGGTGCCGAACGCGTCATCGTCAGCCAGTTGCATCGTTCACCAGGCATCTGTTCCGAGAAGGCTCTCCATGCTAACGGTACGCCGCTTTATTCCGTGCGCATTATTCCAGATCGCGGATCCTGGATTGAAATTCAGTTCGATACGAACGCCCAGATTTGGGTTTATATGGATAGGCGCCGCCGGAGACGTAAGTTCCTTGTCTCCACGTTCCTTCGTTGCCTTGGCTATTCGAGCGATGAAGAGATTCTTACGAATTTCTACTCGTACGAGACGATCAAGACGACGGTCAAGGATGAAGAGAAACTCGAGTTCCTCGTTTTCCCAGAAGACATTCGTGATATCACAACGAACGCACTGCTGGCCCATAAGTACGAGACTGCGACTGCCTCCGTCTTACGCCAACTTTCGTTAGCTGGTGTTAAGACAGTCCGAATGATCAACGTTCAGTGGGATGAAGGCGTTCTGTTGAACACGATGCGCGCCGACACCACAACGAACGAAGAAGATGCGCTTCGCGACATCTACCACAAGCTTCGCCCAGGCGATCCTGTCACTGCTTCCAATGCCAAGCAACTCATCAAGCGCCTGTTTTTCGATAGCCGCCGATACGATCTGGGTAAGGTTGGCCGTTACAAGCTCAATCAGAAGCTTGCTGACCTCCGTGATGAATCACGCGGTGAACAGGAAATCTCCGCTGAGCTGCGCGTGCTGGACAATAGCGATATCATTCGTGCTCTGCGCTTACTACTTGATATTCACGCTGGTAGGCGCCAGATCGATGACATCGACCATCTTGGAAGCCGCCGTATCCGCACCTCGGGTGAATTGCTCGAGAACCAGTGCCGTGTCGGTCTGGCTCGTACGGAGCGCGTCATTCGTGAGCGTATGTCGCTTGCCTCCTCCGATCCTAACACGGAAAGCCAGCAGGTCCAGCCGCAGCGCCTCGTTAACTCAAAGACGCTATCGGCCGTTATCAACGACTTCTTTGGCCGGAGCCAACTCTCCCAGTTCATGGATCAGACGAACCCGCTTTCGGGTCTTGCCCATAAGCGCCGCCTTTCCGCACTCGGTCCCGGTGGACTCTCACGTGATCGCGCAGGTTTTGAAGTGCGCGACGTGCATCCTTCCCACTACGGCCGTATCTGCCCGATTGAAACGCCTGAAGGCCCGAATATCGGTCTGATTTCCTCGCTCGGCATCTACGCCAGCATCAATGAGTTTGGCTTCGTAGAAACGCCGTACCGCAAGGTCGTTGATGGAAAAGTTACCGACGAGGTGGTCTATCTCTCTGCCGATGAGGAAGAGAAATACGTCATTGCCCAAGCGAATGCGCCGTTGCTCGCAGACAACTCGTTTAAGAATGAGATTGTCGCCGTACGCTACGATGCAGACTTTAAAGAGGCACCCCGTGCAAAGGTCGAATTCATGGACGTTTCGCCGAAGCAGGTGATTTCGATCGCTGCTGGGCTTATCCCGTTCCTTGAGCACGACGACGCGAACCGCGCCTTGATGGGTGCGAACATGATGCGTCAGGCTGTTCCGCTACTTCGCACAGAGCGCCCGTATGTTGCCACCGGCCTTGAAAGCCAAGCAGCTCGCGGATCTCGCGTGGTGATCATTGCTGAGGAGAGCGGAATCGTTGCGTCTGTTGATGCCTGCGAGGTCGTGGTTTCCGATGATGGCAAAAAGCCAAATAAGAGCACAGCGAAGAAGAGCTATCGTCGCTATTCGCTACAGAAGTTCCGCCGAACGAATGCCGGAACCTGTTTCAACCAGCACCCGATTGTCGAAGAAGGCCAACTCATTGAAAAGGGCGATGTCCTTGCTGATGGTCCGGCTACCGACGAAGGCGAGCTGGCTTTAGGCAAGAACCTCTCTGTAGCGTTTATGCCGTGGTGCGGTTATAACTTCGAGGACGCCATCGTGGTGTCTCAGCGCATTGTCCGCGACGACGTGTTCACTTCCGTTCACATCTGTGAGTTTGAGTGTAGCGCCCGCGAGACGAAGCTGGGGCTTGAAGAAATCACGCGCGACATACCGAACGTTGGCGAAGATGCGCTTAGAAATCTAGACACGAACGGTGTCATCCGAATCGGTGCGGAAGTCAGGCCTGGCGATATCCTCGTCGGCAAGATTACTCCGAAATCTGAAACGGAGTTGCTCCCCGAGGAAAGACTGCTTCGTGCGATTTTCGGCGAAAAGGCTGCCGACGTACGCGACTCGTCGCTGACCGTCACCCCGGGAACATACGGCATCGTTATGGATGTCAAGATCAAGACCGACTTCCGCCGAAATCAGCCCCAGAGTGCTGTTGCAGCCCTTCAGGAGCAAATGCAGCCGCAGCCCAAGCGCAAGCTCGAGGACGTCGCGACCGATCACGCCAAGGAACATAAAAAGCTCATTGAAGAGCTCGCCGTATCGCTCAGCAATATTTTGCTTGGAGAGAAGATCTCCCTTGATATTATCGATGAGGACACAGAAGATGTCATCATTCAGGCGAATCGCAAGATTACCAAGGCCTTGTTGATGACTCTCGCTGAAAAGCGCAATAGTATTAAGATCGAGAGCAGCCCTGTCAAAGTCAAGATCATGGGTATCATCGAGGAATTCAACCCCAAGTTCGATGAACTTGAAGCGAAGTCCGAAGAAGAACGTCGCACAATCGAAAAGGGTGGCGACGCGGATCGTGGCGCAATCACATCGGTCAAGGTCTATATCGCGGAAAAGAAGAATCTCTCGGTGGGCGACAAGCTTGCAGGCCGTCACGGAAACAAGGGTGTCGTTGCCCGAATCGTTCCAGAATGCGACATGCCGTTCCTTTCGAACGGCCAGCCGGTCGACATCGTCCTAAACCCCCTCGGTGTGCCTTCTCGAATGAACATCGGACAGGTCTTCGAGACGCATCTCGGTGCCGCGTGCCGCGCTCTCGGGCTTTATGCCGAGACGCCGGTCTTCGACGGTGTGCTCGAAAGCCAGGTTCACGAACTGCTTGAGCAAGCCGGCAAAAAGCCAGATTGTGGCTGGATGCAGAAGGATGGTAAATCAGAGCTCTTCGATGGCCGCACCGGCGAGCGCTTCGATCAGCGCGTCATGGTGGGTGTCATCTACATGCTTAAGCTCCACCACCTTGTCACGGACAAAATCCATGCTCGTTCCGTTGGCCCTTACTCCCTCGTCACTCAGCAGCCTCTTGGCGGCAAAGCGCAGGCAGGTGGTCAGCGCATGGGTGAAATGGAAGTCTGGGCACTGGAAGCTTACGGCGTGGCCTACGCATTGCAAGAGTTGCTAACGGTCAAGTCGGATGATGTGGCAGGACGCACGAGGATCTACGAGTCCATCGTGAAGGGTCAGAACACGTTGCATGCCGGCATGCCAGAAACCTTCTCGGTTCTCATGAGTGAACTCAACGGCCTGTGCCTTGACATGAAGCTCGTTAATAGCAAGCTTGATGATGCCAAGAGCAAAAAATAATCTACGGGAGGCAAAAACTTGAATCCATTTGTTGCCAAAGAAATTTTCGACGAGAAGCGTAACGTCGACCAATATGACGCAGTCGGTATTACCCTCGCGTCTCCTGACATCATTCGTTCGTGGAGTCACGGCGAAGTCCGGAATCCTGAGACGATCAACTACCGCACGTACCGACCTGAGCGTGATGGCCTCTTCTGTGAGAAGATATTCGGCCCCACTCGCGACTGGGAATGCGCCTGCGGCAAGTACAAGCGCATCAAGCACAAGGGCATCATCTGCGATCGTTGCGGAGTCGAGGTCACGGTTTCTCGTGTGCGTCGTCACCGCATGGGGCACATTGAACTTGCCGTCCCCGTTTCTCACATCTGGTTCCTGAAGTGTTCACCGAGCCGTATCGGCCTGATGCTGGACATGACTGCCACGAACCTTGAGCGCGTTATTTATTACGAGGATTACCTCGTTACCGATCCTGGCGACACACCACTCAAGCCGAACCAGCTCCTCACGGAGTCCGAATATCAGGATTACTTTGAGCAGTATGGTGATTCTTTTGAGGCCATGATGGGAGCTGAAGGCATTCGCAAGGTCCTTTCTCGCGTCGACCTTGAGCAGCTCATGAGCCAACTCGAAGAGGAAATTGAGAGCACGAAGTCGAAGCAAAACCGCAAAAAGATTACGAAGCGGATGAAGATTTGCGAAGGCTTCCGTACCAGCACTAGCCGCCCAGAGCACATGATCCTCACGGTGATGCCGGTCATTCCGCCTGAGTTGCGTCCGCTCGTTCCTCTTGAGGGTGGCCGCTTTGCAACCTCTGATCTCAACGATCTCTATCGCCGCGTTATCAACCGTAACAATCGTCTCCGTAACCTCCAGCAACTCAAGACTCCGGATGTCATTATCCGTAACGAGAAGCGGATGCTCCAGGAGGCTGTTGATGCCGTTTTTGACAATGGTCGTCATGGCCGCGCCGTCACCGGTGCCGGAGGACGTCCACTCAAGTCGCTCAGCGACATGCTCAAGGGAAAGACAGGCCGTTTCCGTCAGAACCTGCTCGGAAAGCGCGTGGACTACTCGGGACGTTCCGTCATTATTTGCGGCCCTGATCTGAAGCTCTGGCAGTGCGGTCTTCCTAAGAAGATGGCACTTGTGCTCTTCGAGCCTTTTATCATCCGTCGCCTCAAGGAGCGCGGTTACGCGCACACCGTTCGCAGCGCCAAGAAGCTGATCGAGAGGCAAGATGAAATCGTTTGGGATGTCCTTGACGAGGTCACGAACGGCAAGACGGTGATGCTCAACCGCGCACCGACCTTGCACAGGCTTTCGATTCAGTCGTTCGAGCCAGTTCTCATCGAAGGCGAAGCCATCCGGCTGCATCCGATGGTTTGTACGGCGTTTAACGCCGACTTCGATGGAGACCAGATGGCCGTTCACGTGCCGCTTTCCGTTGAGGCTCAGCTCGAGTCCCGCCTGCTCATGCTCTCCAGCAACTCCATCTTTTCGCCCGCATCCGGCAAGTCTATCATGACGCCGACGCAGGATATCGCACTCGGCATCTACTACCTCACGGCAGAGTCGCAGGTGGACAAGATGCGTCGTAAGAACAATCTCGACAAAGTGCGTAAGGAAATGATTCCGCTGTTTAACGACGCGAATGAAGTCAGGCTTGCATTCCAAGATGGCGCGATTAAGACGCATACTCGAATCCGCTTCAAAAATGGAGATTATGGCCGCGAGACTAAGTTTGGTGACAAGACAAGTACGGTTATTGAAACCACCGTTGGTCGCGTGTTCTTCAACGAGGTTTGGCCGAGTACTCTCGGCTTCATTAATCGTGCCGTCGACAAGTCCCTTTTGGGCGACTTCATCTGGTGGTGTCATTTCCTCTCAGGGCATGATGTCACGGTGCGCGTCCTCGACGACCTCAAGTCGTTAGGCTTTGCGCAGGCTACGCTTGCCGGCGTGTCGATCGGTCTTGTGGACATGATCGTGCCGCAGGAGAAGCAAACGATTCTTAATAAGGCGCAGGGCGAAGTGGAGGAAATCCGCAAGCAGTACCGCGCCGGTGTTATCACCGATGGTGAACGCCATAACAAGGTGGTCGACGTCTGGTCGGAGACAACCGAAAAGGTCGCCACCGTCATGTACAAGGCGATCGAAGATAACGGTTGGGATGAGTCCAAGTCTTACCTAGAAATCAATCCGGTTTTCATGATGGTCGACTCCAAGGCCCGAGGCTCCAAGCAACAGATCCGCCAGTTGGCGGGTATGCGTGGTTGTATGGCTAACCCCTCTGGCGAGATTATTGAAACTCCGATTAAGTCGAACTTCCGCGAAGGCTTGTCCATCCTTGAGTATTTTATCTCGACGCACGGTGCCCGCAAGGGTCTCGCCGATACTGCGCTCAAGACGGCTGATGCCGGTTATTTGACGCGTAAGCTCGTCGATGTCTCGCAGGACGTGATTATTACCGAGGAAGACTGCAACACGGTGAACGGCATTGAAGTGGTGCCCATCTTAGAGGGAGAGAAGGTCGTTGCGGCACTTCGTCAGCGAATTCTCGGTCGTACGTCGCTCAACGACATCATCGATCCAGCTACCGGCGAAATTGCCATTGCTGCCAACCAAGAGATCGACGAAGCTTGCTGCGACCGCATTGAGCCACTCGACCTTCAGTCCATCTGGATTCGTAGCGGTCTCACGTGCACCAGTGCACACGGTATGTGTGCCAAGTGCTACGGTCGTGACCTTGCTATGGGCCGGCCGGTGGAAATCGGTTCTGCTGTCGGCATTATCGCCGCGCAGTCGATCGGTGAGCCGGGAACCCAGCTTACGATGCGTACTTTCCATATCGGTGGAACGGCTTCTACAGCCTTCTCCACTCCAGAGTACATGACATCGAAAGCCGGTATTGTCAAGTTCAGCGACGATCTCCGCGTGGTTCGTAACACGACAGGCGACATGGTGGTTCTCAACAAGAGCGCCACGATCTCGGTGTGCAATAAGGATGACGAAGAAATCGAGAAGTTTACGCCACCCCTTGGTGCTATCATTTATGCCGACAATGGTGAGGTCGTCACAGCTAAGTTCAAGCTTGCTACGTGGGATGCCTACGCAACGCCGATTCTTTCTGAATTTGCCGGTGTCGTGCAATTGCATGATTTCGTCGATGGCGTTACGGTCGACAACGAAATCGACGCCCAGACCGGGCATAATCAGGCGAAGATCATTGAAACGCACGAAAACCTGCACCCACAGATCATCCTCAAGGGCGCTTCCAACGAAGCCCTTGCTTACTACTCGATCCCGACAGCCGCTATTGTCATGGTTCGAGATGGTCAGAAGGTAACGGCAGGCGAACAGCTTGCCAAAACCCCGCGTAAGGAATCAAAAACCCGCGACATCACCGGTGGTCTGCCACGAATTTCCGAGCTTTTCGAAGCGCGGCATCCGAAAGATGCGGCCGACATCGCGAAGATCGAAGGCGTTGTGGACTTCGGCGACAACGAACGCGGTAAGCGCGTCCTCATCGTCCGCGACCCCGTTACGGATACTGAGGAAAGGCACCTTATCCCGATGGGCAAGCACGTCGTCGTGGTTAAAAATGACAAGGTTCGTAAGGGTCAGCAACTCACAGAAGGCCCGATCGCACCTCAGGAAGTGCTCGAAGTTTCCGGTTCTCAGGAACTCCAGCGCTACCTCGTCAACGAAGTGCAATCGGTCTACCGTCTGCAAGGCGTAGAAATCAATGACAAGCACATTGAAATCATCGTCCGCCAGATGTTGCGCAAGGTCAAGATCACGAACCCAGGCGATACCGAGTTTCTCTGGGGCGAGCAGGTCACACATGAGCGCCGTATCGAAGTCAACGAGCAGGCACTCAGCGAAGGCAAGCGCCCGGCAGAGGCTGTTCCTGTACTCCTCGGTATCACCAAGGCATCGCTCGAAACCGACAGCTTTATCTCCGCTGCATCTTTCCAAGACACCACGCGTGTCCTCACGGATGCCGCTACGATGGGTCGCCGGGATGAGTTGCGCGGCTTCAAGGAGAATGTCATCCTCGGTCACCTCATCCCTGGCGGCACCGGATTCCCGATGCACCGCTACATCAAGCTGGTGACCACCGCCGAGCCTATCTCAGAGGATTCGATGCCTATTCCTGAAGACGAAGACAAGATTCGTAGCAGAATGAAAGAACCCGCTGGTCTCAACAACTAATCGTTTTGATTCAACAGGTTTTCATGAGCCGCTCGCACCTCGTGCGAGCGGTTTTTTTCGCCAAAATTTTTCTCGCTACTCGCTACTCGCTACTCGCTACTGCTCTCCCGCTATTGTATACTCATACCACTAAGGAATGGCAATGAGACTGAATTTTATTGTAGGCAATAGACTAGAGACGTTGGCGGAGGCGCTTGCTACTCGTCTGAAGGTGCGCACCCAGAATTCGACTCCGTTCGACCGTGAGGTGATTGTGGTCATGAATCCGGGCAACGCAACATGGCTAACGCATGAACTGGCGCAAAGCATGGGTGTGTGCGCCAATATCGAGTTCATCACGCGGGGTGGATTCTGGAACCGCATTATCCCGGGCATGGAGGATTCCGCTAAGCGCTTCAACCCGAAAGTCATGTCGTGGCGGCTACTGAAAATGCTGGCCGACTCCACCGTTGATGATGTAGCCCTCAAGACCTACCTGCGTGGTGCCGAGGGAGTCTCGCGCTCGCATTTCGAATTAGCGTCCGAGATTGCCAGCATCTTCGATGTCTACCAAGTCTATCGCGCCGATGTCATGCGCGCATGGGCTACACACAAAGACGCGCGGCCCGAAGTCGAACTTGCCACGCATGCGCAGTGGCAGAAAAAGTTGTGGCAGAGTCTACACGCTGCCACCGGCGGAAAATCGCCGGCCGAGTTATTCTGCCATTTTCTCGATGGAAAACTCGATGCAGAGGCGGGGGAGCTTGCGAAGAAGTCTTTTCCAACAAAGCGGGTGTTTGTCTTCGGTATCGGCACCATGCCACCGCTCCAAGTCGATCTCTTCCGCAAGCTTGCCACCTTCGTGGATGTGCAATTTTTCTACCTCAATCCTTGTCGCGAATTCTGGGGCGACAACACGACGGAGCGTCAGGCGATTTGGCGTCAGCGGCACGGTGAGGACTCTGCCACGAAGATGGGCAACCAACTTCTCACGTCACTGGCAGAATCTGGCAAAGCGCTTTTCAATCAATTGCTGGACCTTGAAGAATACGGAGCGGTCGAGGAGTTGTGGGATGAGGCCGAGTCGCACACCGTTCTCGATGAACTCCAGACGGCGATTCTCGAGAACGACGATCCGAATTTGAGCGACCACAGCGTGGATGATTCACTCGTCATGCACATTTGCCATAGTGAAATGCGTGAGATGGAAATCCTGCGTGATGACATCCTGTGTCATCTCGATCCCACATTAGTCAGGGGAGGGCTACTCGAGCCGCATGACATCGTGGTGATGGCACCGGATATTTCCAGATATGCGCCTGCCATTGATGCCGTGTTCGGGCTTTGGAACACGAAGCATCGCGCCCGTGGGTTTCTGCACTACTCCATCACCGACCGCCCCCATGCCGAGGAGAGCCAGCTCGCAAACGCTTACAAGATGCTGTTGTCGCAGTGGCGGGGGCGCATGAAGTTCAACGAATTTCGCGAACTGCTTTCGTTCCGTGCGATCTGGGATAAACTCGGCATCGAGAATGAAGCGCATCGCGATCTCGTGATGGCGCATCTCTACGACAGCGGAATTCGCTGGGGCTGGGATGCAGAGCATCGACGCAAAGTCTGTGGTGTCGGCTTTGAAGAAAATTCGTGGGTTCAAGGACTCAATGCGCTGGCGCGCGCTTACGTGCTGGGAACGGATCTGGAAGGCGAACATAGCGGCAGGGAAATGAACGATTCCATTGGGCGTGCGCTGGGGGCAGTTGCCGACCTTGCCACGCGCGTTTATGCGCTGGGCGAGACGCTCACGACGACACAGATGCCAGAGGAATGGAGCAGGCTTTTGCTCGCGATGATTGACGAATTTCTTGCGACGGATAACATGAGCATTCGCGATGCCGAGATGCTCAAAAAATCGATAGACGAACTTCGCACTACCTGTGCCGATGCCGGTGCGGATGATTTAATTCTCTCGTGCGAGATCATTAGTGCCTATCTTGAAAGTACACTCTGGAGCGTAGCCGATGCGGGTCGCTTCCTCTCAGGTGGCATTACCTTTTGTCGTCTTCAGCCGCTGCGTAACATTCCCGCGAAATACATCTGGATCGCGGGGATGAATGATAACGAATATCCGCGGCGTGACAAGCGTCGCAGCTTCGACTTACTCAAGAATACGAAGCGTCCTGGCGATCGCTCGGATCGCGATGATGATTGCCAGCTACTCATTGAGGCACTGCTTTCCGCACGGCGCTATTTGCGCTTCTCCTACGTTGGCAGCAATGCGCATGACAACAAGCCGATCCCTCCCGGCGTGTTGCTGAATGAAATCCGCAGCGAGCTGGTGCAAGCCTTCGGTGATGCTGATAACGCAGTCGTTGCAGGGAAACAGGTGGCAGCGTTCGAACTCCGCCACCACCTACACCATTTCGCGCCGGAGTACTTTGATGAAGCGGGCTTCTGGCGAAAAGAGGATACGCAACGTCTGTGGCAAAATCTGTCTCAGGAAGATTTTTCTTCAGCCGGAGCACTCTGTAATTATCGGACTCAGCTTGGCGCAAGGGCGGCCTTGAGTGAATTCAAGGATGCCGAAGAACAAGGGATTTTTGAGAAGTTGACAGTGGGATGTACCAGCGACTGCGAATACTTGTCGAGGGAAGAAATATCCCCTGATGATCTGATTAAATTTTGGGGCGCACCCGCCGAGACCTTCCTGAAAAACGTGCTGAAGATTTACAAGGAGAGCGAAGCGGCGACTTACAGCGATGATGAACCGGTGGTGGTTAATGGGCTGGATAAATATCTCATGAAGGACTTGATCGTCCGAAAGTTTCTCGAGGCAGGATGTCCTGATGATACCTGGCTCAAAGATCCCGAGCGCATTTCAGAATGTGTCGCCCTGTTCCGTTGCAACGGAAAATTGCCCGTTGGTGTGCGCGGTGAGCAGATGGTTAAACAAACACTGGACGGATTTGGTGAAATGGCGGAACGCGTCCGGACGGCTTTTTCTGGCTGGATGCCGCTGCCGGAAGCTGCTTCGGTGCGGGTCACCTTTGGTGACAAAGTGCTGGTTGGAAAAATCGGCAATCTTTATACGAATGGTACGGACGTGAGGCTCATGACGGTGCGGCCGAGTTCGCTCAAGTTGAAAGACTGGATGAAGCTTTCTATACAGACGGCTCTGCTTCCCTTTGCTGAAATTAACGTAAACGGCATGACCCTCGGCACCTCGATTTACATTCATGAGGCTGGCGTGATTCAATCGATTCCTCCCGAAACCGCAGAACTCGCACAGGAGCGCATTCACTTGTATTTTGACGGCATGATGTCCGCGATGGCCGGCGATCCCGAGCCCCTCATGTTAATTGCTGACGCGATGGCCCTCGCTGGTTATCAGGAAAAAGGGAAAGACGGGGATTTACCAGAAGTTGTCATGCAGGAGAAAGTTAAAAAGGCTTCAAAAAAATGGTATGGGTTCAAGGGCAATGACGGTCTTTATCGTCCAGGCGATGGTGATAACGTTTCCAATAAAACCCTCTTCGGAACCTCTCTCTCCGATGATTTTCTCGCCAGAATGCTCTCTGTTTGCGACAAGTACCTCTGCTATGCCGCGGATGTGCAGATGTGACACCATCGCTGATAGTCTATAGTCCATGGTCTATCGTCCTTCTTCGCGGCAGTATCGTAATATTGCTCCGAGAAACATACGAATTGTCGTGTTCAAAACGACGTCGTTTTGATGCATTTCGCACATGACGTGTATGAAAAAACGACTATTCCGCAGAAGCTGCGGAATAGTCGTGAGAATCATCAGATGATGTAGGGTCTACTCGGCGACGACCCAGACCTTGACGGTCTCGGTGATGTCGGTGTGGACTTTGACGGGAACGTCGAAGGTTCCGAGTGTCTTGATGAGGCTGGCGAGGAGGATCATGGGTTCCTCGAGGGAGGTGAAGCCCTGCTCCTTGAGTGCGGCGAGGATCTGCGCGGCGTTGACGGAACCGTAGAGGGTATCGGCATCGCTGGTTTTAGCGCGGATTGTGACGGACGCAGCTTTGAGTTTTGCACCGAGCTTCTTGGCATCGGCAAGAGTTTCCTTGCGGACTTTTTCGCGTTCGGCCTGGATCTTGGCGAGGCGGCGGCGTGCACCTTCGGTTACGGCTTCTGCCTTTTTCTGGGGTAGAAGGAAGTTGCGGGCATACCCGTCGGCGACTTTAACGATATCGCCTTCATTGCCAAGGCCGGGGACATCGCTGCTGAGAAAGAGTTCTGTGGACATATTCAGTTTGCCTTTTCGGTGATTACATCATCAAGCCCATGGTGCGAGCCCGGCGGATGCCGCGCTTCACCTTGCGCTGATTGGTTGCGTTGAGGCCGCTGAGGCGCTGGGGTAGGATTTTCCCCTGCTCGCTGACGTAGCGGCGAAGGAATTCGACGTCGTTGATGTCAACGACGGTGACATCGCCATCCGGGGTCTTCTTGCGGAGGGGAGTCTCGTTTCTGCGTGTGGTTTTGTGGTTGCGCATTGCCATATGCTTTTCCTCGTGGATTTCTGATTTAGATTGTTGACTCAGAAGGGGATTACTTCATCGGTCTCGGGTTCTGTATCGGATTCTGTAGAATCCGAGGGCACTGCATCGGCTGCAGAGGGGTTTCCGGAAGGTTTTCCTGCCGAATCTTGACTCTGTCCCTGGTGGGCACCGATGAATTGCGTACGCTGAGCGACGATGCGAAGTTTGCTTCTGGTGTCGCCTTGTGGTGTTTTCCATTCGTCGTATTGGAGGCGGCCTTCAACGAAGAGAGGGCTTCCTTTCGACAAGTACTGGTTGCAGGCTTCCGCCTGCTGATTCCAGACAACCACATCGATATACACCGGACGCTCAATGCGTTCGCCTTCCTTGTTACGGTAGGATTCGCTGACGGCCAGACGGATGTCGCACACGGCAGCACCCGAGGGTGTACGTTTGAGTTCGGGGTTTCGGGTGAGGTTGCCTATAACGATGACTCTGTTGTAGCTTGCCATGATTGTCTCCTTTCTGCTTTCTGCGTAGGTGTGTTCGTGGTGGTGTTGGGACCCTGCCTCTTCGACGGGGGCTTTGCGACTTAGTCGTTGTCGTCGTTGTAACGAGGTCTCGACTTTGCGACCGGCACGTCGCCAGCGGCTTCGAGAGAAGCCTTGAACAGTGCGCGGCGGTTGTTGTCAGCGGATTTTGCAACTTCAACGCGCTCATTGCGCGAGACAATCTGCATGCGGAAGCAGTCTTCGTTGTACACGAAGCGGGAGTGGATTTTGGCGATCTTTTCCGGTTCGATTGTGAATCGGATTTTCACATAGACGCCATGGTCGTGCTTTTGCATGGTGCGGGCGAAGGTACGGCGACCGAGGGCATCCGTCTTTTCGATGACACCGCCGAGTTTTTGAATCTCGGTTGTGCTCTGCTCGACTACTTTGTCAAGCGATTCGTCCTTGACGTTGCCTGCGAAGATGAAAAGGGCTTCATATTTCCTGGGCATGTTCATGTTCCTTGTTGTTAAGCTGTTTGGTTTTATCGTTGTTAGTTGTGTTCCGCTTGTCCGCAGGCTCTTCTTCTCCCGAGGGCTGGGGCGTCGACGATACATTGTAATGGTTCATCGCCGCCTCCGTGCCATCGTGTGCTGCGAAAAGTGCCGCTTCGGCTGCCGTCTTGATTCCGTTGGCAACGCCTTCAGCATCTTCATTCGCAATGCGCCCGAGCACATGGCCTATTAGGGTTCCGGATTCACTTTTGCCAAGTCCCACACCGATTCGAATGCGTGTGAACTGCTGTGAACTCAGATGTTCGATTGTGGACTTTAGTCCGTTATGACCTCCGGCGCTTCCTGTCGCGCGGACACGAATGCGTCCTGGCAGCAGGTTAACGTCGTCGGAGATCACGATGATTTCTTCGGGCGTCATACGGTAGTAGCGCATGATCTGTCCGATGGCCTCGCCGCTGGCGTTCATGTACGTCATGGGCTTGACCAGCAGGAGCGATTGGCCATCGTTAGAGACTTTGGCGACATCCGCCTTAAAGCGCGGTTCAATGCGCCAGTCTCCTCCGAGCGACTGGCAAATCGAGTCGACGGCAACGAAGCCCACGTTGTGTGGTGTTCCTTCGTAGTCGCGGCCTGGGTTGCCTAGTCCTGCAATCATCTTCACTTCAATCTTCCTCGTTGTTGTCGTCTGTCGTCAAGCGGGTCTGATTATTTTTTGGCCGCAGGTTTGGCTGCTGCTGCAGGCTTGGCTCCCGCCGCAGGTTTGGCTCCCGCCGCAGGCTTGGCTCCCGCCGCAGGAGCAGCGGCCCCTGCCTCTTCGGCTTTGCCTTTCTTTGCGCTGAGTGCAGGCTGAGCCTCGGCACCTTCGGCTGCTACAGGGGCTATCTCTTCGGCGGCTACTGCTGAAACCGTTGCCACGATGTTATCGCTATGGGAAACGAGCGTGTAGCGGTCTCCGAGGGTGAGCTCTGCGACCGTGATATCCTCGCCGAGTTTGAGTGCCGCCGTGTTAACGGTAAAGCTTTCCACAATATCCGCTGGCAGGCAGGAAACTTCAACGAAGCGCATGTGCTGCTCGAGAACGCCGTTCTGGCTGCGTACGCCTTCCGGTTCGCCATCAAGGACAATCTTGATTTTGACGTGGATCTTGCGGGTAGCGTCGATTTCACCGAAATCGGCATGGCTCACGCGGCCTGTTATACCGTTGCGCTGTATTTCGCGCAAAAGTGCGAGGCATGTTTTGTCGCCAACCGTTAGGCTAACGAGGAGCTGTGTGCTTGCGTGCTGGCTCATCACGCGCTCGAAGTCGTGGGCGCTGAGCTGGATGAGTGCGGTTTCTCCGCCTGTGGTGGCGAGCACTGCCGGGATGACGCCTGAGCGGCGCAAACGGCGTGCGGCCGTGGATCCGCTGCACGTGCGCGGTTCCGCGATGACTTTGATTTCTTGTGCCATGACTCTTGTTTTCTCCTGCCCCTATCAAGGGGGTCTTGTTACATTCTAAAAAGCGAACTAACGGACTGATTGTTGTGAATCCGCCGGATTGCTTCACCGAAAAGCTCCGCAACGGAGAGCACGGTGATCGGCACCGTGTCGTCGTACTTCTGCTGAGGTACCGTATCCGTGACGATAAGCTCGCAGATGTCGGATTTCTTGAGACGGTCGATGCTTTGCTGGTTGAGCTGGGCGTGCGTGACGGCCGCATAGATATTGCGAGCGCCTTTCTTCTTCACCAGACCCGCGGCCGCCGACAGAGTGCCGCAGGTGCTGGTCAGGTCGTCGATCATGATGACATCGCAGCCATCGACATCGCCAACGAGGGAGTAGGCCTCCACATCATTGGCACCTTTGCGCTGCTTCGCTGTAATGGCGAGGCCACAGCCGAAAATGTGAGAATAGGTGTAGGCGTTCTTAACGCTACCGGTGTCTGGAGCGACAACGACTGGGTTGGTGAGCTCCTTCTCTCGTAAATATTTTACGAGTACGGGAGATGCGTGGAGTTGGTCGACCGGAATATCGAAATAACCGACGATCTGCGCGGCATGCAGATCCATGGTGAGAAGGCGGTTCGCACCTGCTGCTACGAGCAAATTGGCAACCAGCTTGGCTGTGATGGGAACGCGCGGCTGATCTTTGCGATCTTGCCTTGCATATCCGTAAATGGGGAGTACCGCCGTGATGCGCGCCGCAGAAGACCGCTTCATTGCGTCGATCATAATGAGTAGCTCCATGAGCCGCTCATTGGGTTGTCCGCAAATTGACTGAATTATGAAACAGTCGGAACCACGGACGCTGTCCTTGATCTTTACGAACGTTTCGCCGTCCGGGAAGGTCATGATATCCGCAGCTCCCAGTTCCGTTCCCAAGTAGGAGCAGATGCTGGCGGCAAGTTGCGGATTTGAGGTTCCTGAGAAAATCTTCACAGATAGGGGATTGTTGGTTGAAAGTTCGTGTTCCGCAACCGTGCGGAAAAATCATCGTGATTTGTGTAGTGCAACCGATTCCGGAATCTCCGAAATGGTTGCCCGACATGGATTCGAACCATGGCTCAGGGCATCAAAAGCCCGTGTGCTACCATTACACCATCGGGCAGTGTCGAAAGGACTCTGCTCCACACGTTCTCCCGTAAGCTCTTTTGAATCTCGAGCGCGTGGCTTCTGCTCTCCGCTAAACCGAACACCGCTGACCCGCTCCCCGAAAGGAGTGAAGACAAAGCACCACCATTTCTAAGCGCCAGGCAAAAGCGCTCAGTCTCTGGATGAAGCTCATAAACGGTGTTCTGAAGTCCATTGTGAACCCAGAAGCTCGCCGCCCGTACATCGCCATTACGTACGGATGAAATTGCATTATCACATATTTCAGACCTCGGTGTCAAGCGCGGGGAGCATTTTTCGTAGATACTTTTTGTGGACACCGGCATACCGGGGAAGACAACGACGAGCCAGAAGGGGGATGGATTGGCTTCTTCGGGTCGAAGAACCGGGGAAACCCTCTCTCCACGACCTTCCATCAACACGGCTCCACCATGGAGTAGGGCAGGCACGTCTGATCCGATTCTCGCGGCTGCATCAAAGAGTGCTTCCTGCGTGAGATGGCTACCCCAAAGTAAACGCAGGGCGGCCATGACACCGGCGGCATCTGCGCTTCCACCGCCCATACCCGCACCAATAGGAATGCGTTTGGTGATGGTGATGTCACAACCGCGCGTGGTTGCGCAGAGCTTCTGCATGACACGGACGGCCTTGACGGCAAGATGCTTTTCAAGAGGCAAAAGCGCAAGCTCGTGCGTATCGACGTCCTCGCTCGTTGTGCAACAGGTTACCGTATCGTCGTCGCGCTCGGAAACCGTGATCGTCTCGGTGAGCGATACAGGTAGTAGCAAACTTCGAATGTCATGGTATCCATCGGGCCGTTTGCCGAGGATTTCCAAGGTGAGGTTGATCTTGCCAGGAGCTTCTACTACAGCCGTCATCGCAAATCTCTGTTTGGGAGTATTCGTTAATCAGCCCTACAGGGCTTTTGCCTTTGCTCGTGCGGAGTAGCGGAAGTAAAGGTAGAGATCGAAGGAGACCATCGTGAAGTTCAGCACGTACAGCCAGATAACCCAGTTGTAGGAGTAGAAGATCTTATGCAGGATTCCAGAGACGTAGCCGAGAGCAACGATACCCATGAACATCGGGCTTTTCCCCGAAACATTTTTCGTCCTGAGACTTTTTGCAATGGCCGTGGGCCAACTGATTCCGAAACAGGCAAGCATTCCAATTTCAAAGGGACTCAGACTCATTCGGGTTTTTTCTTTCTTTTTCGGGGCGGAGGCGGTGCGGCGATCTCTGGCATTTCTTCGGCTTTTGGCTCCTCGATGCCGACGCGCTTGAGGCGCATCGAGACGATTCGCGAAATACCTTGTTCCTGCTGGGTGACGCCATACACGATGTCTGCGCCGGCAATGGTGTGCTGGTTGTGGGTGATGATTAAAAACTGTGATTGATCAAGGAAATCTTTAAGGACACCAACAAAACGGCCGATGTTGGAATCGTCGAGCGCGGCATCGAGTTCGTCGAGCATGGCGAACGGACTGGGCCTGATCATATAGATCGCGAAGAGCAAGGCCACAGCGGTCATCGTTCGTTCGCCACCGGAAAGTAGCGAAATGCTCTGCGGCTTCTTTCCCGGTGGACGAGCGAGGATTTCAATGCCACATTCGAGAACATTCTCGTCGTCAACAAGGCTGAGTTCCGCCGTTCCGCCATCGAAAAGCCGCTGAAACATTGTTTGGAAGTTGACGCTTGCCTTTTCGAAGGTGTCCTTGAACAGCTCGGTGGACTGCTTGTCAATATCTTTGATAAGCTCCATCAGCTTTGCTTTGGCACCAGTCAAATCCGATTCCTGCGCCGTCAAGAATGCGTGGCGCTCCTCAATTTCTTGGTACTCTTCGATGGCCACGAGATTGACGGGTCCCATCTCCTCCATCTTGCTTCGGATTTCCGCCGTCCTTGTTTCAGCATCTTCAATTGGCGGTTCGCCTTCCTCGCCCCACTCGGGCATCGGTTCGGCGACGAGCTGCTCGACGTTAATATGCCAGTCGATCATCAGCCGGTCTTGGATGTTCTGAAGCCGCATCTTCGCCTCGGCAAGCGCAAGCTCCGTTTTTCCGTTAACATCGTTCGCCTGATCCAGCGAACGGCGTAGCCCCTGCAGGGTTCGCTCGGCCTGCTCCAATGCGATTTGGTTCGAGGCGCGTTCTTCGCGGAGCCTTGCCACTTCGGCTTTGCGGGCTTCGACATCGGCATCAAGTGCCGAAAGATTCTCTTCAAGCTGCTCATTCTCTTCGCTCAGTCGCTCAATGCCTTCTTCGTAGGACTTGATTCCATTTTGACGGCTCTGCGCCATTCGGTCGAGTTCAGCAATGCGTGCGGAACCTGCATGGAACTGCGAGCGCATCGTCTCCGTGCGGTGGCTAATGGAGGCATGCATCAGGCGGGATTCGGTCAGCTTGGTCTGTGCATCGAGGAAATTGTCTTCGGTATCATGAACCGTTTCAGATTGCGCCGCAACGGCGTTGGCAAGCCGTTCCCGGCTGTTGGCCATGTTGCGCAGGCGTTCCATCAATTCGCGACCACGTGTCGTGGTGCTTTCCGTCGTGGTGACGAGTGCGGCTAATGCTTCCGAGACGGACTTCAACCGTTCTTTGGCCATCGAAAGATCGCGGCGGATGGTCTTTTCTTCGCCTTCCTTCTGCGCCGCCGAGCGTCGGCTTTGGTCGAGAAGGTTGCGAGAATCTTGCAAGGCTTGAACGGCGGTATCGAGATCGCGACGTAATGCGCCCGTCTTGTCGTCGGCATCATCGCGATCCAGCTCGAGTTGCGCGAGCTCTGCTTCGGCATCTTCGATGAGCAAATGGCGGGCGAGAGGATTGGAGGCTCCGCCTTCTGGTATCCAAAGTTCGACAAACCCGCCATGGAAAAAAACGGCTCCAGTATACGTGGCAAAGGTGCAACCGGTGGGCGCAGGGTCGGGAATTTCATCAAGAGAAGCGACGAGAAAAACGTTGCCAAGAAGGCGTTCTGCCGTGCTTTTAAAGCCGTCCTTGCAGGCGATTTTATCCAGAAGCCTGATGAAGGGGAGCCCAACAGGTGCCGCCATAGCCTCGGAGGTTTCCGTGGTGATCAGTCGAGTGCCAGCGTTCTTGCCTGTGGCGAGAAGTTTGGTCACAATGGCAGCGGCATCGGCAATAGAGCGAACGGCAACGGCATCGATCCACGCGCGCAGAACGGCTTCTAAAGCCTTACGGTATTCTTTGGGCGCGGAGAACTGTTCGGCCATCGAGCCGAGAACGGCACCGGCCGGCATCGAAAGTGGGTTCTCCTTGTCGAGCAGCATGGTAATGCCAGCAGGTGTGTCGCCCGATTGCTTGGCGGCATCGGCAAGGAGCTGGATTCTGGCTTGACGAACGGCAATTTGTGACTGAATTTCGCCGCGAGCCTGCTCGTTTTCGCGAAGCGAAGCGCGTAGCTTGTCGAGCTTGCGTTCGTTGCCTGCAACCGCGTCACCATTGGAATCGACCATGCCCTTGAGCGTTTCCGTTTCGCCTTCTAGTTCATCAAGCCGCGAGGCGAGATCGGAAACGGATTGCGTTAGATTCGATTTTTCCGATGAAATACGCTCGTTTTTAAGGATGCTTTCGCGTGCGGAATTTTCGGATGTCGTGAGTTCGTTCTGTAAGGTTACGTGCAGGCGTTCGGATTCGACCGACTCGTTGCGGAGTTTTTGTAACTCGTTTCGGGCGGTGGTGTTTTCGTTGCGGTAGACATCAAACTGGGTTCGTGTCAGCGTCAGCGCCTCTTCGGCTTTGCCCAGTTCTGTTTCGAGATTCTTGAGCTGTTCTGCGCAGGTCTCCATGTTCTGTTCTTGCGCGGCGCGTACTGCCTTGGTTTCGGCGATCTCCTTTTCGTCGCGTTCTGTCCAAGCCTTGTACTCAGCCATGCGCTGGTGGTTCACGCGCATGGCGTCTGTGGCTTGGTTGCAACGTCCCTGCGCCTCCATGGCGAGCTCTAGGGCAGAGCCGATGTGGCGCTCCGACTTCAAGAGTTTTTCGCGAGCGTCGGCATTGAGTGCTTCGCCAGTATCCACTTGCGCATGTAAATCTTCAAGTGTTTTCGCCAAGCGTGCGATGTCGCGGGAGAGCGAGGCGACGTGCTCGTTGAGTCGAACGATCTTGCGCGTGGTAACAAAGAGATCGTATTTGCGGAGTTCGTTTTGCAGCTCTTTGTAACGCTTCGCCTTGCCGGCCTGACGTTGCAGCGACCCGATCTGGCGGTGGAGTTCGCGGATCACATCGCTGAGGCGCAATAAGTTGGCATCGGTTTGGTCGAGTTTGCGCATCGCCTCTTTGCGGTCGGCGCGGAAGCGGGTAATACCGCTGGCTTCTTCGAAAATCGCACGGCGGTCCTCAGGTTTTGAGGAAAGAATCGCGTCGATCTGGCCCTGAGCCATGACCGAGTAGGAAGTCGTGCCGATGCCGGTGCCCATAAACAGACGCTGGATATCGCGGAGGCGGCACGGCGTCTTGTTGATATAGTAGTGACCTTCACCCGTTCGGAACACACGGCGTGAAATGGTGACCTCGTTGTAGTCGGTGCCGAGTTGTTTTTCGCAGTCAGCAAAGGTAATCGACACCTCGGTCATGCCAAGCGGCTTGTGTGCATCGGTGCCATTGAAGATCACGTCGGTCATGGCCGAACTGCGCAGGGCGGTTGGTCGTTGCTCGCCGAGAACCCATCGGATCGCATCGGAGATATTGCTCTTCCCGCAACCATTCGGACCTACGATGGCAGTAATGCCTGGCTCGAAAACGAGACGGGTCTTTTGCGCAAAGCTTTTGAAGCCGATGACTTCGAGGGTCTGGAGGTACACGGAATGGATCCCGGTGAGCAGGTGTGAAAAACAAAACGAATACAAAGGGTAGCATAGTTGGTCTCTTTGGCGCAATTGCAAGTTTTTCTTCAAGGCGTTTGTGTGCATTTTATTTTGTAATCGGTCAGGCACAGGGGGCTGTGCCTGACCGATTACAGTTGCTAGTCGCT
>CAZKJH010000002.1:61091-68156 GCA_964553035.1 uncultured Lentisphaerales bacterium | reverse complement strand
CCGGAAAAACCCCTTGGAACCCCGCCGAGGTCAGGAAGTCTGAGATTACAATAATTTCCACGGAAAACCCCAACTGAAATCTCAACCTTCATTCCAGCATTCCAGTATCGCATTCTCGCTGACCTCGCCACTCATCACGTTTTCAAGAGATTAGCCCCTAGCGACTAGGGACTCAAGACTATTGTAATCGGTTAGCGACTGGGGATGAGCAGTGCTTGGGGTTTTTGGGTTCGGCTTAGCCTCACGGTGCGCGCCCATCGGTCGCTCGTAATACCGTGTGATAATCGTGCCTAGCTGTGCCCGTATCGCCGGGCGGACGGACACGAGTCCAGTCCGCTCGGCGCGTGCTTCGCTATGCATCGATTCTGACACGGCAACTTGCTTTCCGGCTTTGCCGGAATCCGATGGCCGCGCACGGTGTGCCACTTACTGAGGCGCGGCTGCGGAATCGCGCCGAAACGGCCTCGTCCATCGATGCGGTGTCGCTGTCGTCGGGCGGCTTCATCGGCGTGACACCTCGCATTCCTTCCTGCGCCCGGCTCCTGTAGCCCGCCGGGCTTCGTCGGTCTGCTCGGCCACGCCTGTGAATCCATCCCGACGAGTCGCGGCCAGAGCCGCCAGCCTCACCGCACCTCGGCTCCTCAGCCGTTTCGGCGACGCTCTCGCTCGATTCTTTGCCGCGAATGAACGGATTCGCCCCACCTTGCTAACCACTCGTGCCGAGAAAAGGGTGGTATTCCGCCCGAGTGCGGGGTGGTCGACGATGACGACGGCATCAGGAGGCGCAAGTTCGATGCCACTGCGCAGAGGCGGCAAAGCCACCGCCCGTTGTGCGCATCACGGCGGCTGAAGCGGAATAGGCGGGTCACCGCCCCGCGGGCCGCCATGAGGTGCCAACGGATGCGCCGTGGCGCGGACTTGGCGGCGAACATGACGGAAGGAAGAGGCGATCCGACACGCACTGACGATGGCACGCCTTAGAAAATGGTGCAAACCGTGCGCGTGCAGCGGAAAGAAGCCAAGTGCCCCGTCGAAATGGATGCAGCCCGAAGGCCGCGCACCATCGGCTGGACTCGTGTCCGCCGATGGTGCGATCACGGAAACAGGGATGCGCCATTTCCACGGGGTGTAGAGGCGCCGCTGCAGGCGCACATTCGCGGCAAAGCCGCTTCTGATCAATCTGGACGACACAGACTGAACCCCGGTCGCTAACCGATTACAATATTATCTAATTTATCTGTTGCATAAGACCTAATTATCTTGCTATAATTTGCCCTTCTTTTTCCCGTAGGTTCGGGGCATCCGAATGGGATATCCAATACTCGGATGGAACCGCGAGTTGCGGTTCCACTATTCCGAAGATCATTAAACTCAACCCAAAATGCCCAAAAAATAATGCTCAAGAAAAAAGACGCAAAAAATCCTGCAAGGCTTCAGGAGCTAACGGAACTTCTCGACGCTACTTTGAAGCAAGCGGCTGAGAACAGGATTGTAAAGGGAATGGTGTTGGAAGTCAGACCTACTGAGGTCTTGATTGATGTCGGCGGCAAGTCAGAGGGCTCCGTGCCCGCGAATGAGTTCGAGGACATCACGCTTGTAAAAGTCGGCGACGAAGTAGACGTTCTCGTGATTCAAGCTGAGAACGATGATGGAATGGTGGTGCTGTCCAAGAAGATGGCTGATGACAAGATCCGCTGGGAATCCGTTCTACAACGTTATGCAGAAGGGTGCGTCGTATCGGGCGTTGTTAAAAATCGTGTCCGCGGTGGATTGCTTGTCGATGTGGACGGAGTCGAAGCATTTCTTCCTGGTTCTCAGATTGATGTCATGCCGGTTCATAACACAGATGAGTATATGGGTAAGACCTTTGAATTCAAACTCATCAAGATTTCAAACGACCGTCGCAACATTATTCTTTCGCGCAGAGAACTTGTAGAAGAGCGCCAGTCATCGAAGAGGCAAGATTTGCTTGGCACCTTGCTTCCGGGTATGCGTTGCAAAGGTAAAGTCAAGAACATCACTGACTTTGGCGTTTTCGTGGATCTTGATGGTATCGATGGCCTCTTGCACATCACCGACCTCTCATGGGGTCGTGTCAAGCATCCGAGCGAGATCGTTCAGGTTGGTCAAGAACTTGATGTGGTCATTCTCGATATCGATCTGAGCCGCGAACGTGTCTCTCTTGGCCTCAAGCAAGCCCAAGCAAATCCATGGGATGACATTGAAATGCGCTACCCGGTTAACAGCCGCCTGCGTGGCAAAGTTGTCAATCTGGTTCCTTACGGTGCTTTCGTGGAGCTTGAAGACGGGATCGAAGGTCTTGTTCATGTATCCGAGTTCTCGTGGACCCGGCGTATCGCGCGTGCCTCAGATGTGTTGAACATCGGCGATGAGGTTGATATTGTGGTGCTCAGCGTGAACAAGGACGAACAGAAGATCGCCCTCGGTATCCGCCAGACTGAAGAAAACCCATGGGATACGGTTTCTGATCGTTACCCCGTTGGGACTCGCGTCAAGGGCAAGGTTCGCAACTTTACGTCCTACGGTGCCTTCATTCAGTTGGAGGATGGAATTGACGGGATGATCCACGTTTCAGATATGAGCTGGACACGCAAGATCAACCACCCGACCGAAATCCTACAGAAAGGGCAAGAAGTTGATACCGTTGTTCTCGAAATCGATCCTTCAAACCAGCGTATCTCGCTTGGCTTGAAGCAGGCGCAAGAAGATCCTTGGAGCAACATTACAGCCCACTACACCGTCGGTCAGATGGTCAAAGGCAAGGTTTCCAAGATTGCTTCCTTCGGCGCGTTTATCGAGCTGGATGGCGGTGTGGACGGTCTCGTGCATATTTCGCAGATCAGCGACGACCACGTCGAGCGCGTTAAGGACGCCCTTAAAGTCGGGCAGGAAGTCGAAGCTCGCATCGTGCGAATTGATCGCGATGAGCGCCGTATCGGCCTCAGCATGAAAGCGCAAGGAGGCGAAGACGAAGATTTCGAAATTCCCGCCGAATATAAAACCGAGCAGAGTCTGAGAGTCGGACAGAATATTGTCGGATTGGCTTCAGCCTTTGATGAGGCTTTTGCCACGGGTGGGGAGGAATGGACGCCTGGCGACGAGAAGCGAGGAAGTAAGTAGAGCGGTTTACAAATTCTCATCATTAAGACGGCGCAGACGGGAGTCTGCGCCGTCTTTTTTTGTCAGCCGGTCTTTACGTTAAATTTGGGTTTTTGAATCGGTCTTTTTGGCTTAAACTCCTTGTTCTTACTAAAAAATACACACGAATGTTTTTCTCGAAGATCGTCTCAACAGGTATTACTAAACAAAATGAAATAAAAGTATGTTTTCTAGTTGCCATAAACGCCTAGGCTATGTTACTCTTGGTGTTGTTCTACTCCTAAGAAAGGTTTTTCTGGAAGTAGTTTACAAAACGAACTTGTTACAAGGATTTTTATTATGAAACTACAGGCCAAACTTATAAAAATATCACTTCTCGCTTTTATAGTGCTTTCCTTCACAGGCTGTGTGAGCCTTGAGCCCACTCCTGAAGGTAAATTATACATCAGGACGCTGATTGATGGTAAGGACACTTTTTATATTAAAGGTAATGAGATGTGGTTTGTTCATCAGGCGTATCAGTTGCCAGGTAAATGGGCCGGAGAGGATCTTCCTACTTATATCAATCAAGGTCAGGAGTGGGAACTCGAATGGAATGGTACCCTCAGTAACGTAGTTAAGATTGAGAAGCCTGAGTCTGCTCTCCCGACAACCGGAACCTGGAACGCGGAAAACATGGCGGTAAAGTTCTACACAGCCGGATTCGGAGTACCAGTTGTGAAAGAGTATCCAGCCGTTGAGAACAATTATACGCTCATCATCGAGTTGGATGATATCGAACCGCTCGGAGCACATTGGTTCTGTGTCGATATCGACTGGGATGAGTCTGCAGAAAAATAACCGAGATGGAATGAGACAGCTGAGCTGAATGGAATGTCAGCCGAATGACCCGGCACGTGTGTGTCGGGTTTTTTTATTTCAGCAGTGCTTTTGCTTTTATGAGTTGCATGAAAAAGTTTTCGTATGAATAGTGAGAGTGAAGTTGCCAGTTCGATCCGAAACCAGAATTCTCCCTCGACGATTATCGTCGAGGGCGCACGGGTGCACAACCTCAAGAATATCTCCGTTACAATTCCCCGTAATCAACTCACGGTCATCACGGGCGTTTCCGGTTCTGGGAAATCGTCACTTGCCTTCGATACGCTCTTTGCTGAAGGGCAACGCCGCTATCTGGAGAGCCTGCCAGCCTATGCCAGACAGTTTCTCGACCAGATGGATAAGCCGGATGTTGACTCGGTGCGTGGACTCTCTCCAGCCATATCGATTGAACAGCATGCCTCGACGCCAGGGCCACGCTCGATCCTTGCCACGACAACGGAGCTACATGATCACCTTCGTCTCTTGTTCGCCTACATCGGCATCCCACATTGCCATGTTTGCGGAAAAGTAGTGGGTGCCACCAGCGCGGAAAATATAGTCGAAAAGCTTCTCGCTAATCCCGATGGAACGCGGTTGACCATTCTTGCTCCGCTACGCCGTAAGAAGAGTCGCATGAAAATGGCGCAGTGCGTGGAGGAGGCGGCGAAAGCAGGTTTCGTGCGCTTGCGCGTTGACGGTAAAATCCGTTCACTTGAAGAGATTCAATCTGGAGACGAGAGCGAAGGCTCTATCGTTGAGGCAGTGGTGGATCGCATCGTCGTCAAACCGGATGTGCGTCGCCGCATCACGGATTCTGTCGAATTGTCGCTCCAGCATGGCAAGGGGTCGCTCTGTGTCTTGTGCATGAGTCCCAACGAGAAAGAAGTTGTCGAGAACTACAGCGAACGCAACGAATGTTCCGATTGTGGTATTTCGTTCGAAACGCTCAAGCCTGCGAGTTTTTCCTTTAATAGCCACGTTGGTGCCTGCCCGGTATGCCAAGGACTTGGGAAAGAGGCGTATTTCGAAGAAGCGCTTGTTGTACCCGACAATTCTATTTCCTTGGCCGCTGGTGCAATACGCCCGTGGCGCCGAGGCCCCAAACGCCTTGTTGGCTCGTTCAATATGATGCTTAAATCCGTTGCCGCGTGGCAGGGTATCGACCTTGCCACACCATGGCGTGAGCTTTCTGAAGAGACGCAAAAAATTATTCTCTACGGTTCAGGCGAGGAGGAACTTGTTATCACGAAGAAGGTGCGTAGCAATATCCGCCGTTCCAAACAAGTCTACGAGGGCGTAATGCCGAATTTAATTCGAAGGCTTCATGAAAGCGAATCAGAGTCGATGAAGACAGTATTGCGAAGCTTCATGTCACGTCGTCAGTGCAGGAGCTGTGGCGGACTCCGGATGCGTCCTGAGATCCTCGCTTGCCGCATTCCGCACCCAGACGAGGCGGACGTGAATATCGCTGATTTGCTCGGTAGGCCTGTTGAGGTGCTGCGTGGCTGGGTGGAGACCCTGCCCTTGACTCCCAATCAGCATATCATTGCCGACAACGTCGTGAACGGTCTTAAGGATAGACTGGACTTCCTCATCAACGTGGGGCTTGGCTATCTGACTGGGGATCGCGAGAGCGCAACGCTTTCAGGCGGCGAGATGCAACGCATCCGGCTGGCCTCCCAAATTGGCACTGGTCTTTCTGGCGTGATGTACGTGCTAGATGAACCGACGATTGGTTTGCATCCGCATGATAATGAAATGCTCATCGCCATGCTCCGCAAATTGCAGGGAAATGGCAATACACTGATCGTGGTTGAACATGATGAAGCGATGATCCGTCAGGCCGATCACGTCATCGACATCGGTCTGGGTGCCGGTAGGCAGGGTGGGAGCGTGATGTTTGAAGGCTCCGTGCAGGATCTTTTGAAGAGCCGCGATTCGCTTACCGCACGCTTTTTGACAGGTGTCGAGAAGCCTTGTATTCCGTCTCGGCATGCACCGGATGGTCGCTATTTAACGGTAATGGCAGCGACAGTGCATAATTTGAAGAAGGTAACAACGAAATTTCCGCTCGGATGCTTGACCGTGGTGACGGGTGTCTCAGGCTCGGGTAAATCGTCTCTCGTTGATGATGTGCTTCGGCATAATCTTGAAGGCTATCTGGCGCGTCCGTATCGTGATCGCGAGAACTTCGTGTTTACCCGATGCGAGGGGATTTTCGGTGTGGAGTATGTGGATAAACTGATCGTGATTGACAAATCGCCGATTGGTCGATCATCGCGTAGTAACCCTTTGACCTACACAGGCGCGTTTGACACGATACGCAAGCTCTATGCTGCGACGGCGGCGGCTAAAGCGCGTGGGTACACGGCAAGCCGCTTTAGCTTCAACGTTAAGGGCGGTCGCTGCGAGATTTGCAAAGGCGACGGGCAGATCCATCTTGAGATGAGTTTCCTTCCCGATGTTTCGGTGACGTGCGAGCAGTGCGGTGGTCGGCGGTATAACAAAGAAACGCTCGAAGTCCATTACGCCGGCCGCTCGATCGCCGATGTGCTCAATCTTACTGTTTCTGAAGCGGTGGAAGTTTTTGCCAATGTGCCGGCACTGGCACGGAAACTCAAGACGCTCGATGATGTAGGGCTAGGGTATTTGCAACTTGGCCAATCGGCGGCAACGCTTTCCGGTGGTGAAGCGCAACGTTTGCAGCTCTCGACCGAGCTTTCGCGTCCACCCGAAAAACATACCGTTTATATTCTCGATGAACCGACTACAGGACTGCACTTTGACGATGTTCGCAAGCTGCTGATGATACTGGTGCGGCTACGCGATGCTGGGCATACGGTGATCGTGATTGAGCATAATCCCGATGTGATGCGTGCCGCCGACTGGATCATTGACATGGGGCTTGGTGGTGGCGATGCGGGAGGTGAGATTATCGCCTGTGGGCCGCCGGAAGCGGTGGTGCAGTGCGCCGCATCGCTGACGGCGCCGTATCTTTAATACACCGTGCGCAAGCGACGGTGCTCAGCTACAGCGACGGTGCTCAGCTACAGCGACGGTGCTCAGCTACAGCGACGGTGCTCAGCT
>CAZKJH010000002.1:0-60991 GCA_964553035.1 uncultured Lentisphaerales bacterium | reverse complement strand
ACAGCTACCTGCAATGGCTTGGGCGAGGGCGTTGTTGGCGTGGCAGTTTTCGTAGCTGATGGGCGAAGGAGGAACAGAAGCTGGAAATGCGGAGAGCACGAGCATTTTGCTGGCGGCGATAGCTTCCACAGCGAGGCCATTTGGCCTATATTCAGCCATGCCATACGGGAGCATGCAGATAAGGCGCGTACGCGGAAGCGAGACAATGCTTTTCAAAACCTCCCTTTCGCCTGGCGAGATGAAGCCGCTGATGGGAACCGCACCGTTTTTAATCGCTTCGATGATGCGGCTTATTTCTGAGGCGAGCGTATTTCCCGTGGTCTTACGGCTTATGATAATGGGCATTAGCATCGGGTAATCGAGCAGCGCCCTATCCCCCATCGCGCTCCATTGCATGGCACACGTGCCGCAGCCAAGTAGCTGAGCGCCACCGCTTGCGGGCGGCGTATTCAACCTCCAGTGCGTTACCGCCTGGTGCTTCATAAACAGCGCGCGGTTATCATGCCGGAGCTGCCAGCGCTTCGGGTTGTCAGAAACGTAGTTTTTAAACGACCGGAACATCTCTGTATTCAGCGAGACCCAGTCGTGGAAGCCAACTTCCCAAACCTGAAGCGCGGGATTATTTTCGAGCTTGCGGACGGCGTGCGTAACACGGCCCTTCAGGCGGGATACATGCCAGTCGAGGCTCTTTCCTCCTCCATCTTTCACAACAAGCGTGCCGTGGAAGTGATCGGGCATAATCGCGCTGGCTTCCAACGAAATAGATGGTGCTTCCTCGCCGAGTTTGAGCCAGGCATCCTGCAGGGCACCGCCGGCAAGGGTGCGCACAACATGGCCGCTGATAATGTTCGAAAAAAGGGCACGACGTGGTTCGGTTACCAGGGAGATCATGTAGAAACCCTGTTTTGTGTAATTGTGTCCAAAAAGACGTCCGTAGTTCATACGAAATTTCCGCTGGTTACAGGCTGATTCGGGGCTCGGCGGCGAGTAGGGTCTTCGTGTAGGCGTGGGTGGGTGAATCGAGGATGGACGCGGCTGGCCCTTCTTCGATGATGCTTCCTTCATGCATGATGGCGATGCGGTGCGCGACGCGGCGAACGACGCCGATGTCGTGTGTGATGAAAAGATAGGCGGGTTGCAGCTCGCGCTGGAGATCCGCAAGCAGATTAAGTACTTGGGCTTGTACAGAGACGTCCAGTGCGCTAACAGGCTCGTCGCAGATGATGATGCGGGGTTTGAGTGAGACGGCTCGAGCAATGCTGATACGTTGGCGCTGTCCGCCGGAAAATTCATGCGGATACCGAAACGCCGCTTCGGGGGGCATTCCGACTTGGGCGAGCAGGCGTTGTGCTTCCTCAATGCGGTTATGTCGCTTCAGGAGACCATGCGCCACAGCGCCCTCGGTGATGATGTCGGCGACCGTCATGCGTGGATTGAGCGAAGAGAACGGATCTTGGAAGATCATCTGTAATTCCCGCATCATGGTAAATGGCCGCCTTCGCGGTGCGGGCTTTCCATCGATGAAAATTGCGCCACCGGTCGAAGGTTCCAGACCGATTAACATGCGAGCGAGCGTCGTTTTACCACAACCGGATTCGCCGACGATGGCCAGCGTCTCGCCAGCATACAGCGCAACGGAGACATCGTTCACTGCGTGAACAGCTTTGAAATACTTGTGTAACCCACGTGCTTCAAGAATTGGGGATGGCATCGGGCTTGTGATGGGCGCGGTGGGTGCTTTTGCTTCGGGTGTCGCAAGATCTGGTTGGATCGTGCTTGGCGCGAGTTTTGCCCAGACGGGACAGCGCGTGGCATAGTCCGTTGTGCCGAGGTTTACAAGCTCGGGATGCTCAATCGCGCAGGAGGGAATGGCGTAGGTGCAGCGTTCGTGGAAACGGCAGCCCTGTGGGAAGTTGAGCGGAGAGGGAACAGAGCCTGGAATAGCAGCCAGCGGTTCGCCTGGACGGCCATTCGAGGGCATGGCATCGAGCAGCGCCTTGGTGTAAGGATGGCGTGGGGTGCGGAATACGGCGTCTACGGAACCCGACTCCACGATCTCGCCTGCGTACATAATGGCGATCCGAGAGCACGTGTTCCAGACGATGCCCATGTTATGTGTGATGAGCACGAGCGCGGTTTCATCGCCCTTCGCCTTGCGCATGAGTTCCAGCACTTGGGCTTGGATCGTCACATCGAGCGCAGTCGTGGGTTCATCGGCGATAATGAGCCGCGGGTGCGTCATCAACACCGAGGCGATCATCACACGTTGCTGCTGTCCGCCGGAAAGTCGGAACGGGTATTCGTTCAAGCAACGCTTGGGGTCTTGGATGCCTGCTTTTAAAAGCCATTCCGTGGCGAGTGTGAGCGCCTCTTTCCGTGGCATGTTCTGATGAAGCTGAATTGCTTCGACGAGTTGATCCCCGATCTTGTGAAGCGGCGACAGTGCAGTCATGGGATCTTGGAAGACCATGCCAACTGATGCGCCGCGGATCTTGCGCAGTTCGGCGAGAGGAAGTATGGCAATGTCCTTGCCATCAAAGGTGATTGTGCCTGAAGTGATTCGTCCTGGAGGATTGGGGACGAGGCGCAGGATGCTCATCGCCGTGACAGACTTGCCGCAACCGGATTCACCCACAATGCCCAGCGTTTCGCCAGGCTTGACGCTGAGCGAAACGCCATCAACGGCATGTACGATGCCATCGGGCGTGTCGAAAACGACGTGGAGATCACGAATGGTTAGGATAGGTTGCATGGGGTGGGAGAGATGTACGAATGGGCGTAGCAAATCGTGTAGGGGCAAATAATTATTTGCCCCCTCGATCCACGGCCTTACTCCATCTTAGAGTAAGGCTGTGGATCGAGAGCATCGCGGAGGCCTTCGCCGATGAAAACGCCGAGAAGCATTACGGTGAAGAGCGCGAGAGATGGGTAGAGGATGAGCCACCAGGCGGAGCGGAAAGCTTGTGCCTGATTGAGAAGCTCGCCCCAGCTAGGTGAACCGGCAGGAAGGCCGAAGCCGAGGTAGTCAAGAACAGCAAGCGAACCGATGGCACCGACGAGTGCGAAAGGAAAAAGTGTGATGAGCGGTGTAAGCGCATTAGGCAGAATATGGCGAAACATGATGCGCATTTCCGAGAGACCCTGACAGCGAGCGGCATCAACGAAAGCTCGCGTACGGAGGCGCAGAAATTCGGCGCGGATATAGGCGGCGATACCGATCCAGTTAAAAATAGCATAGCAGAACAAGAGCAACCCAAAACTGCGGCCAAGCGTGTTGCCGAGCAGGATCATGATGTAGAGGAAGGGGAGTGCCGACCAGATTTCTGTGACGCGCTGTCCCGTAATGTCCACCCACCCGGCGAAGTAGCCTTGTACAGCACCGGCGATGATGCCGAGGAACATGGTGACGCAGACGAGGACTAGCCCGAAGGTCATCGAGGTGCGTAGGGCGTAGAAGAGGCGAGCGAAAACATCGCGTCCCGCAGTATCGAAGCCCATGGGGTGCCCCGGAACGGGACGGAAGGGCCAAGACACCGCTTCCAGTGCGATGGTGACATCGGCAATGGCATTCGTGGCCTGATTGCCGAAAACTAAGACTGGGGCAATCCACTCTTCGGTTTTGGCCATTTGAACGGCGGCGAGGACATTCGAGACATCAGATGCTGCAAGACTCTGCCACGTAGAAATTGCGCTTTTAACCGAATCGTGGTAGCCTTTGGTTTTTTCCGGCTTGATTCGCTCAACGCTACGCAGCATGATCCGCACGCTTTCCGGTGGCGTGGAGCGCGGTGTAAAAGGCGCAATCGCGATGGTTCCTTGATCAAAGGGCATGTCGAGTGCCGACGCTTTTTTGTTTGCGAGCCGGAGGACAATGGCTTCGGCGAGAGCAGGAGAGGATTTACACGTTTCGTCTAGCTGTGCGATTGCTGTCGCAAAATAGTTGGTGTCGCCAAATGCGAAGTGTGGAGCGTCGTCAGAAGCGAGTTGCACGGCTGCGGTGTGCGTGAATGGCGATAGCGTGATTTCAAACTGACGGAACGGTTCGATATCGGCAGCCGAGAACGTTTGCTGTGCGCCCGACTTGAACGGTGCCATGAGCCGCCAACCGAGTTTATTATGTTTCTCACGGATGAATTGCTGATAGTCGATCATGCGCGTATGAACGCCGTTTTTAAGAATGTCGTTTTGCGTATAGGCGGAGAAGGCAGGGAAGAACGTGTGGCCTTGGTAGCGCATCAGGAGCGGCTTGTCGTTGCACACCAGCTCGGCGACGAGGCTGAGTCCGTACAGTGCCACGAGAAGCCAGAGCGAAACCCAGCCTCGACGGTGCGCACGAAAACGCATCCAGGCTTGAGACCGTCGGCGTTTTGGTGTTGTGGCTGGGAGGAATGCTTTCATTTCGTAAAACGGATACGCGGATCGATGAGAACGTAGCAGAAGTCGGATAAAATTTGTCCGAGAAGACCGAGGATGGACGTGAGGGCAAGAATGCCCATGAACACAGGATAGTCACGAGTTTCAATGGCTTCAAGCGAGAGCAAGCCCATGCCGGGGATTTCAAAAACTTTTTCGATAATCACCGAACCGGCAAACATGATGGTCATGATGCCACCGAAACCTGTAGCGATGGGAATGAGGGCGTTGCGGAGGGCGTGTCGCCAAACGGCACGACTGCGGGTCGCCCCTTTGGCTAGAACGGTACGGATGTAGTCACTGCTCATTTGATCAAGCAATGAGTTCTTCATCAGCAAGGTAAGCAGGGCGAAGTTGCCCGCCACGTAGCATGAGACTGGAAGCACCATGTGCCAGATTCGGTCGATGAACTGCGAGAACGATGGCATTGTTTCGACATTTTGCGAGGCGAAGCCGCCGAGCGGAAAGAAATCCCAGAGCGAATCGACGGTGCCGCAGAGTAGCATTTTGAGCACCATGCCGAGCGCAAAGGCGGGAATGGCATATCCGATAAAGACAACGATGGATGAGAGCGTGTCGAAGCGAGTGCCGTGACGGAGTGCTTTTGCAATGCCGAGAGGAATGCAGATCAAATAACTGAGGATGAATCCTGTGATGCCAAACCACAGCGACACTGGAATCCGTGAGGCGATCAACTGCCAAGCGGTCTTGTCTGTGAACTGGTAAGATTTCATTGACATACCGAGACGGTTGTCGATGAGCCAGTGTTTATAACGGACGTGAAGCGGTTGATCAAACCCATAGTATTTAATCAGATCTTTTCGCGTCTGTTCCGTTACATTTGATGGACCCTTGGCAGCGGTCGTGGTAGCGCCGCCTCCGCCCTCGCTGGCCATGCCGCGCATCGCGAGGATACGTTGTTCAACAGGGCCGCCCGGGACGAACTGCGTCAACGCGAAGCAAACAAGGGTAATTCCGAGGAATGTCGGAATCACCAAGAGGATGCGTCTGATAAAGTAGGCCAGCATGGGCTTGGCCGTGCGGCTATTTGCCGGTCAGAATGCGCAGGGCTTCCAAGTAGCGCTCGCGCGTTTTGGTGACGATGTCGTCGGGCAGAATTGGTGCGGGCGGATTGTGGTTGAAGTTAACGCTGTCAAGCCAATCGCGTACAAATTGTTTATCGAGACTTGGCGGATTTGAGCCCGTCTTGTATTCTTTCGCAGGCCAGAAGCGCGAAGAGTCTGGTGTGAGAACTTCATCTCCGAGGACGAGGGTTCCGTCGGCATCGGTTCCGAATTCGAACTTGGTGTCGGCAATGATGACACCCTTGGTTGCGGCGTATTCGGCGGCCTTCGTGTAAAGTTCCAGCGTGTATTTGCCGAGATTGTCGGCCATATCTTTTCCGACGCGTTTTTCAAGAGCTTTGATCGTGATGTTCTCATCGTGCTGACCAAGCTCGGCTTTCATGGACGGCGTGAACAGTGGCTTATCGAGCTTCGCAGCTTTCTCGTATCCAGCCCGAATCTTCTGTCCGCAGACGGTTCCCTTTTTGCTGTATTCAGTCCAGCCGGTTCCCACGAGATATCCGCGCGCAATGCATTCGGCGGAGGCCATGCTGAGCTTTTTGACAATCATCGAACGGCCATCGAGATCTGTACGATATTTAGCGAGAATTTCTGGGTATTTTAGGACATTTGCGGTAATGAGATGGTTTGGGATGCCACGGAAAAACTCAAACCAAAAAAGACTCAGTTGTGTGAGCACGCGCCCTTTATCGGGGATGCCATTTGGCATGACGCAGTCAAACGCGCTGATGCGGTCAGTGGCAACAAAGAGGAGGGAGTCGCCGAGATCGTACACATCGCGCACTTTGCCTCGTATTGGGGGCTGGAGTTCGGGAATCGAGCTTTCAAGAAGTGCGTTGTTTTTGTCGTATTTCATGGGTAGTATCCTGAAGAAAATTGTCTCTGGGCTGCCTTCGATGCGAACATGGGTAAGTGCGCTTAGATAGGCTTGGAGTATAGCAATTCGTCTTTCATTTTGCAATAGCGTTATCGTATCTTGCGAGCATGATCCGCTTGGTGTACAATTCTCGCAACAATACAAGAGGAGATCGACATGGCAAGCATATCATCACGGAGAAAACGTACGAGGAGTCAGAAGGTGGGTCAAGCCCCTGGTTATCTGCCGCCTTCGGAGCGTCCAGAGATGGATAAGGCGCGGGTGATGATCTTGGAATTCACACCGGAGACTTTTACGCAGCGCGAAATTTCAACACCCGATGAGCTTCGCAAAATTGACTATTCCGATACGGTTGTGCGCTGGATCAACGTCTTTGGTGTCCGCGACATAAACCTTCTCAAAGTGCTGGGTGAGGTTCTGGGCTTGAATGCGTTGGCGGTCGAGGATATTGCAACGACCGATCAGCGTCCGCGCGTAGAAGATTACGGGAATAATATGCATATTGTGCTCCGGACACTAAAAGCGGAGACTTCAGGATTGATAGGATTCGATCAACTCAGTATCGTGTTGAATAAGTTTGTTGTGGTGACGTTCCAAGAGACGTTGGAACCTGCACCAAGTGACAAACCACGACACGTCGATGTGTTAGAACCTATTCGTGAACGGATCCGGACTGGAGCGGGAATCATCCGGAGTTTTCAGGAAGACTATATAGCGTATCGAATTGTGGACACCGTGATCGACAGTTATCTTGTTTTGCTTGAAAGTGTTGCAGAGTCAATCGATATGATCCAAGACACTGTGCTCGATAATCCTGATCAGCGTTTTCTTGGTGAAATGCACCAGATGCGTCGCAACATGATTATTTTAAAGCGAAGTCTCTTTCCGCTTCGTTCCGTAGTATTGGGCATGAAACATTCCGAAGGGAGCCTCTTCGGCGCGGGGACGCAACTTTGCCTCCGTGATGCAACGGAACATGTGGAGCAAGTAATCTACAGCATTGAGACGATGGAGGAGAGTATGGCGAGTGCGCTCGACACCTATCTCACGAGTAATGGGAACCGCATGAATGACATCATGCGTGTGCTGACGGTCTTATCGGCTTTTTTCATTCCGTTGACTTTCATTGTGGGGGTTTACGGGATGAACTTCAGGAATATGCCAGAGCTCGAGTGGCAGCATGGCTACCTTGCCACGTGGATCGTGATGATTTCCATCTCGGCTGCCATGGTTGTCTTCTTCCGTAAGCGGAAGTGGATGTAGGGTGGATGGATTAAGCGGAAGGTAGCCGAGACAATCCTGTCTCGGTTTCGTCCCCGACAGGATTGTCGGGGCTACTCTGCAACTGACAAGAACGTAGCCAGGACAATCTCGGTCTTCGATTGAATTTTTTGTTTTCCTTTCTTGAATTTGAAGGACATGAAATGTATAATAGCCCGACATGAAACATTCCACGCTTTTTATCTTGGCTCTTTTAGCAGCCTTAGTCCTTTCTGGATGTCGGGTTAGCGACACGAAAGTGGCGACGCTGGTGGCTCCTGGTGTGCGCAATACGGCTTGTTCCAACATTGTTGCTGCGGCACTCATGAGTTTGCCGGGTAGCGATATACTAAAAATCGAGTCGATTGACTATTCAACAGGTTCAATCGTGGTTCGCTATGATTCCATGAAGGTCGGAACGAAAAATCTCGAAGATACCATTGCGCAAGCGGGTTTTGCTGCAGGGCCTTTCCCTGCAAACAAGGAAGCGGCGGCCAAGTTGCCCCCGGAATGCGGTGTCCAAGGAGATTAGTCAATTCATCGACTACATTGCTTTTGAGCGGGGGCTTTCTAAAAACACCCGCTCAGCATATGAGTCAGACTTATTGCGTCTTTCTCAATTTCTTGGCAGACATGGCAGATTACATGCGTCGGGTCTTTCGGTACGTGATGTCACAACGGATAATATCCTTTCCTTTCAGGAAGAGGGACGCCATGCTGGACTAACGGATGCTACTCTGGCTCGTCGGCTTGTTTCGATCAAGGTATTTTTCGCCTATTTGCGGTCGGAGAATTTTATTGATGTTGACATCGCGGCTCCGATTACGGCGGGACGCCGCGGCAGGACATTGCCACATGTGCTGAGCGAGAAGGATATCATCTCGCTCCTGACTTCGCCGCCCGAGGGGACGCGCGATGGCTTGCGTGATCGCGCGATCTTGGAGCTTTTCTACGCCTGTGGGCTTCGCGTCTCTGAATTAGTAGACCTACCTCTCGATTCACTTCGCTTTGAAGAAGCACTCGTAAAATGTCTGGGCAAAGGCTCGAAGGTGCGGCTAGTGCCGATGGGCTCGACGTCCGAAGCGGCAGTGCGGCGGTATCTGGCGGAATCACGTCCGAAGTACAACTCAGTGGCATCTGAGCAGCATGTCTTCTTGAACAAGTTTGGTGAAGGTTTTTCGAGAGAAGGTATTTGGGCACTCGTCAAGCGATATGCTAAGAAAGCAGGGATGAATGATGGCGTATCACCACATTGGCTACGGCATTCATTTGCCTCGCATCTTCTTGCGAACGGTGCCCCAGTGAGAATTATCCAAGAAATGCTGGGCCATGCCGACATCGGCACGACGCAGATTTACACCCATGTTGATTCTGCGAGATTGCGTGGAATTCACACGGAGTTTCATCCCCGGGCATAAAACAATGGCAACGACATCGACTGAACTGCTGATGAAGACACGGTTAGAACTGCAAAAATCGCTGGGTTACGAATTTAAAAGCCCAGCTCTACTAGAGTCGGCATTGACCCACCGGTCGTATCGATTCGAGAACAACACCGAGACGGATAACCAGCGGCTTGAGTTTCTCGGAGATTCCGTTTTGGGATTTCTACTCGCCGACCGCGTCTTTCGTGGCTATGCTGAGCATCCCGAAGGCATGCTGACCGTGCTGCGCGCCTCCGTGGCGAGCGGTATGGCTCTAGCCAGTAAAGCGCGTAGCCTGCACCTAGGCGATGCCCTGCTGCTTGGGAACGGAGAGCGGACGACGGGTGGACAGAATCGTGACTCGAATCTCGCCGATGTGTTCGAGGCGCTTCTCGGTGCTATTTATCTTGATGGTGGGATCGAAGCCGTATCCAACGTCTTCGACAATCTTTTTGCAGAGGAGCTTTCTGAACTCAAAGAGGATCCGTGGAACGACAATCCCAAAGGGCATTTGCAAAGCATTGCTCAGAAGGATTACCTCGTAGATCCTGTTTATGAGACGCTTGAGGAAACTGGGCCTAAGCATTGCAGTAGCTTTCGGGTGCGTGTCTCGATAGGTGATAATCTTGAAGCCGAAGGCATAGGCGGAACGAAGCGCGCAGCCCAGTCTGAGGCGGCGACAAAACTTTTGAAGGAGATGGCGACAACGTGAAGGTCAAATTTTCAGGATGGGTGAAGAAAATTTCCGAATCGAGCCCAGAAGAGGGTGTCGGCATTGCTCGGACGCTCGTGCTCAGCGCACTTGTCGGAGCTGCCGCAGGGCTTGGTGCGGTGCTTCTTGTCTCGATGTTGCAAGTGGGGGAGTGGTTCTTTCTTGGAAAGCTTGCGCACTATACGCCGAGCGTGCCCGGTGGCCAACCTGAAATGTTCAAAAATCTTCCCGAAATAATTGGGGAGCCTCGACGCTGGATTCTTCTATTTTTGCCCATGCTAGGTGCGCTTGTTTCGAGCATCATCGTTTTAAGGTTCGCACCAGAGGCTGAAGGTCATGGAACAGATGCCGCTATTGAAGCCTATCATTTCCGTGGTGGTAAGGTTCGTCCTGTTGTCCCTCCCGTGAAGGCAATCGCGACAGTCCTTCTGATCGGCTCGGGTGGCTCCGCTGGTTGCGAAGGGCCGATCACCCAGATCGGTTCAGGATTCGGATCGATGCTTGCAACGGCTCTCAAGTTGCCTGTGTCTCAGCGTCGCGTACTGATGGCTGCAGGCATGGGGGCCGGTGTCGGCGCGTTGTTTCATGCACCCATGGCTGGCGCACTCTTTGCAGCGGAGGTGCTTTATCGCGATCTCGACCTCGAGTATGAGGTTCTGGTGCCCTCCATCATTGCTTCTGTTACTGGGCATTCCGTCTTCTCGCACATCTTCGGCTTCCATCCTTTGTTCGATACGCCGCTGAATTCTTTCTCGCGGCCGTGGATGCTTTTGCTTTACATTGTTTTGGCTATAGTTCTTGCTTTCGGAGCTCGGTTCTATACGTGGTGCTTCTACTCAGTTCATGAAAAGTTTATGAAGCTGAAAATTCCGCACGTTCTAAAACCAGCCCTCGGCGGCCTTCTGACGGGCATTGTCGGCTTTTTCTTTCTGCCTGCGCTTGGTGCCGGCTATGGCATCATTCAGGATGCTCTGAAGTGGACTTCGAATTTTGAGCCCGGTGCCGCGAAAGCGGCGCTTTTGTTGCTCACGGGTGTTTTTTTCTTAAAGACGCTTACCACCTCTTTGTCTGTTGGCTCTGGGGGCTCAGGCGGCATTTTCGGCCCAGCTATCGTGGTGGGTGGTGCGCTGGGCGGTGCTGTTGGTATCGTGTTTTCGCTCATGTTTCCAGAGTGGGATGTACCGGTTGGGTCTTTTACTCTCGTTGGTATGGTGGCATTCTTCGGTTGCGCTGCCAAGACGCCGATCAGCACGATTCTTATGGTTAGCGAAATGACAGGCAACTTCAACCTGCTGGTGCCAGCGATGTGGGTTTGCATCATTGCCTATATGCTCTCTCGCAAAGTTTCGCTGTACCGCAGTCAACTCCCCAATCGTTTTGAGGCACCCGTACACCGTGGGAGTATGATTGCAGGAGTCTTAAATAACGTTACAGTCAAGGATCTGCTTGAAGGTCAAGCAGCTATCGGTACTTTCAAAACCGTTTCGCCCCAAGCTCCGCTTTCACAACTTGTTGATTGGATGGTAGAAGGCGTGCAAGCCGTTTTCCCCGTTGTATCCGACACCGGCATGCTGGTCGGCATCGTGACTCGACGCGATCTGGCATCGGTTATGATCTCCGATCCGATGTTGCAGCAAACGCTCATGGTTGAAGATCTCCAATTGGGTGACCACGTTCAGGCCACCGAGACCGACACCCTGCAGTCGGTTCTCAACAATCTTGATACCGAGGATGTTGATGGCTTAGTTGTGGTTTCAAAATTTGATCAATACCGAGTGATCGGCATCGTTTCACACAACGATGTCATCGAAGCTTACCAGCGCGAAATCAGTGCCGCACGCTAGCGCGATATCAAACCCACGGATATCAAACCTACGGTGGTTTTTACGTTGCCGTAATGGTATCATGCACTGCATCCACATTCTTGAAAGAAACGCGCTTCGTTGCATCTGCACCGTGAAGCCTAATAAACAAACTCGACCCATTTTATGCTTAGATTAACAGAAGTAAAACTCCCTTTTGACCACAGCGAGGCAGATCTCCGTCTTGCAATCAACCGATCGCTTGGCATTCCGGAAAAAGTTCCCCTTACCTATACTATTTTTCGGCGAGGCGTTGATGCGCGGAAGTCTCATGCTATCGTCTTTGTCTACACGGTTGATTTTGAAGGCGCAGATGAGGACAGGCTTTTAACGAAATTTAAGAACAACCCGCGGCTGAAACCAGCTCCGGATATGTCTTACCATTTTGTGGCCCGTGCCCCAGAAAAGATACTCGCTCCGCGACCCGTCATCATCGGGATGGGGCCAGCAGGTCTCTTTGCGGGTCTCATCTTGGCGCAGTCTGGTTTCCGTCCTATTATTTTGGAGCGCGGTAAAGCCGTGAAGGAGCGAGCCAAAGACACCTTTGATTTTTGGCGAAAAGGGATTCTTGATCCAGAGTCCAATGTTCAGTTCGGTGAAGGCGGTGCGGGAACATTTTCGGATGGCAAGTTGCATTCTCAGATTAAAGATCGTAAGCATTACGGTCGGAAGGTTCTTGCAGAACTGATCAAAGCAGGTGCTCCCCCTGAAATCATGTTTGTTAGCAAGCCACATATCGGCACCTATAAGCTAATGGGGATCGTTGAAAAGATGCGCGCCGAGATTTTGAAATTAGGGGGTGAGGTACGCTTTCAAAGTCGGGTTGACGACGTCGAGATTGAGGACGGACAAGTCCGTGGCATCGTGTTAGCGAGCGGCGAGCGCATCGCTACCAATCATCTGATTGCGGCCATCGGACATAGTGCTCGCGACACATTCGAAATGCTGCTGCGTCGTGGAGTTTATATCGAGCCGAAACCTTTTTCCATTGGCTTCCGCATCGAACATCCGCAAGCACTTATCGATCAAGGGCGCCACGGAAAAGACGCGGGTCATCCGTTACTCGGTGCTGCCGACTACAAACTCGTTCATCATGCCAGCAACGGTCGTTCCGTTTATAGTTTTTGCATGTGTCCTGGAGGAGTGGTAGTGGCCTCGGCTTCGGAAGTGGGGGGTGTGGTGACCAATGGCATGAGCCAATATTCACGCAATGAGTTGAATGCCAACAGTGCGCTTGTGGTGGGTGTTTCGCCAGAAGATTTTCCCGATGGACCCTTGGGCGGTGTCGCGTTTCAACGGTTTTGGGAGTCACGGGCTTTTGAGCTTGGAGGTGAAAATTATTTTGCACCAGTGCAACGGGTCAAAGATTTCCTTGCAGATCGACCTTCCGCGCTACTGGGTACCGTGCAACCCTCCTACACCCCTGGCGTTAAACTCAGCGATCTCAGCAATGCCTTGCCCGACTATGCGGTCGAGGCCATTCGCGAGGCTATTCCCGCTTTTGCCAAGCAAATCAAAGGCTTCAATTTACCCGATGCTATGCTCACGGCAGTGGAGTCACGCACGTCCTCCCCGATCTGCATTAAACGTAACTCCGACGATCTCCAGAGCATTAGCACCAAAGGATTTTATCCCACAGGTGAAGGCGCAGGGTATGCGGGCGGTATCCTCTCCTCTGCCGTCGACGGCATTAGCGTTGCTGAAGCCGTCGCGTTAAGCCTAGTTTAAAGGGCTCAAAGGGGTAAGCAAAGGGAGTAAGGCTGAGCTGCCACCCCTATCAACCACAAGTTTTAACCTAAAAGCGTAGGTTGACAACTTCGCGCATTGCAATCGCCTCAGCGGCAACACGTTGCAAGAAGAGTGTTCAACTGCGCGACAGTTGAACACAACAGCGGTATCCTGTTACCACTGAGGCGATTGCTCGAATTGAGGTAAGTCAACCTACGCTTTTAGGTTTAACGTGGATTAAGAATATTCTGCGCCACTACTGCCTGCTTGCGTGTACACGCAGGCAAGTGGCTGAGAGAGGGGGCGAGTCGGTGGACTCGGAATAATTCTCTTAATCTACGTTCCTTCTTTATCCCCAGAATCCCAGCTCTGTTGAGCCGTCTCCATTATACCGCCCTTACCACACGTTAGGTACGTTGAGCTTTAGGTGGAAGAACTCCGTGGTATTGGTGGCACCCCTCGTGACTTGGAATGTCTTGTTCGACAAGTTGACCGAAGCATCGCTAATAGCATTCGTGATTCCCGAAAGGGTAGGGGCGGTGACGAGCGAAAGCGTGGCAGTACCATTGAGTTTCATAACGCTAGAAGGTATGTTTTGCGCATCGTAGGAGACGGCAGAAAATTTGCCGTTCATCGAGCTCGCGCCAATGACAAAGTTCGTTATCGACACGGCGACGTTGTTGAAATTTGTGGGGTTTGCATTGACGGCAAAGGCTAAATTGACCTGATTTGTATTGAGCCCTACGAGATTCGCTTGCACTAGGTTGTTGGTTGCGAGCCAGCCGCAGAAAGGGGGGATCTCCGCGCCTTTGTAGAAATTTCCTGTTGAGGATGTGGGATAATAGGAGGCGAAGTAAATGTCAAACAGTGGATCGCCCGTGACTTCAGCTAGCGTATAGGGGGCTATTCCGGAGCCGCCGCTCGTTTCCGAAATGAAGTAGTACTTTTCTGTCGCTTTCTCATATAAAGCAGGGATATATTGGCGATCGGTGAGTTCTGTTCCACCGACGATCTCGACTGTCCCCTGAATAAGTCCACTTACAGTATCATCGTGTATGCCTGTTGCCACCTTAAGGAAGGTACTGTATCCTTTTGTCGAGGTGTAGGGAGCCGGATCATAGCCGATGTACATCAGATGAAGTTTAAAGTTAAGATTAAACGTGCTAGCAGTTGTTAGCGTATTGTTAATTTTTAGCCTGCTACCGGTCTTCCCGACGTTCCAAAAAAAACTGGCAGAATTGGCTTTCTGACAAATAAAGAGTGAAATCGCTATAAAAACAAGAAGAGCCTTCATTTGCAATCCCTTTAGTATAAAAGGCCGCATTGCGTTGATATCGCAATACGGCCTTATTTAAGCGTTAGAAAACTTCTACTACTAGTTTAAGCTCTCTTGCGTCGGAAGAGCAGTGCCAAGCCCGCAATCGCCAAGGCTGCAGTGCTAGGTTCGGGAACGATTTGTGCTCCTTGGTAAGCGACGGGTACGAAGTATTCAAAGGACTCGGTTCCTAGTGAGATTCCACTGACAGACAAAGCACTTATTGGCGTCGTGTTTCCCGTGGCCGTTGTGAGATGATAGTAGTTTCCGCTGGACGTGTTGTAGAGCACCATGAGGTAGTTAGCACCAGTAGCCCATGTGCTGACCTCATTGATTGTGGACGAGCCAACACTGGCTGTACCTTGGACAAGGCCCCCTTGACCGGGAAGAACGCCAAGCGTCCCAGCGTCGACCCCTGACAGGCTACCGAGATCCGACACCGTAACCGACGCTGCATCAGCATTTCCAATGAACATCAAGAGAAGTTGGAATTTCCCTGCGCCTATTCCGTAATTCCCCGAATCCGCAATCAAGTGGCTATCCGTGGTTCCAATGTAAAGTTGGTCAGCACCCCAGTCGATGCCGATTGCGCTTGCGAAGCCGCAGGTCAACGCTACTGTTAGCAGTGAAAATAATATTTTTTTCATTTTGTTTTAAGTTCCTATAGCTGGTAGTATGGATGGAGTGTTTTCGCCTATTGAGCGAACGGGTTGGTGACAGGGACATTTACTGAGCCTGTTCCCCCACGACGGAAGAACCAGAATCCTTCACCGGCCTTTATAAGTGGGGCATGATCTCCAGAAGCGTTATACCATCCAGTTGATGCTGGTGCGGCAGCGTTGTAGTAGTAGTAATAGGTGTCGTATCCGACGCCATTCCAGACCCTAATGAGATCGGCAGCCGATAACCGCTTTGCACCAACTGCTACTCCACTCCAGTTAATTTTAGAGCCGTCGCCATCAAAGTCTAGGGCAATGGGGTAGGGATTCGCAATGAAGGTGTTGCTTGTGGGAGCGCACGCAATGTTAATGGTTGCGTTTGTTGGCACGAGACCCATTTGATAGATTGTGCATGCGGTAGGGGATTTAATCCACATACCTGTTCCTGGGTTTGCGGTGGGTGCAGACCCTCCGTTTGTCCAGTTTGTTACTGTTACGCCTGTATTGCTGAGCCAATAAATGTTGTAGCCTGTTCCGTTAAAAATATACATGGCGGCAGCACTATCTTGCGATTCTCCTGAAACGAGTTCGTCGCCAACAATAACATTCTGTACGAGGTTGGATGCTGCTGACATGGGTAGGACGTTAATACCGATGGCGTTCATGCCTATTTCGATGGGAATGTTGATAATTCCGTAACTTTCAGCAGAAGCCACGAAGGCAGCTTGTGCTGACAACGTTCCTGCTAGCATCGCTGCTAATACGATAGTTTTTTTCATAATGTTCTTTTTAGGGGTTGTTGTTTGTTTTAGAGGGACTAGCTGCACCTGATCGATACAGTAATCCCATTTCTGTCTGAGAGAATACATCTTTCAGGTGGGCTTGTGCAAGCCTTATTTTGCGAATTCATAGAAAAAATGTAAAAAATTTGAAATAGGGTGTGATTCCACCAGATTTGACGACTTTTTTATGGGGTATCCCGTGCTTGAAGATTCATTCTACCTCTGATACAATGAAAAAACTTTTTATAAGAAAAAAGTATGCGGCTCTTACTAAACGATAGGAAAAACTATGAATAGCACTGTGAAACCTGACTTCACCGCCCTTGCTTCAAGCAAACGTGTCTTTACGAAATTTGATTCCGACTTGCTCGGACCAATTCCCACGATTGCAATCACACCAGTCGCCGATGGCCGCGTGGGCGCATTTGAACCGAATGCAGAGAAGACCTGGCGTATGGCCGAGAAGGTTTACGATCTGATCACCCAGAATATCTTCCTGCCCGACGGTCGCCCCGTTCGTGTTATTGTCGCTCCAGAAATTGTCTACGGCGCCCGTACGGGTGCGATTGCCCAAGCGGCGTATGCGAAAGAAGGCGTTTGTGCAAATATCTGGGTGGCTCGCTCTTGGTGCTACAGCGATGAGCTGATGTCGGCCTGTCAAGGAATCGGATCGTCGGAATGGCAGCAGGCAGCGTGGGGTCTCAATCAAACCGATCGCCCGGGTGCCGTGTGGCTTAAGGCGTTCTGCGCCGCGATGGATGAGAAAAAGCGTTCGATTTTCTCTGTTTACAGTCCCGACCTTGAGGATGAAGAGGAGCCGTTGAACGATTTTGTATCCACGCGCCTGCTTCGTTTCGCACGGTGCGCAACTGCCGTTGGCTACCTCCGCGGCAAGAACTATCTGGGCATTGGCGGCGTTTCCATGGGCATCATCGGTTCCGATGTCCGTCGCAATGAAATGCACGACACCTTCGGTCTCGGCTCAGCTTCCTTTGATATGGCTGGACTTAATACGCGCATCAATGCGAAGTTTTACGAAGAAGCGGAAGTAAAAAAAGCCTTTGACTGGATGAAGGCCTCGTTTAAGTTAGATTTTGGGAAAGGGGATCGCCCACTGCCGCCGGATGAGCTGTTGATGCAGTGTTGCCGTCTTGCTGTGCTGGTGAAGGATCTTATGCGTGGCAATGAGAAGCTGGCCGCACATAATGTGGAGTGGGCTCAGGGCTATAATGCAATCGGTGCCGGTACGCAGGGTCAGCGTCAATGGACTGATGGCAATCCCAACTTTGACGTGGCAGAGTCGTTGCTCTGCTCATTATTCGACTGGAACGGGTTCAAATCAGCCATGCCAATCGCCACGGAGAACGATTCTAAGAACGGCGTGGGCATGATTGTTGCCAATATGCTTTCGGGTGGCATGTCACAACTGTTTGCCGATATCCGCACCAACTGGACTGCTGCCAGTATCAAGAAAGCCAGTGGCAAGAGCGTTGAGAAGATTTGTCCGCGTGGCATCATCGACAAACGTAATTCCGGTGCAGGTGCCCTCGAATATGGCATCGACCTTTACGCGATCTGTGGTCTGCCTACCTCGACGCCAATTCAGACGCTGATGGCCAAATTGCGTTCAAGCGAGAAACTCCAGCTCAAGGCCTTCGCAGCCATCAAAAAGGCGACGACCTACATGTCTGCCGCGTTGACATATTTTTCAGGGGATGGTCTTTCCAGCCATTACCGCACTCCAGGTGGTCTGCCCATGACAGCCTATCGCTACAATATGGTCGGCGGTCTGTTTACGTGCTCCGTCGTGGAAGGCGAGACGGTTGAACTTCCCAAGGATGTCGCCAATCTTATCTCGAAGCGTACCGACCCGACGTGGCCGGAAACATATTGGACGCCGTTTGGCATGACCTCGTTCGAGTATATGGACAAGATCGGCCCCAATCATGATGCCAACAGCCTTGGCCTCATCGGCGCGGATCTCATCACGTTCAATGCGATGCTGCGCATTCCTATTGATATGCACAACGTCCCCGCATCGGACATTTTCCGTCCGACGATCTGGAATCGGTTCGGGGGCGATGATTTTAGAGTCTGCGAGTTCCTCGGACCTATTTACGGCTGAAAAATCGTCACATGCGCATCCTAGTCGTTAAGCTCAGTTCTCTCGGTGACACGCTTCATGCGTTGCCTGCCGTGGCTGAGCTGAAAACACAATTCGGAGCGGAAATTCACTGGGCAGTTCAGCCAGCGTTCTCTCCGCTCGTGCGTTCCTTCTCCTGTGTCGACAAAGTTTTCGAGGTGCCGCGTCCATCGAAGTTTCTTGCGTATCTGGCTGCGATCAATACGATTCGAAAGTATCGTTACGACTTGGTTGTGGATCTACAGGGGCTACTCAAAAGTGCTGTTGTTGCTCGGTCTGCGAAAGCTACGCGACGTATCGGGCCTTCTTTTTCTCGAGAGGGGTCTCGTTTCTTCTACACGGAACTTGCAGGTATCCGTAACCGAAATCGTCATGCCGTGGATGAATGTCTCGATGTCGTGAAGCATCTGGGTCTTGTCATGCCTACGCCGCCACGGTTCCCGATCACGGTTCCCGAGTTTGACCTCGACGGGCTGGCACCGTTGTCCGGCAAGGGACCCCGCATTGCCGTTGCGCCGATGTCGCGGTGGGAGAGTAAGAACTGGCCAGAAGCGTATTTTGCAGAGCTCGTGAAGCGACTTGTCGAGAAGCATGATGTTAGGGTGTATATCATCGGCGGTCTCGTGGATAAGCCAGTCGCCGAGCGAATCATCGCCTCGGCAGGCGTTGCTGCGGCGAATCTCTGCGGTCGATTCTCGCTGGTCGATTCGCTTGGCGTTCTTTCGAAGTGCTCTGCGCTTGTTTCAAACGATTCAGGACCGATGCACATGGGTGCTGCGCTTGGTGTCAAGTGTGTGGTGCCCTTTGGTCCCACGACACCGGAGCGCACTGGCCCTTATGGCCCCAATCATGTTCCTCTACAAGTGGCAGGGTGTGTACCCTGTCATAAGCGGAAATGCCCGAAGGGAACAAAGTCTTGCCTCTTCGGCATAGCACCGGACAGCGTAGAAGAAGCTTTGTTTAGGATCTAGCCGGACGCTTACGATGCAAGCACTGAGGGTATAAGTAAACGCTTGTCTTTTTCTGTTCGGTGGGCGGGAAGTCTTGTTACATTTTTAATTTTCGTCTTCTGGTTTTTTTTGTTGCTTTCGGTACTACGGATATGATACTGTTAGTTCTGTTTTCACGAGATGGGGATGCTTAAAAGACGAACAAATCAGTTAAAACAGGAACTAGTAGGTTCCAATCAGCGTACCTGTCGCCCAATTGGATAGAGCATCTGACTACGGATCAGAAGGTTGCAGGTTCAAATCCTGCCAGGTACGCCAACTCAATTTCAGATGCGGGATAGAGCAGTCCGGAAGCTCGTCAGGCTCATAACCTGAAGGTCGTTAGTTCAAATCTAACTCCCGCAACCACTTAGAAGACACAGAACCCCTTGAAAATCAACACGTTCAAGGGGTTTTTGCTTTTGGACGCGTTTTCGTGTTACAGGGTGAAACATGGGGTAAAATCACTCACACAATCACACACACAACCCCCAAACGCCCTTGCAGCCCCACTCGGGAGTCCCCGCGGCAGCACCTGGAAGCGGGTGGCGGGGAGCTCCATCGCCCGGCAAAGTGCCCCCGTGATTCACACACACATCACACACACTCCGAAACCGACGGGTAAGAGCACAAAAAAAACGCCGTTTCGGCAACGGCGGAAGCGCAGCTCCGATCTAACAGAAAAGTGTAAACGTCACCATACTCGTCAATCGTCTCACAGATTTTTTGTGCCGTTCCGCCGTCCTTCTCACCTGTCGGAGATCGAGCAAAACGGAAAAATTATCGAGCCACATGACGGATGATTGCATTTCACTATACAATTCGCGAAGGAATCCGAAAAGCGCGAATCCGAAAAGAAGTTCTTTGCTTGACGCATTGACCCCTATAGGGGTATTATCACGAACTTGTTTAACTCTTTATAGAAGGCACATGGTTAGGAATAGATAAATGCAGACGAAACAGTTGAGAACCCAGTGGTTTACTGATGCGAGATTCGGAATGTTCATTCACTGGGGTTTGTATGCGCTACCCGCACGGCATGAATGGATTCGCCACTATGAACGCATTACGGACGAGGATTATCAAAAATACTTTGATTTATTTGATCCGGATCTCTTTAATCCCCGCGAATGGGCGGCAGCGGCGAAGGCTGCAGGGATGAAGTATGTAGTTTTCACGACAAAGCATCACGAGGGGTTCTGCCTCTGGGATTCAAAGCATACCGACTACAAGGCAACGAACACGCCAGCCAAGTGTGATTTGCTCCGCGAAGTGGTCGACGCATTCCGTGCTGAGGGGATCCGCATCGGCCTCTATTATTCGCTTATCGACTGGCATCATCCCGATTTTGTCATTGATCGTATTAGCCCCTATCGCGACAGCCCTGATAAGGTGAAGATGAACAAGGGACGGGACATGAAGAAGTACGCGAAATATATGCGCGATCAGGTCACGGAGCTTCTGAGTAACTATGGAAAGATTGATATTCTCTGGTTCGACTTCTCCTATCCAGGGGAGGATGGTAAAGACCATGAAGATTGGGAATCCGAAAAACTACTGAAACTTATTCGGAAATTACAGCCGGATGTGGTTCTCGATAATCGTCTTGATTTGCCGGGCTCTGGTGACATTGAAACGCCCGAACAGTTCACTCCGACTACAGGCATCAAGGACAAGGATGGCAACCCAGTGGTTTGGGAGGGATGCCAGACGATGTCCGGGTCGTGGGGATATCATCGCGACGAGACAAGCTGGAAAACTCCCCGAATGTGCGTCGAGATGTTGATCAACCACGTTTCACGTGGTGGCAACCTCATTATGAACGTTGGCCCCACGGCTCGCGGCTACTTAGATTCCCGAGCGTTGACGTGTCTCGCCGGCTATGCCGTCTGGATGAAGTTTAACAGCCGAGCCATTTATGGTTGCGGTGCTTCGCCATTTACAGAGGCCGAGAACTGCCGCTATACTTACAACCCTATGACGAACCGACTGTATGTGCATGTGCTCTCGTGGCCCTTCCAAGATCTTCATTTGCCTGATCTCGTTGGTAAGGTCAAGTACGTTCAGTTCCTGCAGGATGGAAGCGAATTGCACTTTACTGAAAAGTCGGAGAGTTGTGGAGTCAAATCGACACCGGACGGTTCTCTCACGATTCAAGTTCCGGTCATACAACCCGACACACTTGTGCCGGTTATCGAAGTAATATTGAAATGACAGACCAAGAAGTTGCAGCTCTGAAAACCTCTGCCCTAACAGAGATCCATGCGGCCAATACTCCGGATGAGGTCGAGGCACTAAGAATCAAATACGTGGGTCGAAATGGTCTTTTGCCCGATTTGATGAAGGGCATGAAAGACACGCCGCCTGCGGACAGGCCGGCAATGGGACGTGAACTCAACGCATTCCGTGAAGAGATTACGTCAGCGCTCAATACGATGAGAGAGGGTACGGCTTCCACTACCGCGTCGGTTGATGCCTTTGACTTTAGTCTGCCGGGCACCTGGCACGAGATCGGGGCGATGCATCCCTGCTCCAGCGTGATTGAGGAAACCACGCGAATTTTCTCTCAGCTCGGTTTTACGGTTGCTGATGGACCCGATATCGAAACTGAATTCAATAACTTTGATGCCTTGAACACGGCGGCGCATCATCCTTCACGTGATCCACGCGACACGTTTTGGCTTGAAGACGGGCGTTTATTGCGAACCCAGACCTCGCCGGTGCAAATTCGTGTCATGCAATCGCGTAAACCGCCTGTTCGGATCATCAATCCCGGTCGGTGCTATCGGCGTGATACAACCGATGCGACCCATGCCGCTAACTTTCATCAAATTGAGGGGCTGTATGTGGACACCAAGGGTGTTTCACTTGCCGATCTTAAAAGCACACTGGCTCACTTTGCGCGAGAGATGATGGGACCTAGTGTGAAGGTTCGCTTTCGTCCCCATTTCTTTCCGTTCACGGAGCCGAGCGTTGAAGTAGATTTCTCCTGTCATCTCTGCAAGGGCAGGGGATGCCGTGTCTGCAAGCAAAGCGGCTGGATCGAGATCGCTGGTGCGGGCATGGTCGATACCCGCGTGTACAAGAAAATTGGTTATGACGAAGAATTGTACGGCTTCGCTTTTGGCATGGGCGTCGAGCGCATCGCGATGATTCGTCACGGGATTACTGATCTACGTCATCTTTATACGAATGATCTCCGTTACCTGAAGCAGTTTGCTTAGGGAGAAAGATAGGGGAGAATTATAGAAGAGATTTTTTCCACGGAAACTGCCAGTCTAATCGTCTCGATCAGTAGCGTCACGAGTCGATTTACTCGCACTCCGTGGGGCTGCGTCGGCGATATTTTTGAAAGATCATCAAGCTTGCTGCGAGGATCAAGGCGTCGCCGAAAAACTCTAATCCTTCTTCGACGACGTTCTTGAGAATGCGGACGCATTCTACATCGTAAAGCGTATACCAGATGTGTTTCGAGACATTCATTCCTAGCTTCTGACTCCTGACTCCTCTGCGCGTCAAACTATTTTGACGCGCACTCGGTCGAGACTCTGGCGAGCCGTTTTCTAATAGGTTCGATGTTCCATCATTACTGCTGCGGGTTATGACTTTTCTTTGGACTTTTCCTAGTGAAGAAAACGTAGACTAAAGGGAGAACGGTAATCGTGAGAAGACCGGAGACCACAATGCCTCCGACAGAAGCCGCGCCGATGCCAATGCGGTTGACCGCGCCAATGCCGCTTGCCATCGCGATCGGCATCATGCCAAGGCCAGAGGCTGCAATCACCATCAAAACCGCTCGGAAGGTTTGCTCAACAGCTTCGTACATGGCGTCACGTTTGCATTTGCCGGCGGCAATTAACTGTCCGAGCCGGTCGACGATAATGATGGCGGCATTCACGACGACGCCGATCAGCAAGACGACGCCAAGTAGAACGAAGATGGAGATATTCATTCCTGAAATCCGGAGTGCCCACGCGATTCCAATCAACGCCATGGGGATGGTCAGCAGCACGATGAAGGGTCTGACAAAGCTTTCAAGGATTGCGGAAAGCATGAGGTAGGTTAGAATGATAGCCATTAAAATTGCCGAACCGAAGTCAGAGACCGCTTCGCCCATCATCTCTGCCGTTCCGGATTTATCAAATTCATATCCGATGCCTGCCGTTGTACCGATCTCCTCGCCCTTCGCATACATTTCCTCGAGAATTGTTGCTGAAGCGTATCCAGGCGTTTCATTCCCAACAAGTTTGACTGTGCGTTCTTTATCGACGCGGTAGATCATGATCTTCGACTGGGTGTTGCGAATATCAGCGACCGTTTCAAGGGGGACTGGATACCCAGTTTTTCCGGGGATCATAAATTGGGGCACTTGTTCGATTCCAGCCTGTTCAAGTAACTTCACGCGGATGTTGATGGTCTTGTCACCATTCTTGAAGGAAGCTGCTTGGATGCCGTCGACATTGCCACGGATAATGGAGCCGAGTGTTGACGGCGTAATTCCGAAGTCCGCCAGAACAGGGCGATTAGGAATCACCTTGATCTCCGGCTTGTCGTCACGCGCTGTTGTGTCGAGCTGAGCAATTCCTGGGTTCTTCATGAGTTCTCGCTGTAACGCACGCGCTCGGTTCGTCAGCTCATCTAGGTCGGGGCCTCGGAGGTTCATTTCAAGGCTACTATCGCTCCCGCCTGTGATGCCAGGAACGGAGGCAGAGAGGATCGCATCGGGTACGGTGGCGAGATCGCGGCGGATCTGGGCCAGCACTTCCTCTAACTTCCATTTCCGCTCATAAACAGACTTAAAAACGAGCTCGATCTGCGCAAGGTATACGCCCTCATTCGCTTGGCCACCGATTGCATCGGCTTTACCAACAGATACCAGCACATCGTCAAGATCATCGTACTTTGACATCATGTCGGCAACTTCGTTCGCCTTGGTTGTTGTCCGTTCTAGGCTGTAATAACTTGGGAATTCGCAACGTACGAAAATTCGTCCCCAGTCATCACTTTCCGTAAATGTAAAGCCGACACCTTTCATGCCAAATGACATCGAGAAGAAGAAGAACAGAATGGATAGGACGACGACTGCCGTTGCTAACATGCGCCGACTGCCAATCGCTCGAAGTTCTTTGCCGTAGCGCAGGGCAAGACGATCAAATCCCGCATCCCACTTACGTCCTAACGTTGACAGCGGTCCTGTCTTTTCGGATTCCTTGCGCATGAACAGGGCGCAGAGAATGGGTGTCAATGTGAAGCTGATAAAAATGGAGGCGATGTTCACGATGAGGGTTGTCAAGGCGAAGGGGGCAAAGAAGCGTCCGACGATGGAGCTCATCATCGCAATCGGAATCATCACCACCACGTTGGTTCCGGCTGAAGCCAGGACAGCAACGGTCATCTGGCTTGTTCCAATGCAAGCCGCATCCCATTTGTTGGGTGTATCCTCAAACCTGCGAACGACGTTTTCGAGAACGACGATTGAGTTTGAAACCAAGATTCCCGCGGAAAGTCCAATCGCCAGCATGGTTGAGATATTCAACGTCTGACCGCCGAGCTTCATGAAGAAAAGGCTGATGATGATTGTCACGGGCATCGTGATTGAAACGATGAAGGTGGTTCGTATGTTGATCAAGAAGGCGAACAGAATGCCAGCACAGAGGAGGACGGCTGAAACAATGTCGTTGGTTGTTGAATCTACCGTTGACTGTACAATGTTACCGTCATCAAGAATCCAATCCATTTTCATGCCGGAAGGCAGCGTTTCCGAAAGACGCTCAAAGCGTTTTTTGATCTCATTAACGACTTCTACAGTGTTTCCATCGGACTTCTTTACAACTTTGATGGTAATACCGGGAACGCCGTTTAGAAAGGCACGCTGCCGAATTTCTTCTGTCGCCATTCGGACGGATCCGAGATCCGACAAGTAGCGTCTCGCTCCATTACTTGCCGCAATTTCGAGTTGGTTGATCGATTCTACCGTATACGTGTCGGCATCGAAGCGAAGGGAATATTCGCTACCGGAGTCGCGTAAACGTCCACCTGGCACAGTCATAATGCTGTTCTTCAAAACCGAGACAACGGTCGCCGAGGTAAGACCAGCCGCGGCGAGCTTGTCGCGATCTAGCTCGACCCAGATTTCGGGCTGATTGCCACCAATTAAATTGACGGAGGCAACGCCCTTGACCGTGGCGAAACGATCAGAAAGCTCGTTGTCCGCATAGTCGTAGAGATCGTCGACCGTTTGGGTTCCTGACAAGAACAGCGTTGCCACCGAGGTGGCGTTAATGTCGAGTTTCTCAATAACAGGCCTTTCCGCTCCAGGCGGAAGGTCGGAGAGTACGCCATCGATTTTTTCGCGCACGTTCTGTGCCGCCACGTCAACGTCGACAGAGAGGTCAAACTCGACCACGACATTGCAGACGTTTTCAAGGCAAAGCGAGTTGATATGCTTGAGGCCTTCAACTCCCGACACCGCGTCTTCGATGTACTTCGCGACATCCTTCTCCATGTCTTCCGGCGAAGCGCCGAGCCAAACGGTTGTTATTGTTACGTAGGGAATGTCGACGCTCGGCATATTCTCTAAAGAAATGCTCTTGTAGGAGTTTATTCCTAAGACGATGAGGGCGATGATGAGACATCCCATCGCGACAGGACGTTTTGTTGATGAAGTTGCAAGAAACATAATTTACCTCATTTCACTACGGCGACCTTGCGGCCATCGTAAAGCTGTGACTGGCCTTCAACAACGATGTGCTCGCCGCCGATCAGACCTTCAAGAACCTCTGAAAAACCAGCGTTACGGAGTCCCGTCGTGATCACGACTTCGCGTACCACGCCTTCATTTTCAACGAAAACAATTGAGCCTGCTTGGCGGACAAGAATGGCCTCGTCCGGCACTGCGACACCTTCATGGCTTTCGAAAACAACTTCAAAGTCGGCCATCTTACCGGGGATTGCCCATGACTGACCTTCCACCATGCCACGGAACTCAAAGGTTCGCAGGCGCATTTCTACATCAGGGCTCTTCGTAACCACCTTAAAGAGGCCACGGTCGATCTTGTCGACAAAGAGTCTGAACTCGGTCTTGTCAGTCACGACATCCTCATAATACGAGGCAGGAAGGTAGGCACTTGCCTTGATCTTCTGTACGCCATTGATGCGAATGATGTGTGTCCCTGATTTGGCTTGTTCGCCTGGCTCCATAAATCTTCCTCCGACAATACCATCGATGGGTGCGACAATTGTGGCATCGGAGAGGTTGCGTTTTGCGATGGCGAGAGCGGCCTCAAACTGTGCGACCTGTTGCGTGTAGAGTTCGATGTTCGCCTCTGCAATAGCAACAGCCGCATCAACGGATTCTCGCTGGATTGCAATCTGCTCGTACTCGTTGTCGGAAACGCGGGCATCCTTATGAAGGCGATCATAGCGATCAAAATCCAACACGGCTTTCTTTTGTTCAGCAGCAGCTCGACGAGCGGTCGCTTCGGCCACACGTTGTTGTGCTTTTGCTGTGTTGACATTGCTTTCGGCAATCAGCACACGGCTTTCAAGGGCAATGGGATCGATTGCGAAGAGTTTCGTTTCGCCTTTTTTGACCACATCACCAAGATCCACAAATACGGCATCAAGATTTCCGTCGATGCGTGATGCCACCATCGCGGACTCGTCCGATGCCAAACTCCCCTGGACCGTCATTCGGCGTTCAAAGACACGCTTTTCAGCAACCTGCGTACGGATGTTCAAAACATTGTCCGCCAATGTCCTCGCTTCCGTCGCTACTTCTTTTTTCCCACACCCGGTCAGCAAGGCGACACAGGCGACGATTGAGAGCACGTATTGTATTCTATTTTTCATGTTGATGTCCTCTTAAATTACTTGGTTCCGAGATTAGACCGATCAGACCGATCTGGCGAAGCGGCATTTCCACGCTGATCTTCTGGTAAGTCCAGAACGCCCATCGACAGCTTGAGTGCTGCCCGGGCGATACGCTCCTGATAGCGGCTTTGCAGCATCATGAGTTCGGCATGACTCTTCTCCGCCTCCGCATCCAGCGCATCGCTGAGCGTAACCAGTCCCTCCTTCTGACGGGCCTGATAATCTTTGTACTTCAGATTTGCCGCCTCGTATGTCTTCGATAAAACCTCAGCAAGATCGCGGGCGGTGTCCACATGGTGACGTGCTACCATGACATCGAGCATAATTCTCAAAAACGTCTGTTCTCGCGCCAACGTGCTCTTCGTACGTTCCGCCTTGGCGAGCTTATAAAGCCCGACATTTGCAAACGCATTAAAGGCTTCCCACCCCGCCATCAAACCCAGCGAACGATTCGCCGTCCACGTATGAGTGTCAGAAGACCAGTTGAGCGTGCCGACGGCCGCCAGTGACGGAAGGAAATCAGCAATGGCCTTGCGTACCCCGTTTTCGCTGATCACCACATTCCGATCCGCAATTTCGAGTTCAGGATTCGATGATAAAGCCGTCAGAATAAGATTTTCCAGGCTGTTGGTGTCGACTAAGTCTGTTGTCACTTCACCGCTCAGTTTCAATCCCGCAGGAGAATAGTCTGGTGGGAGTCCGAGGAGATTGAGCAGTGATCCTTGACGGTTTAGGTAGTTCCTTTTTGCCTGTGCGAGACTCGCGCCCCGGGCCGCTAACTGAGCCGCCGCCTGCTTCGCCTCCCAATCGCGCGCTAACCCCTCACTGGCGAGACCAGAAACACGCTCAGCGGTCGACTTCGCCGTTTCGAGTTGCTTCGTCACCACGGCCACTTCATCAGCCGCTATCATGCAGTTGTAGTACGTCGTCATCGTTTGCACCGCAATCGTCTGGCGTACATAATGCGCCCGGGCACTCGCCTGTGCCGTCTGCTCGCCCTTCGACGCATACACGAACCAAAGCGAAGGAACCAGCAACGGCAACCCGATAGAAACATGCGAACCCGTATAGGTGCTATCCTGCATCATCGGCTGCTTGTCCCAGCCCGTCCAACTCGCTGTGGCAGTAACTTGCGGCAGGAATTGTACAAAAGAAATATTCTTCCCCAACGCTGCCATCCGTACATCAAGATCAGCTAACTGAACGTTATAGTTCGCTTTCAGTGCCAGCTCGACCGATGTCTCCAGCGACAGCGGAGCTTCCGGTAGAGCCTCCCGACGTTCTGTCAGCGTTCCCATAAAGCTATTCACCTGCGCATCCCGCTCCTTTTGCCCTTTGTAGGAAACACACCCTCCTACAAGCAAGACCACAGCGGTACTCGCACACAACAAACCGAGGTGTTTTACTCTCGCATTTTTTCTTTTTTTCATCTCACTGGCGATGCTGCTCTCCATGGCAGCGCAGAATGTTTCCATCGAGGATAGCATCGTTAAAAGTGTTTCATGGGAAAGCTTCCGCATTGCATCTGCCTCAATTGATCGGATTGAGCCTAAAGCGGTATCGGCAAAATCAGACCCTTTTTCAGAAAGCTTAATCAAAATTTTCCGGCGATCAGAAGGATGCGGGCTACGTTCCAGAAGCCCCTGATGCTCCAGGCCATCGAGCAGTGAAGTCATCGTCTGCCGTGGCATCATTAAAAAATCGGCGATGACCGACGGTTCGACCTGATTGTTTTCCAGCTTGAGATAGAACAGAATTTCAGACTGTCCTTTCTGGATCTTACAGTTAGTGAAAAGACTGCGATAAACATTTGAAAAGCGACGGATGACGAGACCCCACGCACGAAGCAAGTCGGTAAAATTTTCATCTCTAACTTCTGTGGTACTGACCGGTTCCTGATTTTTCGTTTTTTTCATTATATATTCTTCTGATTGGCCTACATATCCCGATAGAGATAATCCGACTTCGGACGAAGAGAGGAAATATACACCCAACCTTTTATTGAAAGCAAGCAAAAATAATTACGAATTACGAAGAGAAGGTATTAGGTTTTAGGCCCTAGCAGCTTCGCACGGAAATTGGCTAACCCCTAACGGTGAATATGGCCCGTCAGCAATTCTAATTATGGTCACAACTCATGGATACGGCGCGCTCGGAGATCGCGCCCTACCTCGTGAATACATCATTTTGCACTGTTTTCAGGGTAGGGCGGGCTCTCCGAGCACGCCGCTTCAGAGAAGATTTGCCATAATTAGAATTGCTGATGGCCCGTTGCGTCAATTGACTTCGCTGCGCAATTCAAGTACTATTTACGCATGAAAAAAAAACAGTATCAGATAGCTTTTATGGGTTTCCGCCATGGTCACATCTATTCGTTGTACAAAAAGGCGGCCCAACATCCATCCGTTGAAATTGTCGCGGCCTGTGAAGAAGATGCTACGGCACGTGCGGCTGTTCAGCCTTCGGTGAAAATTACCCACACGTCATGGACTGATATGCTGGCCAATGTTTCGTGTGACATTGTTGCGATTGGTGACTATTACGGCAAAAGAGGAAAACTTGCGATTGATGCGCTAGCTCATGGCAAGCATGTGATTTTGGATAAGCCTATCTGTACGACGTTGGCGGAACTCGACGAGATGGAGGCACTGGCCACACGTCTTGATCTTCGCATCGGCTGTATGCTCGACTTGCGCACCTCGCCCTCGTTTGTCTGTGCCCGTCAGGCGATTCGAGATGGTGTGATCGGGCGCGTGACGCAAATACAATTTAACGGACAGCATCCGCTGTTGCGTGAAACCCGTCCGGAGTGGTATTTCGAGGGCGGCAAACACGGTGGAACCATCAATGACATTGCGATTCATGCAGTCGATATGCTGAGCTTTTTGACGGGCGAGTCGGTTAAACGTATCGCGGCAGCCCGTACCTGGCAGGCGTTTGATGTACGTAGCACCAGCTTCAACGATGCGGCACAATTGATGCTCGAACTTGATAGTGGCTGTGGCGTACTGGGCGACGTTTCGTATTCTGCTCCAAACTCGCAGGGGTATTCCTTGCCAACCTATTGGCGGTTTACCGTTTGGGGAACGCGTGGCCTCTTGGAATTCAGTGTTACGGATCCACAGGTCAAGGCTTATCTTGATGCAGAGAAAAGTGTTAAAATCCTTACTCCATCAGAGGATGTCGGTCTGGATTTCCTCGACTCGTTTTTATCCGATATCGAAGGAACTTCGGTTGAGCTGAATACGGCAACGGTAGTAGCCGCATCCCGCAAGACGCTTGAGATTCAAGCTCAGGCTGATAATGGATAGCGAACAGCGTCTACCTCACCCAAACCGGTAGTTTCTGGCAAGGCTACTACTTAAAGTGTTAGACTGAAGAGCATTGAATTTGAGAGGCGGTATTTGGCCTTTCAGACCCACAAAACTAGGAGATCACAATGGCTAATGTTACCATCTGGAATGAATTCATTCATGAGCAATCTGACACTGAATATGGTGAGCGGTGCCGCAAACACTATCCGAAAGGCATTCACGCTTATCTGAAGAAAGTGCTTGGCACTTCGATGAAGGATTGCAAGATTCGAGCTGTTTCTCTTGACATGCCAGAGAATGGTCTTCCTGATAAAGTTTTGAATTCGACCGATGTTCTCGTCTGGTGGGGGCACAGAGCGCATGATCAGGTGCCTGATGCCCTTGTGGACAAAATTCAGGCGCGTGTCCTTGGTGGCATGGGGCTCATCGTTCTTCACTCAGGGCACCTGGCCAAAATTTTCCGTCGAATGCTGGGTACGGGTTGCACGCTCAACTGGCGAGCGATCGGTGAAAGAGAGCGTGTTTGGACGTGTGATCCTTCACATCCGATTGCCGTTGGCATTCCGGCCTCATTTGCTCTTGAACAGACGGAAATGTATGGCGAACCGTTCGGCATTCCGAATGAGGCGCACATTGTCTTCATGTCGTGGTATGCCGGTGGCAACGTATTCCGCAGCGGTGTCACACTCGCGCGCGGTCTAGGCAAGATTTTTTATTTTTCACCCGGACACGAAACCTATCCAATCTACCACGATGTGAATGTGCAGCGGGTTATCGAAAACGGCATCCGGTGGGCCACGCCGGTAAACGGCGTCGTTGCAGCTCCTAGTTGCCCACACGAGAAGGATCCTGTTGAGCCCATTCAGGCTTTATGAACGGCAACGACTTCGCCAATGTAGGCGATGTGGTAGTCGTTGGTTGGATAGGCGCTGGTAGCGCGTGGGTCTAGTAGCGCCTCTGGTGTCATCGGCTGGCGAAAGATTTTGCGGCATTCGAGGATCATGTTGGCTTCTGCAAAGGAGGGTGCCGCGACGTTTGTAGAAGCCACAGGGCGGAGTCCTGACTCTGCCACCTTGTTGCCGTCGCGTCCGCTCTTCGACCCTATCAGTGCCATCGCCTTGCGGTATTCCTCCGGGAAGGCGCAGAGCGTAAAGGTGTCATACTTGTCTAAGAACTCACGGGTATAGCGTTGTGGGCGAACCACGGTCTGAGCAACCGGAAGACTCCACATCGTTCCAATGAAGCCCCAGGAAACTGTCATGCAGTTCCAGTCGCCGTTGGCGAAATCACCCGCACTCAGAATCATCCAGCGTTTATCGAAATCTGTGAAAGGGTGCATGGATAAGGAGGAGGGCTGTAGGTTCATTTGCATGGTGTGTTTCCTTTAGTTTAGGTTCAAAATACGTGCGGCGTTTCCGCCAAGAATAGCCTGTTCGTCGGCATTTGATAAGCCAAGTTGTTTGATCTCATCGATAGTGCATGCTTGGTCTGCCCAGGGCGAATCGCTGCCCATGAGGATTTTAGTTGCACCATGATTTTCGATCATGCGCCGGATCTGCTCTTGGGTCATGAACTCGCTGGAGAAGGAGGTGTCGAACAGCAGATGCGAGCCGACGAGCAGGTTCTCAACGTCATCCCAAGATTTCCAGCCTCCCATGTGTGCGAGTACGGTGCGTCCTTTGGGTAAAAGGTCGAGGATGTTAGCAAAATGCTGGGGGGTGCCATGAACAGGTGGTGCTATACCGACATCGATGCCAGCATGGAAGAGGACGATGAAACCGAGTTCTCGAATACGTGTGTAGATCGGGAGCATGAAATCAGCATCGACATAGAACTGCTGGTATTCTGGATGGAGTTTAATCCCTTTGATGCCTGCTGTGGCGAGGCGATCAAGTTCGTCGCTCCAATCTTCTCCGAGAGGATGTACGCTACCGAATGGGATAATGCCAGGCTCGTTTCGTTCGATTGCCCAGGTGTTGACAGAATGGTTTTGCGAAGGCTTTGTTGCAATCTGTAGCATGACGGAATAGTCAACGCCAGCATGCCTCATGGAGGCGCATAGCCCCGATACAGTCCCGGGGCAAAATGCTTTGATGTTCGCCTCCTTAGCCAGTGCTGGAACGACTCGTTCCGCGAGGGCATCGGGAAAGCAGTGGGTATGAAAGTCTATGATCATTTTCTGGCCTCCCACTCAGCGACATAATCCGCAACGGTTTTGATCAGCATATCAATGCGCGGCCCCGGCCGCACGGCCCACGTTTCGGTAAGAATGTGTACATCGCCCGTTTTAATGGCGTTGACAGTAGCGAGGTTTCCCCACTGAAACAGCGCATTAAAGACGTCTTCGTCACTTCCACCGATCACCACATCGATGACGATATCTGGATTCATCTGCACAACGCCCTCGAGCGAGATCATGGGGTAGGGAAGGTCTCCTGAATAGGCGTTTTTTCCACCCACAAGCTTGACGACGCCCTCATAAAAATTGTTCTTGCCAGAGATGTAGAGTCGGTCAAAGGCATTGACATCGCGTCCAGCGCAGACGAGAATGCGCGGTGCATTTTTTGGCGCGTTGGCTTTGACCTTCTCATTCAAGACGTTCATGCGCTCTAGCCAGATCTCTGCATTCGGATTTGCATCAAAACGTTCGGCAAGATCCCAAACGCTTTGGTAGATATCGTTGAGCGAGGATGCGGGAACGCCGAGGTGGTTGATCTTTAGTTTCGCCAGCGCAGTATGGACTTTGGATTGCGCTTGTGCATCGGAGAGAATCACGTAGTCCGGCTTGAGACGAGCGATTGCTTCGATGTTGACGTTGCCGAGCGAGCCTAGGGCAGGGAGGTTGGTGACGATGGGTGGATAGTCGCAGTAGTTTGAGCGCGCGATAACATGGTTACCGAGACCCAGCATGAAGAGCGTTTCGGTAACCGACGGCACAAGCGAAACGATGCGTGGGTGTGGGGCCTCCTTGAGGTGGGGCAGAGTCTTGACTCTGCCACGACGTTGCTGGGTTTGGACAAGGAGTACGGTCACAAACGAGAGGAGCAGTACGAAGGCGAGAATGAGGGTAGTGAGTCGGTTTCTGTTCATTTTACGGAAGACCAGCGGCGAGATTCTAAAATACGGATAGCAACGAATAAGAGGAAGATCAACGTTGATATTGCCGCGAAGACGATGCGTGTGTCGGCTGTTCCGCGAGCGAAGTCGGCGACGTTAAGGGCTTTGATGAATCCGATCCCGTTGAAGCCGGGGATGGAGTCGGTGAATGCGGCAGCCGAAGCGAATGTGAGAAGTAGGGTCGCGATGGCGGCGGGTGCTTGCTGGTGGGAAAGCAAGGAGATGAGCGTTCCCAATGCACAGCCAGTGGCGGCGCAAAGAGCAACAGTCGCCATCCCAATGTAGAGTGACAAAGGACTGTAAGCCGGCGGCGGCGTGGCAAGTTTGAGGTATACCGGAAAAACGGAGAAGGCGATCACAAGCGATATGCTGACGAGGGTATAGGCGGCGGCAAACTTGCCAAGCACAACTTGTGCATCGGTGACGGGTGCGGTCATGAGTGTTTCGATCGTACCCGTTTCTTTTTCACTTGAAAACAGGCTCATGGTAAACAGGGCAATGGGGACACAAAGTGCGAGAATCATTTGGGTGCAGAGTATAGCAGGTAGCGAGTCGGTAGAACCGTTCGCCTGGCGAAGTGCCGCTGTAAAGAGAACACCGCAAACCGAGGTGAATCCTGCGAACACACACCAAGCAATTGGAGTGCGTAAGAACGACCGGCACTCTTTGCGCCAGATTGTTAATGCTGGGTTCATTTGTCTGTTGCCTCCGATTCAGGGGTGTTTGTATTCTGCCATTTTCCGAACATCGCTTGCAGCGTGTTGTTTTTTAGGCAGGCGATGTCCGTGGTGTCAGCACAAACGCATCCACGTTCCAAAAAGATGATTCGCGTGGCGATGGCCTGCACCGTTTCCCGTGAATGAGTGGTGAATATCAGGGTACGATTTTCGCAGAGTTTGTCTGACGAGAGCAGTCCGGTAATCTTTTCTGCTTGGTAGGGGTCGCACGAGGCGATGGGGTCGTCGAGCAGGAGGACTGATGGCTCATGAAGGATGGCATCGGCGATTCCTACTCGGTGACGGAGTCCGTAAGAGAGCGTATTGATTGTGTCATCGCGGTAGGGAGCCAGATCGCAGAACGCCATCACTTCGTGGAATCGGCGGTTGAGGTGCAGTCGCTTCATGCGACGCAGTGCTCCGCGGAATTTGAGGTACTCTGCCACGCGCATATCGAGATAGAGGGGTGCGTTCTCGGGTAAATACCCCGTGATTTTACGGATGGCATTGGAGTCGTAGAGCAGATCGTTTTCATCGATGGAGACAAAGCCTGATGTTGCCGGTAGATAGGTTGAGAGAATTTTCAGCAAGGTTGATTTGCCGGCTCCATTGCAGCCGATAACCGCGATCCTTTCGCCCGGGGAGGCGGAGAACGTGATGTCTTGCAAGGCGAAATGGCCTGCAAAAAGTTTGGTGAGATTTCGTATTTCGATCATGGTAATCGGTGTGTTATGCGAATAGGGTTGGTATTGTACCGTTTATGGGGTTTACCCGCAAGCGTTTGGAGCGGCTGGGTGGAGGGGAATCCTGTTTGGAATCCTGTTGCGAGTGCAAAAGGGGTCTGCTATACTCGAATACCAATTATTTTTGCTGCCAGAAGAATGAAAAACTTAGGGTTAAATGATGAGCCATGCAATGATGACAGAGAGAATTGAAAGAGCGCTTTTGAGTGCTACTGAAACCAAGTTTTTTTGGCTTGGCGAGGCGATGTTGGAGCGGGTTCCGAAGATGTTTACTGCATTGTTTCCCGGTTCTAAGGCTTGCTTGATTGCCGATGGCAATACACTTGCCGCCGCGGGTCGCGAGGTTTATGCAGCCTTGCGGGCTCAGGGGGTAGAGATCGTTACGCCCTTCATTTTCGACAAGCCGCCGCATGTCGATTTGGTTTCTGTTGAAAAGGTCATGGCTTATCTCAAGGAGCAGGATGCCATTGCGGTTGCCGTGGGCGCGGGGTCGATCAACGACATCTGCAAGGTGGCATCCTTCCGCTTGGGATGCGGATACCTGTGTGTGGCCACTGCTGCATCTGTGGATGGCTATGCGTCTTCGGGTGCGCCGATGACGGTCGATGGATTTAAGAAGACGGTTCCGTGTTCTGCGCCGCTTGGTATTGTGGCGGATCTCGCTGTGTTGCAGCGTGCGCCATACGAGCTGACGGCATCAGGCTATGCAGACTTAGTGGCTAAGGTGCCCGCTGGAGCGGACTGGATCATTGCGGATGTTCTGGGTGCAGGAAACGAACCGATTCTTGATGTGCCTTGGGCTATGGTTCAAAGTCCGCTGGAGAGTTGGATTAATCATCCATACGAGTTGAAGAACGGGGAACGGTCGGCATTTTCTGATCTTTTTGAAGGGCTTACACTTTCTGGTCTTGCGATGCAGGCGGCGAATTCATCGCGTCCAGCGTCCGGTTGTGAGCACATGTTCTCGCATCTCTGGGAGATGTCTGGTGTGAAGCGGCCGGACGGAACAGAGCCTTCGCACGGATTCAAGGTGGCCATCGGCTCACTTGCTTCGATTGCGGCGATGGAGAGTTTGTTTTCGGATGACTTTAGGTCTTCCGACATAGCCGAGGCTGTGAATCGCTATCCCTCATGGTCTGAACGTGAGAGCATGATTCGGAAGCTGTTCGGGGACAATGTCTGTGGAGAGAAGGTCATTGCCGAATCGAAGGCAAAGTATCTTGAGGGTGACGCACTGCTGGCACGACTGGAGAAGATTGCTTCTTCGTGGGAGGAAATGAAGGCAAAGGTGGAGCGTCAGATCATGAGTTTTACGCGCATGCGTGAGATGTTTCGTGTGGCAGGGTGTCCGATTCATCCGCGAGAGATTGGTGTGAATTCTACTCGGTGTGCGGCATCGGCGATTGCGGCGCAAATGATTCGTTCGCGGTACACGGTTTTAGATTTGGCATTTGATACGGGCAGGCTGTATGCTGCGGTGGAGGCGATCGGGGCGGCGTGGGAAGAGTAGGAGAAGAGAGTTGCGAGTAGCGAGTGGGGAGTTGTGAGTTGCGAATTACTAATTACGAATTATGAATTACGAATTACGAATTATGAATTAAGAATTTGGGACCGTGATTTGTGAGTTGGTAGAAAAGGAGTGAGATATGAATTTGCTGGGAGATAAGGTAGCCCTTGTGACGGGGGGAGCGGTTAGACTGGGACGAGAAATTGCGCTGGCACTTGCGCGCGAAGGCTGTGATGTTGTTGTGCATTATCGCGATTCGGGGTCCGAGGCCGAGTTACTGGTTGATGAGATCCGAGATATGGGGCGACAATCGTGGCTGGTCTGCGGCGATCTTTCGAACATTTATGCAGCGGAAGTTGTGATGCGCACGGCGTGGGAGCTCGCTGGATGGATTGACATCCTTATCAATAATGCCTCGATTTTCTCCCGTCTCACCCTTGAAGAGTCGGCGGTGGAGGATATTGAGGAAATGTGGCATGTCAATGCCCTTGCGCCGATCATCATGGCGAAAACGCTTGCCTCGCTTGCCATTGAAAGCGAGATCTTGCCGGACGACTATTGCGGACGTGTTGTCAATATTCTGGATCGGCGCATTGTTAAACCCGAAAAAGGGCATCTTCCGTATTGGCTGTCGAAGAAAAGCCTAGAGGCGTTTACGCTGGGTGGAGCACTTGAACTGGCACCTAGAATTACGGTGAATGCCGTTGCGCCAGGGCCTGTAATACCTCCAGTGTCCCCCGAACTGATGGAGTATGCTGGCCCGATGCCGCTGGCGGTGCGTTGCATTCCCTCTGATGTCGCTGATGCCGTGATTTATCTTGCCAGAGCTGTGACCGTGACGGGGCAGGTTCTTTATGTGGATAGTGGGCAACATCTTCTCTGATTGGGCTTTTCAGGGTTAGCTTTTTTGTGGTACAATTTCATCTTTATGAGTAACGGCTAAAACAGACCAACTCTCAAGGAGATTTACTATGCATCAAATATCTTCCATTAGAAATCATTTTTATAATCGAGAAGCGTTCTCGCTCGTGGAGTTGATAGTGGTTATTGGCATTATCGGGGTGCTCGCGGGTCTTGCTTTTCCCGTGGTGGAGGTGCTCCGAGAAAAAGGCAAAGAAACCGCTTGTGCGAACAACATGCGTCAATGGGGAGCTGCGATGGGCATGTATTTGGACGAAAAGCGTGGTGTTTTCCCCTCCGATGGAACGAGCGGAGACGAAGGAAGGGCTTGGTACAACGTGCTACCGCAATATATAGGAGCGGATCCTTTTTCTGTGCTTAAAGCTAATGGGAAGGCTCCTTGCCCAGGCATGGGTAAAAGCCTTTACATCTGTCCGAGTCAACGTATTGAACCCGAATTGTTAGCCAACTATACAGGTGCCAGCCAAACATCATTTGCGCTTTCATACGCCATGAATTACTGGATTAACGCGGCGAAAAAAGATGTCTCGCTCAGTACTCCGATGCGGTTATCTCAGGTAAAGCATGCGGATCTGTTTGTTGTTTTTTCAGAGTCCTTGAATAAGTCTTCTAAAACCGTCGATGCATCTTCAGCAAATTTCAGGCACCGCGGACGCGTTAATATTGTTTTTGTGGATGGTCATGTGGCTCCTGTGCTACGCGCGTCCATCAGCGACGTGCAGTGGGACCCGCATTTTGAACCGGGCATGGCACCGGCACTTGGCGCGGCGGGTGAGGAGTGAGGTTCTCTGTCCGCAGTGCGATTCGGTCAATTTTGTATCGAGAGCCGTATTTTTTGATCCGTATTTTTTAGCACCAAAAGCTTGACCTTTTGTTCTGGAAAATGGTAGTATTGAGGCCATTTTTGCGATACAAAATATAAACTTAAGGAGATAAGAAATGAAGAAATACATCTGTCTCACCTGTGACTATGTTTACGACCCTGCTGCAGGTGATCCCGACAACGGGATTGCGCCGGGAACGAGTTTTGAAGATCTTCCTGATGACTGGGTGTGCCCACCTTGTGGCGTCACCAAGAGTGGATTTGATCCGATTGATTAAGCAAAGCGGAACGGAGGGTTCGCCTTCTTGACTTTAGGTTCGCGTGGAGACGGGGACAATTATGAGTAACGAGATTGAAGAAGGATTAACGTTGAAGCTAGACTTCAGAAAGCTCGATTCTCTTTCTGGTTGTATTCCCGTAACGGTTCAACGCATAGACACGCATGAAGTTGTGCTGTTAGCGTATACGAACGAGCGTGCTATGTACGAGGCGTTCCGAACGAAGAGACTCATCCTGTGGAGCACCTCTCGAAATGCATTGTGGGAGAAAGGCGCGACGTCCGGATGTTGTTTTGAGCTCGTGGAAGCGTATGTAAATTGCGAGCAGAATTCTTTACTTTACCTTGTCAAGCCGGTCGCAGGTGCGGTGGCATCTGGGATGTGCCATACGAGTAATTCAGAGGGTTGCCCACGGAACTGCTTCTACCGGAAGATTGCTCTCGATACACTGGCACTGAAAAATGTCGACCCTTAGAAAAAAAAAGAAAATTTCTGCTCAATTTTTTCCTTTACGAGAGGGAACGAAGTGTCGTTGCCCCTACTGTGCGGACGTTTTTGAATGGCCGCCAGCAGCGATGGCATGTCCTGCTTGCGGTCGTGCTATGCGTCCTCCAGAAGGATATGCAAAGCCCGGTAAGGCGGCACGACGCAAGGCTGTGGAACGTATTCAGAAAGCGGCGGATACCGACCGACGAAAAATCGGTGGAATACCAGTCTTTGATACGGCAAAAAAACCAGGCTTTGTTCTGATGGTTGTCGTTGGGCTTGCCGTCCTCGGGACGGCGGTCGTCTCAAGCTCGATGAAAAGCTCTTCCATCGTTAAGCGGAGCAAAAAAGATCCAGTTCAGCTTACGCAGAAGGATCTCACCGTTTTCGCCATGGCATTTGAGCACTATAAGATGGATGTCGGCCACTATCCGTCTTATCGCGACGGTGGACTCCTCGCCTTGATTTCCGATCCGGGCGAAACGGATTGGCATGGCCCTTATATCAACGTTATTCAGAATGACGGTTGGAGACGACCTTATTTCTATGATCGGACGAATGGCATCCCCATGCTGGTGAGTGCCGGGCCAGATCGTCATTTTTTAACGGCTGATGATCTTGTTGCAAAACCCGAGAGTTTTGTGGCACATCCGGAATTCATCCGACATGATCCTGAGCGTCGTATGAATCGTCCTGCATCGGGTGTAACCCTTATTCGGGGTCGTTGATCGCGTTCGTTTGTGACCCCATCTCTGCCTGATCCCAGTCCGCTTCGGAAATGCCTTTGGCGATGTCACGGAAAACCTGTGGAATATCCGTGGCGAAGAAGCACCGCTTGCCGTTGAAGGGATGATTGAACGAGATTGACTTCGCGTGAAGGCACAGCCGCTGTTTGAAGGGATCTTTCCAATTGTATTTGTTATCGCCGACAACCGGCATACCGTGTTCGGCGAAGTGGACGCGAATTTGATTTTTGCGACCGGTCAGCAGGCGAATCTTGAGCAGAGTTATGTTGTTAATTTCGCCAATGACGCGGTACTCGGTCTGTGAAAAACGACCCTTTTCCGGGTCGAGAACCGAGAAGACACGGAAGTTTTCATCTTCTGCTAGATAGCTGGAGAAAATTCCGGTTTCCTGTTCAGGCCGACCATAGACAGCCGCCAGATAGAACTTCTCGGTCTGTTTCCAGTCGTTCTTCAAATTCTGCTGCATGTCGTAGGTCTTGGCGAACAGCAGGATGCCTGAAGTCTCGCGGTCAAGCCGGTGAACGAGAAAAGCCTGCTTTCGAGAGGCCTGGCAACCTTTTCGCATGTAGTCCGTCAGGACGTTTTGTGCCGTAAGGGCTTCTCGCTTCACGGTCTCGCAGGATAGGACGCCGGGTTTCTTGTTCACGACAAACATATCGCGGTCTTCATGCATGATGGTCAGCCCTCGTGGACTGAATCGGCCGCTTTTTGATTTGCTTGCCATGGTTCCCTACCTTCTCGGATGCCTCTGTTAGCTAGTTCTTGAATAAAAAAGCCCTACCCGGATTGCCAGGCAGGGCCAAAGTGATGGAGCCAACAGTCGGAATCGAACCGACGACCTGCGCATTACGAATGCGCTGCTCTACCAGCTGAGCTATATTGGCGTAAAACAGAGTCAAATATATCACTCTCAGACCCATTTGGTCAAGAGGACATTTTTCAAAAATCCCTTGCCCATAATTCTGAACCGTTCTATAATTGCCGTATGTTATGAAGACGAGAGTTGACACTTCGATATAATATATTCAGATGTTTGGAGCTTGAATATTTAGAATAAAGAAAGGGAGTATAAATGATTGCTGTTTTAGATAAGGTTGAACAGGAAGCACTAAGCCTAACGCGAGATGAGCGCGCTTTTTTAGCTGATAGACTTCTCAGCTCTCTGGGGAGTGAGGCTCTGTCGGAGGTGGATTCTGCTTGGGTGGCAGAGGCGGAGCGTCGATACTCTGAATATCAAGCCGGCCTACGGCAACCGATTCCTGCTGCAAAAGTATTTGATGAAGCTGATGGGTTACTTGGATGAGCGGTATTGTATTTGATCCAGCCGCTCGTGCAGAATTTCTTGCTGCAGTAGGGTTTTACGAGGCCTGTGAAGCTGGTCTCGGAAGACGCTTTCGTGAGATTGTAGAAATTATTAGAGATTCCACAATCGGTTGACAGTGTGTGACATTCTGTGTAGTATATGAGCTATTATGTCGCACATTGAAGGAGGAGGCTATGTCATCACAAAGTGGTTTTCTTGATAAATTAGTTGCACGGATGAACCGGCTGGATTCGGAGAGTCTGCAAACGCAGTTTCTGAATCTTGCGCGGGAGCGCGGTCTTTTGGAGACATTATTCCAGTCGATTCAAGAGGGCGTCATTGTCGTTTCAGCCGACAGTCGATTGTTCTATGCAAATCATGCGGCTGAATTGATGTTTGGTTTCGAGATCTCGCGTATGCGCGGGCGTCCCATCACGCGTTATATCCCGGGAGTAGATTGGGAGGGGCTTGCTCGTCGGGAGGAAAAAGAGTGGGCGAAGCTGTCGACCAGCGAAGTTGAAATTTTGTACCCGACTCGGCGCGTGTTGAGCATTTACGCAGTGCCAATGGAAGCGGGGCCTGAAGAGGCGGGTCCGTGCGTTGTGGCGATTCTACGCGATGTCACACGGGAGCGTCAAACCGAGGCCTCGAATGTGGAGTCAGAGCGGATGCAGGCGATCCGTATTCTCGCTGCGAGCCTTGCACACGAGATCGGCAATCCCATCAATGCGCTGGGCATCCATTTGCAGTTGTTGTCCCGTGAACTGGGAGGACTCCCGGAAGAAGATCAAGAGCGAATTGGTGAGCTGGTTTCGGTAGCCCGCGACGAGGTGTCGAGACTCGACCTCATCATTTCAAAATTTCTCCGCGCGTTGCGTCCCAGTGCGCCGGAGCTTGTGTTGTGTAACATGTTGGAGGTGCTCCAGGATGCCATTAAGATCATGAAATCGGATATTGGCGAACATCGAATTGTGGTGTCGGTGTTGCACGACAACAATCTGCCAGCGGTCTTCATCGACCCCCAGCAAATGAAGCAGGTATTCTTTAACATCGTCAAGAATGCCATGCAGGCGATGCACGATGGCGGCAACCTTGAGATCATGCTTTCGGCGGATGATAGAGATATGACGCTCTCGTTTAAGGATACAGGATCTGGAATTTCTGAGGAGGATTTCTCACGCCTCTTTGAACCTTTTCATACCGGAAAGGCGACAGGCAACGGCCTAGGTCTAACCATTGTTCAGCGCATTGTGCAAGACCATGGTGGGCGACTCGATGTTTCGAGTAAACCGGGAGCGGGAACTTGTTTTAGGATTGTGCTACCGATTGCTGACCGCAAGGCGCGGATGCTGACGGCGAATCGGTTTACTAAAAGTGAGAATATGGAGGACCGATAAGAAATGGCGAACGATAAGGTTAAGTATTCGGTTCTGGTTGTCGACGATGAGAAGAATACGCGTGAGGGGCTCGCTCGTGCCTTACGGCGTGACTACGACGTTCATCTGGCGGAAAGTGCGCAAACTGCGATGGCGGTGCTTGCGGAGCATCCTGTTGATGTGATGCTCTCCGATGTGCGTATGCCGGGAATGGATGGCATTGATCTTCTGAAGGGCGTTGTTTCTCGCTATCCTGATGTTGTCTGTATCATGCTGACAGCATACGGAAGTGTGGAGACTGCCGTGGAAGCGATGAAGCAAGGGGCCACTGACTTCCTGACGAAACCAGTCAATTTAGACCATCTCGACATCACGCTTGCCCGTGCCATTAAGCAGCGCAATTTGGAGAGCGAAAATCGGGATCTCAAGCGGCAGCTTGATTCTAAGTTTGGTCTCGAAAGGATCATCGGCAGTTCTCCTGCAATGGAAAGTCTCTTTGACATCATACGTCAGGCAGCACCTACGCAAGCCACCATCCTCATTCAGGGTGCAAGCGGTACGGGCAAGGAACTTGTGGCGCAAGCGATCCATCGACTCAGCACACGCGACAGCGGTCCTTTCGTTGCCGTGCACTGTGCCGCCTTGAGCTCTACCTTGCTAGAAAGTGAACTTTTTGGTCATGAAAAAGGTGCTTTTACAGGTGCCGCAGCGCAGCGTAAGGGACGCTTTGAAATGGCAGACGGAGGGACGCTTTTTCTGGACGAAATTTCCGAAATTGAACCCGAGGTGCAAGTGAAGCTCCTGCGCGTGTTGGAGGAGCGCAAGTTTGAACGCGTCGGCGGTACAGAGACGATTGAGGTCAACATCCGAATCATCGCGGCAACGAACCGCAATCTCAAACAGTATGTCGACGAAGGTAAATTCCGTGAGGATCTTTATTACCGTCTTGATGTCGTTGCAATCCGCATGCCGCTTCTGCATGAACGCGCAAATGACATTCCCGTACTCAGCAATCATTTCGTGAAAGAATTCGCCGAAATTAACGGACGTAAGATCACGCGAATTAATGCCGATGCTGCCGCACTACTTCAGGCCTATAGTTGGCCCGGAAACGTTCGTGAACTTCGTAATACTATCGAGAAGATGGTCGTGTTGGCGCATGGTGAGGTACTGACTATTGAAGACGTTCCTGCCAACATCAGGGCGGAGGTGGATCGGAGCCGCCCTGCCGTGGATGCACAGCACATTTCTGTTTCGAACTTCGTTGGAGATTCGCCTACCGAGTCGCTCTCGGAGACAGAGAAGCGCAAGATTCTCTCGGCACTCGATGCCGCGAAGGGCAACAAGTCGAAGGCCGCCCTTGTGCTTGGAATCAGCCGTCGCACCTTGCATCGTAAGCTTAATGAATGGAAGTATGAAGAAGGCTGATGGTTTTTCGGTGAGCCCCGTCGGGCGGCGTACGCTTTCGTATCGAGTAAAAGATTGCGACGCAGGGTTCACACTCATCGATCGTGTGGTAAGCCTGTTTCCATCGTATCCTCGTGAAGCTTGGCTTAGCGCCATTGCCGAAGAGACTTTGAGTATTGATGCCGCTATACCACCGCCTGATCTGGAATTGGTTGAGGGTATGTGCATCGAGTACCGTTCTGTGCCGGTGGTTGAGCCGGATGTTGATGACACGTATGACATTGTGTTTGAGGACGACCAGATCGCCGTTGTGAACAAAAGTGGGAATTTACCGTGTCATCCTGCGGGGCGCTACTACGAGCATTCGCTTTCGCGGATGCTGGTTTCACGAAATGGGTTTCCGAATGCTTTCCTTGTTAATCGCATTGACCGTGAAACTTCAGGTCTTGTGCTCGTTGCGAAGACGCAGGACACCGCCTCTCGTTGTGGCCTTGCCATGATGGCAGGTCGCTATTCCAAACAATACCTCGTGCTTGTGGAAGGGGAGTGGAGCCTCGCTCCATCTGGCGAAGTTTACCACGTTACCGGAGTTGTCAAATTGGTGCGAGGCCCCATCGTTCGAAAAAAGCGCGTGTTTGTTGAGGGTGCACCTGACGGCAAAGGACAGAATGCGGAAACGAATTTTAAGTGCGTTTGGACGTGTAACGGATTATCGTTTCTTGAGGTCGAACCGATTACAGGGCGTCCGCATCAGATCCGTGCCACGCTCAAGGCCATCGGTTATCCTGTTGTGGGTGACAAGCTTTACGGGGTCGACGAAACCATTTATACGCGCATGGTGCACGACGCGATTACCGAGCAAGACTTCGCTGCGTTGCGTATGAAACGTCAGGCACTGCATTCTTGGCGCTTAGCGTTCGTCCATCCATTTTCGGGTGATACAATTGTTCTGGAAGTGCCACCGCCGAAAAGTGAAACGCTGTGGGAAGCAGGAGGTAGGTTGTCACAAGGCGCCTTGTTTTCATCGACGAATCCGGTGTCAAGACGAACATGACGCGGCTTTATGGTCGGGCGACGAAGGGGATGCGCGCCAACGATTCCGCACCGCACGGACACTGGAGCGTGAGGACCTTGATTTCCTCCGTGAGGGCGAACGGTGAAACGGCCTGCCTCAGTGTGGATGCCGCTACAGACGCCGAGATATTCCAGACCTAAGTGCAAGAGATACTCGTTCCGACCCTTAGGCCTGGAGACATCGTGGTCATGGGAAAAATCAGGGAACAGGCGTGAATGGTGCTAACTTAAGGAAATCTCTCCTTCATAATCGTAATCGTAATCTCTTCAACAGAACGGATTAAGATTAGGATTAAGAGTAAGAGCTGGAAACAGGGCTTAAGTTAGCGCCATTCGGGACGAGTATAAAAACATTGAGCAGGGTAGCGTAAAGCGTTATAATACCAGCCTTATGCACTGTATCCGCTACTGGTTATGTTGTCAGTGCCGCCGCTGAGATGAAGACGTCATCATGACTATAAAAATCCAATACCAACTGAATAAGCTTCTGCAAGGTGAGACTCTCTCTCCGTCCGATGCGTTGATGATCTACAAGAATGTCCCACTTGCCGATATTTGCAAAGCTGCTGAGATCATCACCGAACGCATGGCGCCTCGGCAATTTGACATGTGCTCGATCATCAACGCCAAGTCTGGAGCCTGTCCTGAAAACTGCAAATGGTGTTCGCAATCGGCTTACCATTCCACGACTGCCGAGGTGTATGGCTTTGTCGGCTCCGAGAAATGCGTTGAATATGCTCTGCATAACGAAGACCATGGTGTTGCTCGCTTTTCGCTGGTGACCAGCGGCAGAAAGCCAGATGCCGCCATGCTGGAGGAGATCTGCTTAGCGGTTCGCGCGATCAAGGCCAAATCGAAAATTAAGTTATGCGCTTCGCTGGGACTGATGGACGAGGCGGCTTTAGCAAAACTCTTTGAAGCCGGAGTCGTTCGCTACCATTGCAATCTCGAAACGGCACCCACATTTTTCGATGAGCTTTGCACCACCCATGCAATCGAGGATAAGGTCAATACGTTGAAAGCCGCCAAGCGGGTGGGCATGGAGATTTGTAGCGGAGGAATCTTCGGCATGGGCGAAACGATGCAACAGCGCATCGAGATGGCCTTTGCCTTGAAAGAGCTGGAGGTGTCATCAATCCCCATCAATCTCCTCTGTCCTATCCCTGGGACGCCGCTTGCAACCCAGAAACCGCTAAGCGAAGACGAAATCATAGTGAGCATTGCACTCTTCAGGCTTATTCATCCACCCGCCTATCTGCGATTTGCGGGTGGACGCGACAAGCTTTCATCCGAGGGTGTGAAGCGTGCGTTACGCACGGGTATCAATGCGGCTATCGTGGGGGATTTGTTGACCACCATTGGTTCGACGATTTCCAATGACAAAGTGCTCATCCGCGAGGCTGGGTATACGGTTGGCTGATTTTCATGAACACTGAATTCGACAAGAATCACCTCTGGCATCCCTACACATCGGCGACGAACCCACTTCCCGTTTATCCCGTTCGGCGTGCATCGGGTGTCATGCTCGAGCTTGAGGACGGAACGAAACTGATCGACGGCATGTCCTCGTGGTGGTGCGCCATTCACGGCTACAACCACCCAGTTCTGAATGAGGCGGCGAAAACACAGCTTGACGCGATGTCGCATGTGATGTTCGGTGGCTTGACGCATGCACCGGCGATTGAGCTGGGCAAGTTGTTACTCTCTATTGGCCCCCAGTCGATGCAGCATATCTTCTATGCTGATTCGGGTTCAGTGGCAGTTGAGGTTGCCATGAAGATGGCGGTGCAGTTCCAACATACCTCAGGTCGATCCGAGAAGTCGAACTTTGCCACGATCCGCTCTGGTTATCATGGTGACACGTGGAATGCGATGTCGGTTTGCGATCCCGTAACGGGGATGCATTCAATCTTCGGGTTGTCTCTGCCGATCCGTCATTTTATGCCCGCGCCACAATCACGTTTTGGTGGCGATTGGATGGAATCGGATATTCAACCGCTCGAAAAGCTCCTCGCAGAGCAGGCGGACGATATTGCAGCCCTCATTCTCGAGCCAGTAGTACAGGGAGCCGGCGGCATGCGTTTCTACCACCCGGAATACCTCCGTCGCGCCGCGACGCTTTGTCGTCAGCATGATATACTTTTAATTTTTGATGAAATTGCGACAGGCTTTGGTCGCACAGGTAAACTTTTTGCTTGGGAACATGCCGGTGTCGAGCCCGACATCATGTGCATCGGCAAGGCCTTGACGGGTGGGTATCTGACACTTTCCGCAGTTCTCACCACCGCCCAGGTAGCCGAGGTGATTTCTTCTAAGGATCCCGGATGTTTTATGCATGGGCCTACGTTCATGGCTAATCCGCTCGCGTGTGCCATTGCATTAGCTTCGACGCGACTCCTTCTTGCTTCAGGATGGCAGGAAAAGGTTCAACAAATTTCTGAGTGGCTGGAGACAGGACTTGCGCCAGCGAAAGCACTTCGACAAGTTGCAGATGTGCGTATTCTCGGTGCAATCGGCGTCATTGAAATGAAGAAGCCGATTGACATGGGAATAATCCAACGCCGCTTCGTCGAGGAAGGCGTTTGGATCCGACCCTTTGGCCGACTCGTCTATGTCATGCCGCCGTACATCAGCACAGCCGATGAAGTGAGAAAAATGACGACCGTAATGTGTAAAGTTGTCGGGGAGCAGTGTTGATGAGCAATTCGCTTTACGAACGCATGGAATTGGAACTCGCCCGTCTTCGAACGACGGGCAATTTGCGCACGCTTCCTGTGGCAGAGTTCAGACACTGCCACGCGATTTGCGAGGGACGTGAACTGCTCAATCTCTCATCGAACGATTATCTCGGAATTGCCGCCGACCTCTCTTTGCGCGAAGAGTTTTTCGATACCCTAACGCCAGAGAGTTTTTCCCCAACCGCCTCCTCGTCGCGTCTGTTGACTGGGAACTCGGAGGCGTATACGCGGCTCGAGGCGACGTTGAAATCGCTCTATAAGGCTGAGGCTGCTCTTGTCTTTGGCAGTGGCTATCATGCCAATACTGGAATTCTTCCGGCGATTGCAGACCGCGACACGGAAATTTTTGCAGATAAGCTTGTTCATGCAAGCCTCATTGATGGCATTCGTCTTTCCGATGCAACGTGCGTGCGTTTTCGGCACAATAATTTGACAGAGCTTCGGCGTCTGCTCACGGCTTCGGTGGAACAGCATCCTGAACGAGTTAGGATTGTTGTGACGGAGAGTATTTTTAGTATGGATGGCGATAGTGCAAATTTGCCTGCGCTCGTCGCAATAAAAAAAGAATTCCCCAACGTGTTGCTGTATGTAGACGAAGCGCATGCGGTTGGTGTGCGTGGCCTTATTGGGCTTGGTGTTGCAGAAGAAACGGGGACGTTGGTTGATATTGATTTTTTAGTGGGGACGTTTGGCAAGGCGCTTGCCTCGACGGGTGCGTTTGTGATAACGAGCCGCCTCGTTTGTGATTGGCTTGTCAATAAAATGCGAACACTAATTTTCACGACAGCACTTCCACCGGTAAATTTGCAGTGGACGAACTTCGTTGTAGAAAGATTGTCTGGATTGAGTGAACGCCGAGCACGATTGGTAGCGTATGGCAAAACGCTTACTACGGCTGTTCAGCAAGCAGGCTGTGCTTGTCCATCGGCATCGCAGATTGTTCCCTGGGTTATCGGCTCCAACGCGGACACCATTGCCTGTGCACAGAAGCTGAGGGATGCAGGATACTATGCGTTACCCGTTCGCCCTCCGACCGTTGCAGAAGGCACGTCGAGGATTCGCTTTTCGTTGACGGCCGCAATCACACCCGAGGAGATTGAAGCACTCGCTACGGTGGTTCTGAAGCTCTCGGAACGTGGGGGAGTTCTGGGAAGAGAGCTGGTGTGAGAACTGGGAGTACTGTGATTTCTGGGAATACTGGGAGTACTGTGTTGAATAGATACAAAGGTTGTCCAATCTGCTTTATTTTCAGGAACAGATCCTTTATCGCCTGATTTGGTTGCTCACTTGGGGGTATAGGCATGCGTTGTGAATATTTGAAGTCCTTTGCTTATGGAAGATGAACGTTGATTACAAGTCTATCACGAGTCATTTTTATCTCCTTCTCTCCAACGATAAAGAAACGCATTGCATCTGTTTCAGTAACGCAGTATATTTGACGCAAATCGGAAATAAAAATGAATCGGATAGCATTTAGAAAAAATTGTTTGATCTTGTGTGCTTCAACATAAACCAAGTTAAAAACCCACTGAGGCCATTTTTTATTTTACTTCTTTGACGCATCATTTAAGACTTTCAAGTATCAACAGGAAAACATCATCATGAAATCACGTATTCACATTCTATCCATCGCTCTCGCGTTGCTTGCGTTTACTTCCTATGGGGATCTTCAAATTAAAACTGGTGACAGCGTTGCATTCCTCGGTGATTCCATTACTCAACAGGGCAACAATGCTCCTGGAGGTTATCTTCATTTAGTTGCGAATGGGCTCAAAGCAGACGGTGTGATCATTTCGATTATTCCTGCTGGCATCTCAGGGCACAAGTCAGATCAGATGTTGGCGCGTGTAGAAAAAGATGTGCTCGCTAAGAATCCTCAGTGGATGCTCCTGTCGTGCGGTGTTAACGACGTCTGGCACGGTGAGAGAGGAATCCAACTGGAAGCCTACAAGACAAATATTTCGGAAATCGTACGGAGTGCACAAGAAGCAGGTGTCAAGGTCATGCTCCTTACGTCGACGATGATCCGTGAAGACCAGCAGGGAGAGGAAAATCAGAAACTAATTGCTTACAACGACTATCTGCGAGTACTTGCAAAAGAAAAAAGCTGCCTCTTGGCCGATTTGAATAGGTCGATGCAGGAAGCCGTGGAAAAATCCAAAACTACGGGAGAGAAGATTACGACGGATGGCGTTCACATGGCGTTTGGCGGAAACAAGATGATGGCCGCGGGCGTTTTACGCGCTTTCGGTGTGGAAGAGGCGAAACTTGCCGAGATCGTCCTTGCCTGGGATTCGATTCCCGGAGCAGTTCCTCAGACAGTTTCTTTTTCTCAGAATGAATACATGGAGCTAGCGGAGGCTGCCCGTAGCCAGAATCTCTCCGTGCAAGATTATATTCGAAGCAAAACGCTTTTGGCACCATGATGATTTCGAGGAAGACCTCTTTTCATGCATGTTGATGCAGCCGGTCAGGTGAGAGGATTGCGTCGGTTAAACATGACCCGAGCACTGCAGTCCCACAATTTTCGATTGTTCTTTGCAGGGCAGGGCATTTCGTTGATCGGTACTTGGATGCAACGAACAGCGATGTTGTGGCTCGTGAGCACACGGTTTCCAGACGTGCGAACTGCGGCATTATGGCTGGGTGTGGTCGGGTTTTCCAGTCAGATTCCGGCACTGGTGCTGACCCCGCTAGCAGGCGTTTTGGCGGATCGATGGAACCGGCATCGAATGGTTGTTGTGACGCAGTTTCTGTCAATGCTACAGGCTTTCGTCCTAGCGGCACTGACGTTGAGCGGGAAGATCGAGATCTGGCATATTATCGCGCTATCTGTCTGGCTAGGAGCGGTCAATGCGGTAGACGTGCCGACGCGGCAGTCATTCGTCATTCAGATGGTTGATCGGCCTGAAGATCTAAACAACGCGATCGCGCTGAACAGTCTGGTTGTGAATGGCGGACGGATGATCGGCCCGGCACTGGGCGGTGTCTTGACGGCGCTGTTCGGTGCAGGGTTTTGTTTCTTGATGAACGGAGTGAGCTACCTCGCTGTGCTTATCGCCCTGCTGGCCATGCACATCAAACCGCGGCAGATTTCGTTGGAGCGTAAGCCCATGCTGCGACATTTGGTTGACGGGATCCGCTATGCGGTGGGCGTTCCATCAATCCGGAGGATACTCCTGATCATAGCCTTGGTAAGCTTGGTGGGTATTCCATACGCTTCGCTCCTGCCGGTGTTTGCGAGTCATCTGCTTGCTGGTGGGCCGAAGACGTACGGGCTGCTGGTCACCGGCGCAGGGGTGGGGGCTTTGATGGGGGCTCTGTACCTAGCCAGTCGATCGAACGTCCTAGGTTTTGACCGGATCATCGCTATTGCTCCGGCGGTGCTGGGATGTGGGCTGATTGCCTTCTCGCTCAGTCGCTCACTTACGGTTTCGCTTATGATCACACCGCTTCTGGGCATGTCGCAGATGCTGGTTCTGGCCTCCAGCAATACTCTGCTACAGACGCTTGTCGATGACGACAAGCGCGGTCGCGTGATGAGTTTTTATTCGCTGTCCTTCATGGGCATGGTGCCGATCGGCAATCTTGTTGCTGGCGTTCTCGCCAGCCAGATTGGTCCCGCGCTGACCGTCGCTATCGGCGGCAGCCTGTGTATCGTCGGAGCGCTCGTGTTCAGCAGGAAGCTGCCGAAGCTGTAAAATTCAGAATTTAACAGCATTGAATCGATTTAACCTCAACCTTTTTTCGCGGCGCAGCCGCGCGGTGAGCTTACCTACTGTTTCCAGTTTTCTCGAGAGGCTGGTTGTTGCTTAAATCCAAGGAGTTTTCGGATCACGCCAACGGCGTATTTCCGTAAGGTAATGCGACAGACGGGACCATGCATCCTCCAGGCGCTGTCGGGTTGGACTCTCATGCCCTGTTTGCGTTGCAGAATGAGTGGGAAACCGAAAATTGTGCTCAGTGAAAATACCAGGATTCCTTTTAAAATTCGGTTCTTCTCCCCCGGTATAGATTTACGGGTTCGTGTAGAGGAGAAGTAGAGGAAGTCTCGCACGCGTCGCTCTTGTTTTCTCCCGAACGCATCGAGTGTTCGACAGTAGAGATGTACGATGCCGCATTTAACCTTGGCGATGTGTGCAAGCCCTGACGTGGCGGCAAGGGCGACATCGCGGACGATATCGACATCGAACCAGTAGGGTGCCCAGTTGATGCCCTTTAGGGCCGTTTTGCGGATAATGAATCCATTCGCACCGATTGTCGGAATCTGTTTGTCGGCACGGATGCAAACCTTAAGCCAGTCGCCGCAATCTGAGGTTTCCATGTTGAGGTTAGTCCAGCGGCCGGTAATGCAGCTCGTTCGATCATAGTTGCCGATGAAAAGACAAAGTGGATCATTCATGCCCAGCATGGCGAAATAGCGTGTCAGTTCGGGGTCTTCGTCGCGTCGAGTATATTCAAGAGGTTCAGAAGCAAAAACGGTAGGGTCTGAAAACGGTGCAACCATCTGCTTCAGCCAATTCGCGTCGGGCAAGATATTGTCGCTATCAATGAGTGCAAAAAGCTCGCCCGTCGCAGCCTTGGCCGCCGCAGCTTTTCCCGCTTCACCCGTTTTTAACGGGTTCGACACTACTTTGGTGACATCAAATTTTCTGGCAATCTTGAGCGTAGAATCGGTTGAGCAGGCATCAGCGATAACGATTTCGAGGAGGTCACGTGGATAGTTCTGTGTTCGAATGGCGGCAAGACACGATTCCAACGTCTGCTCGGCATTGAGCGTGGGAATGAGAAAGCTGACACGGGGTAGGGGATCGTTATGATGATCGGCTTTCGTTGTCTGTTCGCTCATCAAATCATCATCTCCGTGAAGGCATCGCGATTCGTTGCGAGGATAGAAAACTCAACAGGTTTCGAAGCCGTGTGCATTTCGCTAATAGTCACGGTTTCGATTTCTTTGTGGTCAGAGAATGCGGCGCCGATTTTTCGGATGAGCTCGAGATCTTCCGCTTTCGGTTGGATCGCGAGTACTGTTGGTCCTGGAACGTTAACGGAGCGCATCATGACATCGCCTCCTCGCATACCGTTTCGGATGATGGCGTTATCGGCCTTGTCTCTGCCGACGATTACTAGAGTCCCGCTGGGCAGGCGGAAGTGGCGGCCATTGGAGAGAAGATTGAGCAGTCGTGCATCATCGATGCCTTCGTGATCTTTAAGGTTTTTAAGTCTACTTGTGAAATTGGGTTCAGTAAGCTTGCATCCGCCTGAAGGTGTGGGATAGTCTATCAAGCCATATTTTTTGGCGAGTGCGATCTGGGGTTTGCGGTTTCTTCCAGAAAGGCCTAGAAGTTTAGAACGATCTACAAGACCCAGCCGTTCGGGCTCCGTTTCAGGCAAGAGCAAGGCACTTAGGGGACGGAGAAGGCGGTCTCCGATGCCGGAGGTTGTTCTCACGATATCGAGGCTTCTCCGCTGCTGCGACATAGGGCGCTGTCCTAGTACTTCTCCGGTACAGACAAAGTCGAATCCCAGTTCATCCATCAACAGTGCTGCCCTGCGTATCATGGTGGCATGGCAGTCGATGCAAGGGTTCATGCAGGAGCCAAAACCGTGTGCAGGGCATTTGAGAAGGGTTACGATATCGCTGGTAAAGTCGATGACGTGAACTTTGACGCCGATAGCTTTTGAAGCTTTGATGGAATTGTCTGGGGAGAAGAAGGGAGAAGAGAACGCCACGGCTTCTATTTCGACACCTTGTTCCTTCAAAACGCAGATGGCGAGTTGACTATCCAAGCCGCCCGAGTTGAGGCTGAGTCCTCTTCCTTTTCGTCTGGGCTGTGTTGTCGTATTATCGGTGCTGTTTTCCATTCTAATTTTGAGTCGCTTTCTTTTTTTCAATGCCAAAGACATCCAGCCACAATGTATTATAGTAGCGTTTTTCTTCACCGTAGAGCGAACTTTCAAAGGGCTGAATTCCCTCGAGGATATTTCGGCTATCCTGTTTGCGTCCTTGAGTGAAAAGTACACGGGCAAGGTGCAGATGCACGATCGGGTTTTGCACATTCAGCTTTAGTGCGGTTCGGAACGCGGTTTCAGCCTCATCGAGTTTTCCCTGTTGCAGGAGGATTTGTCCATACGTATCCCAGACTTCGTAGAGATCCTTGGATCGATCGAGTGCTTGCGTGACGAGCTGGGAAGCGCGCTCAATGTCGTCGAGCTTAAACTTCACGTAAGCTAGATCGCCAGTGGTGAGGACGTTTGGATCGACTTCAATGCTACGTTGCAGGTAGGCTTCGGCCGATTCAAATTCGCTATGCGACAAGGCTATCGAACCCATGATATAGTTCGCAAACGGGTGATTGACATCGATTTGCAAGATTTCCATGGCATGCTGTTTTGCGGCCCCCGGATCTTTCAGACTGTAGTCGAGACGGAGAATCAGTTCGAGAATAGGGACGATTCCGGACATGGTTTTATTGGCGATTAAAAAGTCATCGCGTGCGCTTTCGGGCTTGTTTTCGAGAAGACTCATGTGACCGCGTGCGATGGAGCCCTGGAAGTAGCGCGCCTCTGGAATTCTGAAAAGTTCATCAATTTGTTGAAGCATTTTCGGACGAATATCATTCCGCGTTTCATCTTCTGTGGCTTTAGTGAATTCCTTCGCGTATGTCATGTAGAGACTGAGGCGAGCATCGGCATCCTTCGGGGTCGCCGCTAAAATTTCTTTCAGCGCAGTTTCCGCTCCTTCAAAATCTCCCATCGAGAGTTTTAGAGAGGCTTCTTCGCGTAGGATTCTGGCTTTCGGAGCGCCTGTGGCCCTGGCCTTTTCAAGTAAGGCACTTGCTTCATCCGTCTTTCCTTGAAACATTTTAATTTGAGCTAGTGAAAGGAGCGACTTCAGATCTTTAGGATCTTCCTTGAGCATCGCCTCAAATATCCTTTCGGTCTCTTCGGTGTCGCCGCGTCTGGAATGGATGTCGGCCAGAGTCATCATCATACCGAAGACACCTTTATCATAATCGTTCCCGATGGCCATGCCTAGCGTCTTGATGGCGAGGGTGCTTTGTCCGGACATAGCCCACGTCCAGCCGAGATAGGAGAATGCCTCTGGTGAATTGACGTAGCCTTGGGTCCGAGAGAGTTCCCAAATCTGGAGTGGCTTCGTTTGCTTTTTCTTGAATTCGGCAATCTCGCTCTTGATGGCCTGTTTCTGCTCTTCTGTACCAAATCGTTCAAGCAAGGAGGCATAGTTGAGCATGGCGCTGACATTGCCAGAGTCGAAGGTGTGAACCCGCTGATAGATGTCCATCGCCTCTCGTGCCTGACCGCGTGTTTCGATGAAGTAGCCTAGGTTGTTCCCGATGAAGCTCACGCGCCGTCTCACGGATTGTGCTAGCGCGAGAATGTAGCGCGATGAGCGATCTGACACGCCTGAAAGTTCTGCGTCGAGTTCTTTCATGAGTTGAAAGTAGCTGTTGATGTTTTCCTGGGTTACAAGTTGCCCATCGAAACCAGGCTCTGTCTCGTTCCCACCGAAGAACGCGAGTCCACGTGGGTAAATCCGAAAATCACCGAGACTCCAGAGATCGGGAAAAAGACAGAGCACCAATTTCTTTGATACGTCCGGATCAGAGGCAATCCATTCTTGCAGAAATGTAAAAACGCCGATGTCTAACGAGTTCTTCAGCCGTGCAGAAGTGAGCTTTTCTTTGAGCTGTTTCGTGTAGACCCTATTCCCTGTCGAGCCGATATCGAGGAGGTTCAGCGTAAGGCCGCGTTCGATTCCGCGGAGTAAAATCATGTCATCAAATACGCCATCCGTCACAATCCAGTTGCGTCCGTCGAGATTGTCGATCAGGCGATCTACGTACGTGGAAATAAACGTTGTGTTCCGCGTTTCAGCATGGACGTAGCTTGATGAGATCTCAATGATTAGTATGACGGTGACGAATGAAAGAATGGCAATTCTGAGTATGCGTGCACCGATCTGGGCAACCTTCGATTCTACCTCCGATGAGAGCAAATTGATCGTGCGCATATAAGCTACCGTTATGCAATAGCCAAATGTCATGGACGTCATCGTGTAGGTGACGATTTGTTCCGCAGAAAAACCGAAAAACTCCCAAGGGGAGACACGGGAATCAAGGACGACTGTAAGCGTTACAATGAGAATTGCGAGATTCAAGCCTGTAATCGCAGGACCATGTTCGCCATTAAGTGTTCTGGCCGCTATGATTAAAAAAGCAATCCAAGGGAGGATTACGAGCCCTACAATGATGAGCCATCCATTTCGGGGGAGACCGTTAAAGACTTTACTAAAGAGACTGCGGATCAGGGTCTCCGCAACAAGCGATTTCCCCCAATATTCCTGTAGTACATATCCTGGGGTATTGACAAAGGAATTGACGGATAGCATTAGCATGAGAATCAGTCCTATGCCGAGAATGACTAAGGCTAAGCTCCCAGTCACATAGTTATACTTGCCGAAGCGTATCATTCCCATAATTGCCATGAGCACAAAAACAGGAGAGAATTGGATCATGACAGAAGACTGGCTCATGCCCATTCCGTACAAAAAACAGAAGGCATAGAGATATCCCGAACGGCCATCAGCCATGAACCTTAGCATCAAGTAAGCGGCTGCGAGCATCCAGAGTAGATAGATGGAATAGAAGTTTACGCGCGATGCGGCCACCCAGAATGGTGCACTGAACGCAAGGGTCAGTGTGGTGACCATACCACCGAGCCTGGCGGCGAAATCAGCATGGAATTTCCGAGCTCTGGATTTTGGGTCGATAAGCTTCTTGTCGATAAGAATTTCGAAGACGGCAGTGGAGACTAAATAGGTTAGCCCTAAGGAAATGGCAGAGAAGAGCATACAGGTCACCGTGGCTGCTTCAACGGCATGGTGAGGCCCTGCGAGCGACGTGACAGTTCCCAAAATTTTCTGCCACAAGAAATTATCCGACATGACGTTCACTCTGGCTCCCGTAAGAATGGCAAGAAGGCCAGACGATTCTCCCGGGAAGGCCCACCGCGAAGCGGTCAGAAAATAGAGTCCAAACATGACGGAGGAGATAATCCCAGCTATAATCCAGTCCCACCTTGAGGTCACTTCAATTTCCAACGTTTCCTGATCAACTACAAGGGGTATTTCTGAGTTAGCGTCGGATAAAGCGGCTGTGCTATTTTTTAATGTCATTAGACCTCCATACAGTTCGAATAACAAATAGTAGCCTAAAATGATATTTCTGTAAAGGATTTGCCTCACGGATAGCGGTTCGGACGAATTTGTTTTTTAATGCGCGTCGAAAACGGGTAACGTGTTGACATTTCCAGAGGGCTACGTGTCGGGATTCTACATGTTCAGTAAGATTCAATTTTCGATCTTCAAAAAATTTCTCAGCACATAGTTCAAAATTCCCCCATGCTTAAAGTACGCGATTTCTATTTCAGAATCGAGTCGGGAAAGTATGATGATGATTCGCGCTTCTCCAGAATCAGTTTTAATTTTAATCTGAAACTCTTGATGAGGAGTTAAGCCTGCTTCTAATCCTAGAATGGTGTATTCCTCTTTTCCAGTAAGTTTTAAGTTGTGGGCGTTTTCGCCAGCGGAATACTGAAGGGGTAGCACACCCATTCCGACAAGATTACTTCTGTGAATACGTTCGTAACTTTCAGCAATCACTGCCTTGACCCCGAGCAAATTGGCTCCTTTAGCAGCCCAGTCTCTGGAAGATCCTGATCCGTATTCTTTACCCGCCAATACAATCAGGGGGGTATGCGTTACCCTATATTTCTCAGAAGCGTCAAAAACGCTCATCGCTTCTCCTGTAGGGATATAGGTCGTGAAGCCTCCTTCTCGATTACTCAATTCGTTCTTGATTCGTACATTTGCAAAGGTCCCTCGCACCATCACTTCGTCATTGCCTCTTCTCGAGCCGTATGAGTTGAAATCTGACTGCTCTACACCCCGTCCCTTCAAGTAAATACCTGCAGGTGAGCTAGATCCGAATGAGCCTGCTGGAGAAATATGGTCGGTCGTAATCGAATCACCCAGTTTCAATAAAACCCTGGCATTCACAATGTTCTTTGCTTCTGGAACTTCAGTCGAAATGCCTTTGAAGAAGGGAGCTTCATTGATATAGGTGCTGCTCTCATCCCACGGATAAACTTCTCCTTCACTCGATTTAAGCTCTTTCCAGAACGCATTCCCTTCGAAGATCGTTCCGTAACTCTTTTGGTAATCATCTGGAGAAAGAACCTCTTTAGAAATCGCTTCAATCTCTTCGCGCGTCGGCCAAATATCCTTAAGAAAGACGGGCTCTAGATTGGGGTCATATCCAACCGGTTCCTTGTATAAATCGATATCAACCCTTCCAGCAATCGCATAGACCACGACTAACAAGGGAGACATCAGGTAATTCATTTTCACCTGTGGATGGACTCGAGCTTCGAAATTTCTATTGCCCGAAAGCACCGAGGCAACAACCAGATCATTGTCTTCTACTGCTTTTGCGATATGCTGTGGCAACGGCCCCGAGTTTCCTATACAGGAAGTACAGCCGTATCCTACGGTATGAAATTTTAAGGCCTCCAAGTCTTTCAATAAATCTGCTTTCTCCAAGTAATCCGTGACTACTTTTGACCCTGGTGCCAAAGAGGTTTTGACCCAGGGCTTAACATTCAGTCCAAGCTCTCGGGCTTTTCTTGCCACTAAACCAGCTCCCAGCATGACGGATGGATTGGAGGTGTTCGTACAGGACGTGATTGCTGCAATCACAATGGATCCATCATGCAGGTCAAATTTTTCATTGTGTAATTCGACGGAAACGGTTTGCAAACCATCCCGGTGGAAGTCTTCCAGCACCGTTGCGAATTTAGATTTAAAAGCGCTGACCAAAATTTTATCCTGAGGTTTTTTAGGGCCAGACACAGTCGCTTCTATAGTCCCTAAATCCAGCTCAACAACAGAACTATAGTGAATTAGATCTTCGCCTTCTCTCCAAAGCATGTTGGCTTTGCAGTAATCCTCCACCAACTGGATTTGCTCGGTAGAGCGATTGGTTTCGCGCATATAGTCCAGCGTCCGGTCGTCGATTGGGAAATAAGTGACGGTGCACCCAAACTCTGGAGACATATTGGCAATTGTCGCACGATCTGGAACGGAAAGACTCGTTAGCCCTTGACCATAGACTTCTACAAACTTGCCTACCACACCATGCTGACGAAGGAGTGCTGTGATCGTCAACACCATATCGGTTGCAGTCGTTCCCGCAGGCAATTCGCCCGTTAATTTCAATCCTACGACTTCTGGAACAATGAAATAAATGGGTTGACCCAAAATCGCCGCCTCAGCCTCAATACCGCCTACTCCCCAGCCTATCACGCCGATACCATTGACCATAGGCGTATGGGAGTCTGTCCCAACCAAAGTATCGGGGAAGACATTCCCATCTCGTTTGATGACTCCCTGAGCGAGATACTCGAGATTGACCTGATGACAGATTCCCATTCCTGGAGGGACAAGCGAAAAATTAGCGAACGTTTTTTGAGCCCATTTCAAAAATGTATAGCGTTCGGAGTTCCGTTCGTATTCTTTTTCGACATTCTTTTGGTAACTATAATTCGTCCCAAAATAATCGACTTGAACCGAGTGATCGATGATTAAGTCAACGGGAATCAACGGATTGATTTTGCTGGCATCCTTACCCTTTCGGTTCGCCTCAGATCGTAACGAAGCAATATCGACAACCGCTGGCACTCCTGTAAAATCCTGCATCAACACACGTGCAGGCTTATAAGGAATATCCTTGTCCACGGGTGTTGGAGTCCACCCCAGAAGCGTTTTTAAATGATCTCGGGTAATAGCGAAATCGTCAAAATTTCTTAAAGCATTTTCCAGTAAAATTCTGATTGAAAAGGGCAGGTGCTTAACCGGGAGGCCAGATGATTCAAGTTTCTCTAGGCTCCAATAAGTATGGAATTCACCATTGGAGCTTAATGTCGTCTTAATCTGATAGGGGTCTTTGTTCATAATAAAAAACCGAAGTGACAAAACAAACGGAATTCACAACCTTAATATAAGGCTATTGGATTCTAATTGCGAGTCAATAAGCCCATAAATAGCACGCGAGAGTCTTGCCAGACGTGGGTGGGAATCAAAAATGTTTGACAAGCCGTTTAGAACTCAGCTATGCTCGTCACTGTTGAATCGAGTTCTTGACAAACGTCGTGATACACTGGATATAAAAACCCATGCCGTATTTCAGTCGTTGCTTGAAAATTACCAACCGAATTAAAAAATACTGGATGTTTTGTATGGCCATGATCGGTCTGAATGCAAAGGTCGCTCAGGGTGGCGAACCGGAAGACTGCCCTCGATCCGATGTCACCATCGCCAAGCACCTCAAGGTCTTCGTTCTGACCGGACAGTCCAATAGTCTCGGCACCACGGCTGACCCAGAGGAGAAGGATGTGTCACCCGGCGAGGATCCGCTCGACGGTAGCATTCCATTTTTTTGGTGCAATCGGTCTACGCGTGCCGGCGACGGTCTATCCGTGTTGTACGGCGACTCTGGTGGGAAGATAACCAATCTTCAAGCGCAGCAGGGCGAGGGAAAGAATCCGCTGTTCTGGGGACCTGAAATAGGGTTCGGTCGACGGCTGATGGCGGCAGGTGTCACCAATATTCTTATCGTCAAGGCCAGCCGCGGGGGCGGAGGAAATGAACATTGGCTTAAGGATGGAGAGATGTATCGGCACATCTTGCAAACAGTCCGTCAAGCTCTGTCCGCATTGCCGACAGGCACAGACTTCGACATCTCCGCTCTCTTGTATGTCCAAGGGGAGAGCGATTCCGAGGCCGCAGCCGAGGTGTCTGGTGAGCGGTTGCGCCTTCTTGCCGAAAATTTGCGGACAGACCTGCCGCATGCCCAGAGCATGAAGGTATTAGTGGGTGGCATTGCCGCCGCCGGAGAAAGTCGTGACATCGTCCGTGAACAGCAATCCAGACTGTCCGAGACCGATCCTACCTTCCTCTACATCAACACGCTGGACTTACGCCCCCAACTCTATGATCAATTGCACCTCAACAAGTCTGCCAAACTGGAATTGGGCTCTCGCATGGCCGATGTCTGGCTTGCGACGGAAAATCTATCGCTGAAAGAGTGAGGGGCGGACTCACGATTCATCGACCTTCCTGTAGCCGTGATCGGTGATCGCGGAGGATTCCAGCCTCAATGACGCGCACCCACAGTTAAGCCTGGCTGTAATCGGTTAGTGACCGGGGGTGTGGCAGGGTTTGTTGCGAGGGTAAGCGGAA
>CAZKJH010000001.1:0-73288 GCA_964553035.1 uncultured Lentisphaerales bacterium | reverse complement strand
GGACGACTCTCGGCCTGATTATGCGTCGAAGGAAGGCCAAATGAAAACGCCGTGAAAGCATTGCTGTTTTTTACATAAGGAGCTTGACCTTGAGCATGAAATAGTAGACAATTCTCTGCTCGTGTTAAAAAATTCTCACAAACACACTATACTAAGGACAAGATTACAATGAAAAAATCACGAATTTCTAACGCATTTGTTTTTGGAACTCTGGGAGTTCTCCTCGCGCTCAACGCTTATGCAGAGGGTGATGCCTGCCCAACAGCGGATTGCGCTGCCGAGGCCAAGTCGATCGCGGAACCCATTGCCCTAACGACTACAGCACCCGTTACTGTTGCTCCTGTAGGCGAACTTGCAGGCGTTTCAGTGCTCATCGATAAGACCATAAAAATTATGACTGCTGATGTAGATGAAATGGCCGCTTCCGTTTTCAAAGCAAATAAAAAAATGATTAAGCCAGACGATGAAGCAGAGGCGAAGGTGAGCATCCGAAAAAGTGTGATCCAGCAGTTGGAGATGCAGGCTATTCTCGAGCGCGAATGCGACAAGGAGTCGATTACCGTAACCGATAAGGAGCGCGACGATTTCTTTGCTAAGGTAACAGGAGGAGAGTCAACTTACGAAAAGATTGCCGAGGAGTCTAATATGCCCGTTGAAAAATTCTTAGAATTTTTCACAAAAAATATTCGGATTGAAAAACTTCTCAATTCCAAGATTGCCGATCTACCTAAGCCAACGGATGAAGAAGTGAAGGCGAGATTCGATCAAGTTGTCGAGGCAAATCCAGAGTCAGTTAAAACTCCCGAGAGTGTTGAAGCTTCCCATGTCCTTATTAAGGTTGATGAAGCCACCAAGGATGAGGAGGCCAAGAAGAAGATCGATGCGATTCGCATCAAGCTCGTTGAAGGAGCAGATTTTGCTGAGGTAGCCAAGGAAAATTCAGACTGCCCAAGCAAAGATAAAGGCGGAAGTCTTGGTGAATTTGGCCGTGGACAAATGGTACCAGAGTTTGAAGAAGCAGCGTTTACGCAGAAGATCGGCGAGGTTGGGCCGGTCGTGAAGACTCAGTTTGGCTACCACATTATCAAGGTCGACTCCAAGAAGGAAGCTGGCGAGGTGAAATTCGACGATGTGAAAGAGCAGATCGCGGAATCCATAGTCAAAGAGTCTGCCAATAAAATTCGAAGTGAATTTATTGCAGGTCTTCGCGATGCGGCTCAGATTGAAAATCTTGAGGCACCGGTTGTTTCTGACCCCATGCAGGCCCAACCGAAGGAGTTGCCCGAGTGGGCACGGTAATTCTGTTTTTAGCTTGAAAAAGCTGGATAGATAAAGGGCATAAAATGGCATATCTGATCGCGAAAGCGGAAGGCGATGAATCCGCCTTTCAGGTTGAGCTTCCCTCAAATGAGGAAGCAATTCTGGGTCGCTCGGCAGAGCGAGCCAATGTGGTAATTCCGTATGGCTCAGTTTCAGGGTGCCACTGTTCGATTAAAAAGGGCCAAGATTTCTATGTCGTTCGCGATTTGGGCTCTACCAATGGCACTCGGGTCAATGGGGTCATCGTCTCCGAAGAGAAGGTGTTTCGTGGCGACAAGTTGTCCTTTGGAGACTTTACGGTTTCGCTGGAAGGAGAAGACGTTCCAGTGGGCTCGGGTGGCTCTGGGAATAAAGTAAAGAATCCGAACGTCACTTCTATTCCTGTTGAGCCTCCTGTTCATGGGGAATCAGCAGGGATGAAGATTGAACCGCTCTCGTCGAAATCTCTAACGGTCAAAGTCTTGCCGACGCAATTTAAGAAAAAACAGGCACATGGTAAATTCTGGCTTCTCGGAATCATTTTTTTCAGCCTTCTCGCCATGGGTCTTATTGTTTGGTTTGTTAAGATCATGGTTAACTAACGGCTTGCTCGATGATTAGGACAGGTATTGGTTATGACGCTCATCGTCTTGTTGCGGGTCGCAGGCTTGTCCTCGGCGGTGTAGTAATTCCACACGACTATGGACTCCTCGGGCACTCTGATGCTGATGTGGCCACTCATGCGCTGATGGATGCACTTCTCGGTTCCGTAGCTGCAGGTGATATCGGCAAGTTGTTCCCTGATACCGATTCGAAATGGAAAGATGCTGACAGCATCAAATTACTTGAAGCCGTCATCGATTTCCTTGCCGCTTCAAAATGGCGTATCGTTAATGTTGACCTTACCATTATCTGTGAGGTTCCGAAGTTGGCACCGCATATTACCGCAATGCGAAGTCGGCTGGCCACTGCGTTGCGTGTAGACATGGATGCGGTTTCTGTAAAAGCGACGACGGTGGAAGGCATGGGCGCCATCGGTCGAAGAGAAGGTATCGCATCTCAGGCGGTTGCAACGGTTGAACGCGATTGATTTTCTTGTGTTGGGGATTGTTCACTCCGCTAATTACGTTATGAAGTTTTATAATTCACTGACTCGTACCGAAGAGGAATTTAAACCACTTGTTCCTGGAAAAGTTGGTTTGTACACGTGCGGACCAACCGTCTATAACTTTGCGCATATTGGCAATTTCCGAGCGTATATGTTTGAAGACATCCTCCGTCGTTCCCTTCAATTTCGTGGCTTTAAGGTTACGCAGGTGATGAATCTGACCGATATCGACGACAAGACTATTAAAGGTGCGATTGCTGAAGGTGTGCCGTTGACGGACTTTACTCAAAAGTTCAAGGATGCATTTTTTTTAGACCTCAAGGTTTTGGGAATTGAGGCAGCAGAATATTATCCGGCTGCAACGGATCACATCCCCGAAATGATCCATCTCATCGAAAAGCTTTTCGAAAATGGATTTGCTTACCAGTCCGACGACAAGTCCGTCTATTTCAGTGTCTCGAAGTTCAAGGAATACGGTAAGCTAGCGCGTCTCGACCGAGAAGGTATGCGTTCCGGCGTTCGTATCTCGAATGACGAGTACGAGAAAGAAGCCGTTGGCGATTTCGCTGTGTGGAAGGCGTGGGATGATAAGGATGGGGATATTGCGTGGAATTCACCTTGGGGCAGGGGACGTCCCGGCTGGCATATTGAGTGTTCCGCAATGTCCATGAAGTATCTCGGCGAGAGTTTTGATATCCATACTGGCGGAATTGATAATTTATTTCCACACCATGAGAATGAGATTGCGCAAGCTGAAGGTGCAACAGGAAAGCCGTTTGTTCATACCTGGCTGCATTGCGCGCATTTGCGAGTCAACGGCGAGAAGATGTCTAAGTCTTCAGGGAACTTTTACACATTGCGCGACCTCCTCGATAAGGAATATTCTGGTCGTGAAATCCGCTATGTGCTTCTCTGCGGTCATTACCGTCAGCCCTTGAATTTTACGTTCGATGCTCTTGTCGGCGCACGTGCAGCCTTGTCGAGAATCGATGAGTTTGTTTCTTTAGCCAAAGAGAAGGCCACTGGTGCTCTCCCTGAAGGCGATGCTCCAGAATGGGTATCAAAATCCCTGGTTGCATTTGGAGCCGCACTCGACTCCGACTTAAACATGGCTGAAGCACTTGCTTCCGTCCACATGCTCGTCAATCATGGGAATAAGGATGCTGCGGCAGGCACGCTGGATCCGTCGACAGCGGCTCACATCCTTAAAACCATTGATGCCATGGATACAGTTTTGAACGTCCTGAAGCGTGCCGAGGCAAGTGTCTCGTCCGAGGTTGAAGCACTCCTAAAATTGCGCGAGCAGGCTCGCGCGACGAAGCAGTGGGCGGAGTCTGATCGCCTGCGAAATGAAATCGCTACGATGGGTTGGACGGTTAAAGACACACCAGAAGGTCAAAAGCTTTCGCCGACCTAAAGCCTGTTCGAAAAGGCACGCCGAATTCTGACAAGGATAATATCCAATAGGGAACAAGGAATATCCAATTACCCAATGGAACTTTTTAAGCACTATGCCCCAATCTTAGTGCCCCATCCAGCCACCACGGCCTCCGCCGCGACGCATCATATCAATCAAGCCGCTGCCGCCAGGACCCATGATGCTAGTTGCGCCATAAATTTCGTTGATTGATGTTGAAAACTCGACGCTTTCTGAATCGTTGTATCCCATTTCTTTCGCTGTGGCTTTAAGCAGACTGGCACGAATTTCAGTCGTTTTCTGCATAACGGTCATCCCGAGCTGAAAAAGCTTCGCTCGGTCTGGAGCCTCTCCTGCTACGCTTTTATCAAGCAAGCCTCGCAGTTCCTGATATTCTCCCACGAACGTGGCGAGTTCCTTCTGCTCTTCGGGAGACATGTAGGCAATGTTCACGTTGGCAAAGAAGTCATCGCGCTGGTCTTCACTATTTTTGCGTTTTTCCATGAATTCTTGATGGCGCTTTTGTCTTTCTTCTTGCGCTTTAAGACGTTCAGCATATTGCTCAGGGTTTTCCGTCTTCAGGCGTTCCATTTCTTGTTCGCGAGTTTCACGAGACTTTCTTGAACCGCGGGTGTTTTCGGATTGTTTCTCGTCAGCACTGGCAACGTGTTCGAGCGGTGGTAGATCCTTACCAAGAAGCTTGTCAATTTCCGAATTTAACTCTTGAATTTTAAGTTCTGCATCTGAAAGCCTTTTAGAAAGAAGCTCGATCTTGGCAATCTTATCTCCGGTGCCGTTGTTGACGACAGGTGCCTCGATTTCTACGATAGTGCCGAGAGTCGAGACGGGAGCCGTGTATCGTCCAACAGAAAAGCAAACGACTGCCACGCCGACAAGCGGTACCACCATTAACGTATAGCGAAGTGTTTGTTTCATGTTTTTCCTTGAACATAGCCCTTTGTTTTTTTATTAACGAAACACAACTTGACTTTATTGCCTTAGAAGTGGCCGTTATTAAAAAAGTTTGATAATGTGCGGTGCAACATAAAGATAGAGAAACCAATTGGCTGCCAGCGCATAGAGCGACGCAACAAGATCGTCGATCGCGATGCCGAGACCGGAGCGCAGAGCTTGGAGGCGATACGCGGGAAAGGGCTTGATAATATCCATGATGCGGCTGACCACGAAACACATCGGCATCAGCCACCAGTTGTCCTGCCAAAGCGTGTACATACCAAGCATACAGATGGGGAAGGTTAAGTATTCGTCTGCAACAATTTTTCCGTTGTCCTTTTCGCCTCCGAGTGCCTTTTCTGCGTAAGTGCAGATTGGAATACAGGCTAGCGTCATGGCGATGCAGAGAATAATCTGCATCCTGAGCGTGAGGTTTGTCATGCCCCAAACGAGCACACAGCCCAAGAGAGCACCGAAGGTACCGGAAGCAACGGGAGCATAGCCGAGGCCGAAGCCGGTTGCAATGGTGGTTGGAATGCGTGAAAGCATTTTCTTCATGATGTTACTTCCTTTTTCAATAATGGGTAGGCATTGGCGAGAAGCCAGTCTTGTACGGTCTCGGAGGGTAGCCCCATAATGTTGGTGTAGGAGCCGGTATGCACGGCAATGAGCATATCGCCGAATGTGTCGATGTCGTAGGCACCAGCACGGTCGAAGGTTTTGGCTTTTTCGAGATAGGCATCAACAGTCTCGAGACCGTAGTTGCGGAACGAAACGGATGAGGCAACGATGCGAAGCTCCGCTTCGTGGAAGGGTGTGGACATTGCCACGGCGGTAAAAATGTGCTGGGACTTCCCTGCAAATGAGAGGAGCATACGACGTGCGTCTTCGGGTGAAGAAGGTTTGCCGAGGCAGCGGCCTTCGAACTCGACCACGGTGTCGGCGGAGAGGATCCAAGAGGCAGCGTTTGACTTAGCGCACGCGTGATGTTTGCCGAGGGCATTGACCGAGACGGTACGAACGGCATCGGCGTCATCGTGGATTTCAGGGCATTCCGTACGAAATACCGCGAAATCCACCCCCATGGCGGCGAGAATTTTGTGTCGACGCGGTGACGTCGTAGCCGCGATGAAAGGTGCGTTCATGTTTGGGGAACCTCAGAGGAAATTGTTTCTGCATCTTCGTCTGAATCTTCAGTTTCGACTCTGCTTTTCTCCAGTTTCGGAATAGACCTGTTGTTCTCAAAAAGCACCATTTGAACGGTTTTTTTTCTCTCGGATAGTGGAGAGTCATCGTATGATAAGGTTGACAGTTTGCAAGAGGCGTGATCTGATTCTGACGGAAGCGGAAATTTATCCGTAGCATCGGAGAAAACTCCCGTTTGGCATATTGCCGAAATTAACTGTTCGACAACAGGGACTGAAACGCTGTTACCTAGCAACTTCATGCCAGCACGGCTCCATACGTTGTGCGTTCTTCATGGGATGTTCCAACTTGCTCAAAACCTCTTGTATTCGACGTAGCCGTTCCTGTCGGATCAACCCAGATAGGGTTTCCCCTTGCAGGCAGATCCCATGCCGCTTCTTGGCGACCACGATAGCAAACTTCTCCCAGACGTTTCCAAACGGTGTAACGAAACGGCGCTCGAAATGTGCGCCCTTAAAGATCTCGTCTGGAACTAATGCAGCATAGAGCGGCTTGGCTGCATGGTGCTTTTCGGGAATAAATGGATCTTGGCGCAGAACCTTGTTCATGACCCTATCCATCAATTCTGTAACGATACCGCTGATTGCAGCGGAAATGGGATTTTTTTCTGTTGGGGTTACCGCGTTCATATCGAGTTCTAGCTAATTTTCGGTGCTGCTACGAAGAACGGAAACAAAAGCATCCTGCGGAACGTTCACCGTGCCGCATTGCTTCATCCGCTTCTTGCCTTCCTTCTGTTTATTGAGGAGTTTCTGCTTGCGTGTGACATCGCCGCCATACAGCTTGGCCGTGACGTCCTTTCGGAACGCACGAATGTCTTCGCGAGCAATGATATTGCGCCCAATCGCCGCTTGTACGGGAATTTTAAACATGTGCGGTGGGATCGAGTCCCGCAATGCAGCGCAGATTTGCTTGCCGCGCGCAACGGCTCTGTCCTTGTGCACCATGCAGGAGAAGGCATCGACAACTTCGGAGTTGAGCAGAATGTCCATCTTCACGATATCGCTCGTCTGGTATCCGCAGTAATCGTAATCCATCGAGGCATAGCCGCGGGAAACGCTCTTGAGCGTGTCGTTGAAGTCGATCAGGATTTCGTTAAGCGGCAGGACGCAGGTGAGGATGACGCGTAAGCCGTCGAGGCTGTCGGTCTTTTCGACAATGCCACGGTGTTCCATGACAACGCGCATGATGTCGCCGATGTAGTCGGTCGGCGTAATCACCGTCGCCTTGATCATCGGCTCTTCAATATGATCGATCATCATGGGGTCTGGCATTCGGGTGGGGTTATCGATTTCCTCGACGTGTTCATCGCGGTAGTGGATTCGGTAAACGACGGCTGGGTGGGTTGCGATGATGTCGCAGTCGTACTCGCGTCTCAGGCGTTCCTGAGTAATCTCCATGTGGAGGAGTCCGAGGAAGCCGCAACGGAAGCCAAAACCAAGGGCCACAGAGCTTTCCGGATGCCAGGAGAACGCGGAATCGTTGAGTTTGAGTTTCTCAAGACCAGATCTCACTTTTTCATATTCGTCGGTGGAAATCGGATAAAGCCCGCTGAACACCATCGGATGGATTTCCCGGAAGCCTGGGAGCGGTTCCTTTGCAGGATTGTTCTTGCTTGTAATCGTATCGCCAGACCGGATGTCGTTGGGGTCTTTGATGGTTCCGATGACATATCCAACCGTACCCGTCGGCAGGGATGCTGCGGGCTTCATCTGCGGGGAGAAAATGCCGACCTCTTTGACTTGGGTAGTAATGCCAGTGCCCATGTACTCGATGTAGTCGCCTGTTTTGATGGAGCCATCGACGACGCGCACATACGCGATCACGCCGCGGTAGACATCATAAACACTGTCAAAAATAATGGCGCGGAGTGGACCGTCGGGATGTTCAGATGTCGGGGGTGGAACTCTTTTGATGATAATCTCCATCAGTTCATCAACACCGAGGCCTGTCTTGGAGGAGACCATGCCGCAATCGTCCATCGGAATCGCCAGTGCTTCTTCAACCTGATGCTTCACGCCCACGATATCGGCACTTGGTAAGTCGATCTTGTTCAGCACGGGAATGATCTCAAGCTCATTGTCCATAGCCAAATACGTATTAGCGACCGTTTGAGCCTGAACGCCTTGCGCCGCATCGATCAGAAGCAGGGCGGCTTCGCAAGCGGCCATCGAGCGGGAGACTTCATAAGAAAAGTCGACATGCCCCGGCGTATCGATCAGGTTGAGCAGATAGACCTCGCCATCCTTGGCGGTATAGCTCATGGAGACTGGGTGAGACTTGATCGTGATGCCACGCTCGCGCTCGAGATCCATGGAATCGAGAAGCTGGTCATGGAAGACGCGTTCGTCTACCGACTGCGTAAGCTGCATGATACGATCTGCCAGCGTGGATTTACCGTGGTCGATGTGGGCAATAATACAGAAATTTCTAATTTTAGATAACATGGAGTCTCATGGGGCTCGGCTTGATTACGGTTTGAAAGCTTCTGAAGCCAGCTTGCGTAGCAACGCAACCTCTGACTTCATATCCGGCTTCGAAAAAAGTGCAGTTCCCGCGACGAATGCACTGGCTCCGGCTTCTGCGCAGCATGCCAGCGTATCACGGCTAATGCCACCATCGACCATGAGAATGAAATCAGGTTTTCCTGCAGCCATGGCGGCATCGCGCAACTTACGGATTTCAGGAAGCGGTGCTGGCATGAACTTCTGGCCGCCGTATCCCGGAAAGACCGTCATCTGGAGACACTCCTCGACAAGGTGCAAATAGGGGAGGGCGGCCGTATGCGGTGTCAGAGGATTGAGAACAATTCCAGGGTTTGCGCCGAGGCGTTTGATCTCCTTGAGAACTTCGGCGACGATGCACGAGGACTCGACATGTATTTGGACCGAATCAGCGCCCGCCTCAACAAAGCGTTGAGCATAAAGGTCGGGTCGGTTGAGCATGAGATGCACATTGAGAGGGATAGAGGTCGTCTTTTTGGCGAGCTCTACGATATTGGTGCCAAAACTGAGATTTGGAACGAAAGCACTGTCCATGATGTCCACGTGCAGCATGTCAGCACCTGCGTCCTCAGCGCGCTTGATCTCATCGGCTAGATGACCGAGATCGGCAGCAAGAATTGAAGGAAGAATGATGGTTTTCATAAAGTCAAATATAATGGCATAATGAGGCTAGAAAAGCAATAAATCGTTACGCGAGTAATCGATTTTACTGAAAAACGGAAGTTCTGGCGTAACTCAGGCTGAAATGCTATCTTTCCTCTGTGCTTCTCTTTTCTATTGGGTCATAACACGTTACAAGGAGAATGAGACGATGGAACTATTCGCTATTTTTGTCTTTCTGGGCTTACTCGCTCTTCCTATTCTGGTGATTGTCGCTTTGCGTCGTCTTGGACGTATCCTCCGGCGACTCGATGAACTGGAATCACTTGTTTGTGAACAGTCTCACTTCTTTTCACTGCGCACGTCTTCTTCGCTCGTTCCGATACAGACTGTTACCGAACCGTCTGCCGGGCCACTTCCATCACCAGTTCCAGCACTGGCTGATGCCGTGCCACCTGTCATTACATCTTTACCGCTGCCCGTGGTGCCGCCCGTTCGTCCGCCAGCGTTGCCTCCAGTTCCGTCATCGAAGTTTCCGCCTATTATCCGAAGTCTCGATACAGAGTCGGTCGTGGACGAGTTTGGGTCCACCAGTGACACCCTTGCCAAGCGCCTACTCCAGAAAGCGTGGAACTGGCTTATTGTTGGCGAGGAGTTTCGCCGACCCGATGTTTCTGCTGAATCGACTATTGCCGCGGTTTGGCTGATTCGCGTCGGCATTACGTTTTTGGTTTGTATTGTTGGGTGGGGTTTGCAGCTTTCGATCAAGCGTGGCATTCTCGGTCCCTCTGGGCGTGTGGCTTTGTCGCTTCTTTGTGGTAGCGCTTTTTTAGTGGCTGGGAGTTGGCTGATTTCTCGCAAGCGATATGCCATGATGGGGCAGGGGCTTTTGGGTGGTGGGATCGCGATGCTTTACTTTGCCTTCTTCTCCGCTCATGTTCTCTTCGGTTTGATCGCAGCTCTTCCGGCTTTCGGGTTGATGATATTGGTTACCGCCGTGGCAGTGGTTTTGGCACTTCGGCATCAATCGCTTTCCATTGCTGTGCTGGGTGCTATCGGTGGCTTTGCTACGCCCGTGATGTTGCAAACTGAGCAACCTAATCTGACCATCCTGCTGGCCTACTTGGTCGTCTTGGGCTTTGGCATGGCGGCAATCGCCATCTATCGCCAATGGCCTTTGCTGGTCTGGCTCAGCCTTTTCTTCTCCACCGTCATTGTGGCCGGAGCACTGGGTGTTTCGTCTTGGGATGCTACGCTCTGGCCAGTTGCCTTGGGTGGCGTGACGCTCCTATTTGTGCTCTATTCGACCGCGATCTTCGGATATTCCGTTCGCCACAAAATTGAGGCCACTCCACTCGAAGCGGGTGGGCTGTTTGTTAATGCACTTTTCTTTCTGGGCGAAAGCTGGTGGATTTTTGATAAGATCTCAAGGACACGTTCTGGCATGGCCGTTCTGACCTTAGCTCTCGCATGCTTCTATCTCGTTCATCTCCATCTTTTCTTCTCGCGAAAAATGCACGACCGTACGCTGCTGACCGTCTTTGCCGCCTTGGCGGCTGTTGGGTTAGCTTTAACATTGCCGTGCCTGTTCAGTGATCAGGCACTGACCGCCTCATGGGCCATCTTGGCCACCGCTCTGCTCTGGGTTTCCTGCCGCTTGCTCAGCCGTATAGTTTTCGGCGGTGCACTGTTGCTTTACATGATTGCAGGGCTGCGTGCGCTGGGCGAGTTTTTTGAAAGCGTGATTCGTTTCACCGCTCAGGCACGCCCTGAGACGTACCTGAATGGGCTCGCAGACCGTTTAATCGCCTTGGGCATCCCGGTGTTGTGCGCCTTTGTTGCCTTGGTCATCCTGCGCCACCGGCCTAAACCTGATTCCAGCCTTCCACAAAATGTCGAGCCTTTGCCGCTCATGCCTAAGCTGCCAGTCGTCTTCACGACGTTGGCGCTCGCCGGTGCATTCGTCACCCTGACGCTCGAAGCCAAGTTGTGTTTTGCTGCTTATTTGCCAGATTTCTCCCGCGTCATGGTGACTGTAATTTGGGCGGCTTTCCTTTGGTATGTTTTCACGCTAAAGGCCCGTACGAATAACGCCACGCTAGCTACACTTTGCGTGATCGGCCTTGTCTTTCTTGCAGGTAAGTGGCTTTTCTTTGATACGCTAACCTACGATCCGCTTGTCGTCAGTGCCTGGCACTACCGCAGCGGCATTGGTTTTGAGCATTGGGTTTCACGCTTGTTAAACACGCTGGTGCTTTTAGGAGGCATTGCCTTTATGCACCGCTTAACGCAGCCGGCCGCTGGCGAAACGCAGCAGTTGCCCTTCAGACCCATCATGATGGCTATTGCAATTGGCGCTGGGTTCTTTTACCTGACCTTTGAGGCCGCTACTTTCTTCCACGCTTTTGTGCCGGCGTTTGAAGGCGGTGCCATCAGTCTTTTCTGGGGTCTCTATGCGTTGGCGCTCCTGTGGGTAGGTCTGCGGCTTGATCTGCGTTTTCTCCGGTTGACCGGCCTTGCACTTTTCGCCGTCGCTGACTTCAAGGCCATCATTGTCGATTTAGTGGGGCTTGACATTGTCTGGCGTCTCCTCGCTTTTGGCGTTCTTGGTGTCGCAATGCTGCTGGCGGCCTTCGCTTATCTTAAGAAAAGCGCTCAGAAAAAACACGACGAACCGATTTAACGCGATTCACGGCTATCCTTCAAACCTTATGAAAAACTTTACAACACGCGATACCGCCTTCTTGCACCTCGTTGGTTTCCTGTGGGTGCAACGTGGCATCAATTTAAAGCACATGGCCTGCCTCGTCTTATCAGGCCTGGCTTCGCTGGTCATCGCGGTCGATACGCAGTGGCCGATCAATGCACAGGTGCTAATGCGCGATGAATTGATCGCCGTGACGTTGCCAACGTCGCTTTTTGCGAACGGACAAGCCGATGCCACAACCTTGCGTGTACACGACGAGCAGGGTGGTGAAATCCCTGTTCTTTATGAATCGCTCCAGACCGTTGCTCATGTCCGCGAACGGGTTTATACACTCCCGTTCAAAATGGTTGCGGCAGAAATGCCCGATGGTGCGCTACGCCTTACGCTACGAAGGGCGATTTCGACAACTGCGCCGAACCTTGCCGCCAGCATTCTCGAAGGGGTTGAGGTTAAGACACCGATTCGAGATTTTGAGCAACAGGTGAGGGTCGAGGGCTCTGACGATGGTGTGATCTGGACAACCCTTGTCGAGCAGGCATCGATCTTCGACTTCAGCCGTCATGCCAATGTGCGCCGCACGGAAATCACCTTTCCCTCTGGCATTAGCAACGAGTACTTGCGCCTAACTTTCGAACAGGCGGTCGATGCCCGCGAACAACTCACCTCATTGATCACGTCCACGCAGTCAGAGGAGGGCGGCTTGACCCAATCGCGCGCTGTCCAAGTCGACACCCGACCGCTTCTCGTCGAATCGGTTAACGGCTGGACTACATCTCTCGTCCAGTCATCGCGAAAGCCCGTTCGCATTAATTATCCCGTCGCGTGGACATCCCAGACAAACGGCGTGTCGCGTGGCAAGACCCGTTATGCCATCGAGGCAACTGGCCAGCCGCTGACCCAACTTGTTCTCGCGATTCCAGCGGATTATGCTTCATGGCCGTACACCTTGAGCGTTGATTCGCCGACAGCAACGCCAACACTTGCGCGAGGCGTGCTCAAACAATTTCGCTTTCGTTGCACGACGGACTCTGCCACGACTATCGTTTTCCCCGAAACCCGTGCCCAACGCTTTCTGTTAACTTTTGACCACCCGAAGGCGGAGGTCACCAATATCCAAGCAAGCGGACCGCGCTATCGAGTCATTTTCCCAGCGCGACCGGAACAACGCTACACGCTCATTCAACTTCAAGAGCCTTCAACAGGAATGCCCGACACCACCCAGATCGTCGCCCTGTTGGCGCGAGACATTCAGCCGGTTGAAGGAACGCTCTTTGCGATTCCCCAACCTATGGCAGCGCAGTCGCACGGGACTAATTGGCTACGGCATCATCTATTACCAATTGGCATCGGCGTTGCCCTGCTAGCTCTCACTTTGTCTCTCTCACGCGCCATGCGCCGTCTCTGATATCGAGCGGCAATGCGGACAAATCAAAAGGAGAATCATGGATCGACTTTTCTTGGATCATCGGGGCACGGCAACGAAATTGAAGAGCATCCACGACTACTCATTTTCGTCTGCACTCTGAGTTTGGCTCGACAGGGTAGCCTGTTCGTTGAGGGTATCTGCGAATCGTACGCGTTCATGCAGGGTCTCATCTGCCATCTCACCACTGAATGACAAAACAATTGTCGCTGCTCTTGAAAATTGTCGCCGTTCAATCAGCGGTTGAACTTCTTCGCAGAGATCCTTCATTACTTTTTCAATATCAGTTTTTCGTGCGTCTTCAAGAGACTTTCTTTTAATAAGAACATCTTGTCGAAGTGACGCATAAGCTGGCCCTTCAAGATTGCTGATTAGTGTCGTGCAGTGCTCAATTGCCGTATGGTAGGCCGTTGGGTTGATGCTGAGAATTTCGTCAATTTCAGTTAGTTCCATTTTTGCCGCATCGATCACGCGACACTTCTCTCGGTGGTCAACGTGAGAAACCAAGAAGAGCACAAGCGCGATAATCAGCAGACCGGATAGGCATTTTAGGGCGATTCGGGAATGCCGATTATTTTTTATCACGTTCGACAAGGTGCTTACTTTACCCCACCAAACGCTGCAAAGCGATTTTGCAGCACAGAGTTCTTTCGAAAAGCCATTCTGGCCAAAGTTTTTTAGGCTGAATTCAGATCTCTGTTCAAGAGGAAGTTCTGGGGCTGCGATGGGCTTGATGGATCGTTCGTGGATATTAAGCCTCTGCAGCAAATCGTTGCGAGCGATATCACGTGCCGTAGATCTTAAGACGGTGCTTTTGGCTTTTGCAGGATTAATTTCGCCATAAAGTAGCGGAAGCCCTTTTTTGAGATTTTCGAGTTCTTCAAGAATCTCCTCCCAGCGACTGTAACGGTCGTTGCGGTTTTTGCAAAGGAGTCTTTCAATGAAGTCGCAGAAAAAAGGAGAGAGCTTTGTGTTAAGTTCGTATGGGTCTTTGTACTGTGCATTCACCTGCATTTCCATCACCTCTTCGGCATTGACTTCGAAAAAAAGTCTTGTGCCCGTACTCATGTGATAGAGAGAGGCTCCAAGCGCGTACATATCAGCATGGATGGTGAGTTGTCGATCGGCAGTAGCCTGCTCAGGAGCAATATAGGCGGGTGTTCCGAAAACGTAAGCACCATCAGACAGGGGGTTTCGTACTTGTAGGGACGAAAGACTTTTGCTGAGACCAAAATCGGTGATTTTGACCGAGCCGTCAACATCGATCATGATGTTTTCGGGTTTGATATCACAGTGGATCAACTTGTGTTTGCTCCACGCATACGATAAAGCTTCGGCAACACCGATCGCGACAAAAAGACATTCTTCTTGAGCCAGATAGCCACGATTTTTCAACCATGCACCAACCGTATAGCCATCAACGAATTCCATCACAAAACAAAAGTGGTCATTTCGGTAGAAGGCATCATAGACTTGCACGATGCCGCTATGATTCATTTTAGCAACCGTTCGGGCTTCGGATTGGAAACGATCAATCTCTTTGTCGTCCGAACATTGCTCGGGGGATAGCACTTTGATCGCAACCCACCGGTCTAAGGATATTTGGCGTGCTTTCCAAACGGTCGCCATACCACCTTGTCCGATTTTTTCGGCTTTGTCATAGCCCTCGAAACTGGCCGACTGATTGGTATTACTATCTTCTTCCATAGCCATCACCGCCACAGGTTGTGCAGAGTACTATGCCTTCATTAGAGCACATTGGACAGGGTTGACCTTTTTTATCCTTGCCCGTCCCTTTGCAACTTCGACAGGGAATGAATCCTTCTCCGTTGCATTTGTTGCAGATGCTCCGCTCTCCACTGCCGTTGCAGCTTGTACAGGTAGTCGATGATGTTCCGCCGCAATCCTTGCAAATGACCAAACTTGTTCCTCTGCATTCGGGGCAGGGAGTTGGGTTTGAAAGTTTGATAGACTCCAACCGCTTTTCTTTCGGATTATCCTTTGCGACGGGTAAGGGACGAATGAATCCGTTAGAACAATTAACTGCCGTACAGGTGACAAAGCCCGCGTTATCGCAAGCTTTACAGTCAGTCTTCCCGTATCCCATGCATGCCAAGCAGGGATCAGCAGTGAAGTGCTTTAAGGTTGCTGTTTCTTTGGCGTTAAGGTGGCTGGCTACATCGCGATCAACCCACGCATTTCCAATTTTAATGCGACCCTTGACAAGTGCCTTGTCGGCATAGTGCTGATGCCCCGATCCAAGAAGGCTCTGGATCTCGGACATTTTCCGGTGTTGGACAATCCAGCAACGTCCATCGCATCTTGAACAAGACCGCTTCCCGCTTACCATCGATGCAATTGAGCCGTCCAGTGCAGTGTATTCGTGCAGAACATCTTCCTGTCCTTTCCCCCGGCATGTTGGGCATGTTAAACGAGTTTTTAAAATCGCTTCCTTGGCTGCAACAATGCCGTTCATGACTGCGAGTCTGTCATTCTCCGGTATCGTATTTTTACCTGCAAGTGCAATGATGCCTCGTGCATTATTCAATGCGGCGAGCGTGCCGGCAGGATTGGCCCCGGCTTTCGCATTCATAAACTCAACGGCGGTCTGGATGTCCTCCGCAACCAAGGTGACCCAAGTAGCGTTTGCGTCAGCTTGTGGACTGACAGCGACTGAATTCGTGGAGGCCACCTGAAGCGCGTCATCTGGGATAGATTCCCCTCGTGTGGCATTGATTGCCGCACCGCAGTGGGTGCAGAATTTTGCATTAGGTGCTGCTTCATACGAACATTTCGGACATACGATGATTTGCTGAGAATAAAGCCTTAGCGAAAGCACTAACGTGAAGACGACTGTAATAAGATGCCTAGAAAATCCTGTTGTCATCAATGCCTCCTATGGTAAAAAACATATAACTAAGAAACAATTCTGCGAACGGGAACACTCATTTCGGTGAGTTCTTCTTTAATTCGTTGTATCGTGAATTCGCCTGTGTGGAGCATGCCGGCGACAATCGCCGCATCAGCATGCGCTTCGACGAACGCATCACGCAAATGACGTGAGCAACCTGCTCCGCCAGACGCCACGACGGGGATGCCGACGGCATCAGCAATCAGCCGTGTGATCTCAAGCTCAAACCCAGCCCGCGTGCCATCGGCATCAACCGAATTAACAACAATTTCACCGGCACCTTCGGACTCGGCCCGCTTGGCCCATGCTACGGCGTCGATGCCGGTATGGTTCCGGAAACCGCGAGTGGTGATTTCGTAGCCTGAGGGGCATTGGACAAGATCGGCTGTTTTTACAGGATCCATGCCCAGCACAATACATTGTGAGCCAAAAGCTTTCGCGCCCTCGCCGATGAGTTTCGGGTTCGCAACCGCCAGCGAATTGACAGAAACTTTTTCAGCGCCGGCTAAAAGAATTCTACCGATGTCTTCGAGTGACGAAACGCCTCCGCCCACAGCGAACGGAATTCGGATCGCTCGTGCGACATTCTTGATCATGTCGATGTCGGTAGGACGCTGCTCAGCAGAGGCTGTGATATCGTAAACAACGAGCTCGTCACAGCCTTCTTCGTAGTAGCGAGTCGCCAGTTCAACGGGGTCACCGAGATCGATGTTGTTCTTGAACTTCACGCCTTTTGTGACGCGGTTCTTGATAACATCGAGGCAGGGAATGATTCGGCGAGTTAGCATGGTGTGGAGAGTATAAGGGAGGTTAGGATACTGCCTTGCTTTTAGCTCTTGTAAGAGGCTTAAGCCGTTTTAGGAGGGAGATTTGATTTTTCCGTTAGCGAGAGGTTGGTGTCAATTCTGTTATGCGATAGGCATTTGGACACCATCCCGAACTTTGAGTTGTATCCACGCTTCAACGGTTTGCGCCAGAAACTCATTGCCGTTTTCGCACATCCGTTCCTCTTGAGCTCTAAATGCCCTGCGATGGTCGCTGAGGAACGTCGTGACCGTGTCTTCATCGGAGGCCATCCCTGCATCTGTCAATGCGATACGGATGTCCTCTTGTGTAAAGACCGAGCCGAATACGCTTTTGTCTAGGTTGCCGATTCCTGCTTCTCCATCCCATGTTGAAAAGTTTTGGAGCATGCGGAGACCGATCTTGCCAGACTTTTCAATGTGAAACTGTGTTGCGGCGACATTGCCACGGCCGACCATGGAGGCGAAGGTAATGCCGGCGTAGTCGGTGGTACAGATAACATCGGCTGGTTGACTCGGGGCAGGGTAGTAACTGTGGACGAAATAGAAGTCGCTGTTGTCGGGAATGCCAGCCAGCAGGGGATGGTCGTAGTTTTTCTTGGCTTGATTCCAGCCCATGTGTGGGATCTTGCACGTCTGCTCTGAGGAATGAAATTTTTTAACAGAGCCAGAGAGAATGCCGAGCGTCTTCACGCCGCCGTCTTCTTCTGAACTCTCAAAAAGAATCTGAGTGCCGAGGCAGATCCCGAAGAAGGGAATGCCTGCCGCAATTCTGTCGCGGATAATCTGGCAAAGTCCTGAAGCATGGAGATTTTCCATGGCGGAGCCGGCAGCACCGACACCCGGAAAGACGATTTTTGAAGCTTTTGCGACGGTCTCGAGGTCAGCGGTGGCAAGGGCTTCAACGCCAATTGCCTCAAAAGCCAGTTTTACGCTGGTGAGGTTTCCGGCCTTGTAATCGATAATCACTATCATGTGAGGTCTAGTTCAGTTTGTTCACGGGTCGCAAGATTTTTCATCTTGGCTTTGCCCGAAATTCTATCGTCGGGTCCGATGTAAATGGCCTCTGTGGCGTTCTCAGATGCGAAAGCGAAAAAAACTTTGGCTTTCGTGGGGCGGAGCTGAAGCGTGACGTTATAGCCTTCGGTACGTAATTTCCCAGCCAAGCGAGTGGATGTCGTGCGTTCCTCGTCCGTCATATAACCAATCGCAATACAGTCGTGTGTATTCACTCCCGGGAGTTTGAGTTCCTCGATGATTTCACCGATCACAACATCCCCGAAGCCGAGACCAACCGCCGAAGCCGGCTTGCCGCCGATCGTCGAGAGCAGTCCGTCGTAGCGCCCTCCACCGAAGATGGCGCGGAACTTACCTTCCGTATCGAAAGCCTCAAACACAATGCCGGTGTAGTAGGCGAGACCGCGGATCACCGAGATGTCGAACACGATCTGTTCGCGAATGCCATAAATACTGAGGAGATCGAATAACTCGGTGATGCGCGCGATGGCAGGAGAGTCCGAGCCGGCAATTTTTGCGGCATCGTCGAGTGATGCGATGTTTGTGAGGTTAAACGCGGCTGCACAAGCTTGGTCATCAAGCCCTTGAGCGCGCATGAGGGCTTCGATTTCGGCTTCGGAAATTTTGCCCTTTTTGTCGAGAGCAATAAAAACACCGCCATGTGACTCGCTAGGAACACCGAGGGAAGCAAGCAGTTCGGAAAGTAACGCCCGATTGGAGAGCCGGACTTTATAGACCGAGTCCGGAACGCCCATTTTGCGAAGCGCTGCAATGGCGGCATACAGCACTTCAGCTTCGGCGGAAACAGAATCTTCGGCGATGATGTCGAGATTCAATTGATAGTGTTCGCGCTTCCGACCTCGCGTCATGCGCTCATAGCGAAAGCACTGGGCAATGGTAAACCACTTGATGGGGAACAGCAACGAGCCTTGTTTGGCTGCCACCATGCGAGCGAGGGTCGGGGTCATCTCCGGACGTAAGGCGAGCTTGCGTCCAGACTTGTCCTCAAAGGCATAAATCTGGTTTACAATCTCTTCGCCGGCTTTGCGCTGGAGAAGTTCGAGGGACTCGACGACGCAGGCGTCGTACTGCTGGAACCCTGATGCCACGGCGGCAATGCGCCACGCATCAAAAATACGGTTTCTCAGCCGCATATCTTCTGGATAAAAATCACGCATGCCTCGTGGCGATGTAAAATCTGACACGGTATAAACCTACTCTTTAGATGGTTTCGAGTTCCACGAGCGATCGTTATTCGCCCAGAATGGAAGCCTTCAGTTTCTTGCTTGGCTTGAACTTGACAACCTTGCGCTGAGGAATCTCAACGGTATCTTCAGGCTTGTTGGGGTTTCGACCAATTCTTGATTTGCGCGTGACCACTTCGAAAACACCGAAGTCACGAAATTCAATATGCCCACCAGCGGCAAGGCTCTCTGTAATGGCATCGAGAACGAGTTGGAGTGCTACTGCTGCCTCAGGCTGCGTGAGCCGAGTTTCATTGTTGAGCTTCATCACGACATCATGTTTTGTCAGAGCTGTGTTGGCTAAATCCTTATTATTAACTGTATTTTTCATTCTACGACCTCGGGATTGGTATGATAGAGTTCTGGTTTATTTGGCAAGAATAGCTTTGATGGCATTGATGGCATCGGTAATGGGGACAAACGTTGTCTCACCGGACTTGCGTTCCCGCAATTCGATGACCCCTTTCTCGAGTGACCGTGAGCCGACAACGACGCGCAACGTAAAGCCAATGAGATCGGCATCCTTGAATTTGAGACCGGGCCGCTCTTCGCGATCATCAACGAGGACATCAATTCCGTTTGCCTGAAGCTCGTTCTCAAGTGCCTCTGATACGCGGCGACAATTCTCATCCTTATGTGCATCGAGAGGTAGCAGGGCAACCTGACAAGGTGAAATTGAAGCGGGCCAAATGATTCCGTCTTTATCGAAGTTCTGCTCCACCACAGCCTGCACCGTACGGGTTACGCCGATGCCGTAACAACCCATGACCATAACGTTCGATTTCTTTTCGGAGTCCAGAAACGTGGCATCGAAAGCTTCTGTATATTTGGTGCCCAGTTTGAAAACGTGGCCAACTTCGATACCACGAGCCATTGCGAGCGGCTGGCCGCATTTCGGGCAGCAGTCCTCCGCCTCAACCGTGACGAGATCGTGCCACGCGGCGATTTGAACTTGCGCTTCAATCGAAACATGTTTGATGTGAAAACCTGTTTTGTTGGCTCCAACGACGACGTCTTGTGCGCCCTTGAGGCCGAAGTCGGCATAGACGGGAATGGTAACGCCGATGGGGCCAATCGAGCCGAACGCTCCTGCGTATTTTGCGGACGTTTCATCGTCCGCCATTTCAAGCGATGCGCAACCAAGAATTCTTCTCAGCTTGCATTCGTTCAGTTCGCGAGTTCCCGGCACGATGGCCATTAACGCTTTGCCATCAGCGAGATAGATAAGTGATTTGACGATCTGATCGTTCGGGACGCCTACCGCTTGAGCCGATTCTTCAACTGTGCGTGCACCAGGTGTTGGAACCTCAGTTGGTTCTGCCATTTTGGTGCTGTAGGGAGATCCAGAAACTTTCCGTTCGGCGCGTTCCTGATTCGCAGCATAACTACAGGACGAGCAAGCAAGAATCCCATCCTCGCCAGAGGGGGCGAGCACCATGAACTCATGCGAATGATTGCCACCGATGTTTCCCGTGTCGGCTTCCACGGGTTTGGCGATAAGGCCGCAGCGATCAAAGATCCTGACGTAGGCATCGAACATCGCCTGGTAGCTGGCATCTGCGGCATCGAGCGAAACATCGAAGCTGTACGCATCCTTCATGATGAATTCTTTGGCGCGCATGAGGCCGAAGCGCGGGCGTATTTCGTCGCGGAATTTCGTCTGGATCTGATAGACGGTGCAGGGGAGCTGCCGGTAAGAATTGATCTCGTGCATGATGTAGTCCGTGACGACTTCTTCGTGCGTCGGGCCGAGAACCATTTGACGATCCTGACGATCTTTCAGGCGGAACATCGAGGAGCCCATTTGCGAAGCACGCCCCGATTTCTCCCATAGTTCAATCGGCTGTAGCGCGGGCATCAGTATTTCCTGTGCACCTGCACGATCCATTTCTTCACGGATGATGTTCTCTACTTTATGGAGGACGCGGAGACCGAGCGGCGTGAAGGTATAGAGACCACCGGAGAGCTTACGAAGGAGACCCGCTCTGAGCATCAGCTTGTGCGAGGTGATTTCAGCTTCTTGTGGGTCATCGCGTAATGTAGAAATCAGTGTTTTTGACCAGCGCATTGAAAATAAGTAGGTTGTTGTGGAAAATGAATTCAATCTGACCCACCTAGGATCTCCTAGGGTGACAGCCAAGAGCTGTTGAATATTGGTCGTCAGAACCGTTTGATATTAAAGCACTTGCGGCATCATCTTGCAAGCCTAAAAGGCAGACGAAAAAGAATCCGCTCGAATTCAGTATTTGAGATTACACTGATTTTACCGCAAGGGCGCAAGAGGATCGCAAAGTTCTCATAACTTTCCTTTTCATTATGACCCTGAGAGGGACGACTTTAATGTGACAACACATTATACAGTAGCGTGTAGGCACGTGCCGCCGAGGCGGGGGTGAAGGTCACTGCGACTGGCGGACCGGGGTCAATGGCCAGTATGCGAATGTAGGAGGTGGGGATGGTGACATTCTGGCTGTTTGCATTATTTGTAGTGAGGTCTGCAGCGTAGAGTGTAGCGAATCCGGATCCCAACACAATCAAAGCTATCGCATATTTCTTGTTCTTCATACCTTCTTCCTTCCTATCTACCATTATGGCAACATAACGTTCAACCAATAGAAAAACCCTGCCACTGGAACATTCGTCGCTGCCATGGAATCCGCACCACCCGCACCTGATCGCGGCTCACCGCCGCGGTTGCTCCAAGCTCCTTCAAATAGGTTCGAACAGCCATACATGCTCTAGAGACGGTTGTTTTTCGGCGTTGTTTTTTCCTTGATTTTCAGATACAAGTGCGCTAAGGTTGGTACTTCCTTAGGCGTATGATGAAAATTATCACCAAAAGAGGTTTTTGTGAAATACAGTAGCCGCGAACTCAAATTGTTTAATCTTTTCGCCCTGTTCCTGTTTGGTCTTGGTGGGGTATTTTTTACTGTAGGCATAACTCAGCTTGCAATGAAGCCTAAGAACGAATATATCGTTTCGAAGCGTCTCATGAGCGCTGATTCCAAAGAAAAAACCGCAGTGACGAATGAGCCAACGATTCATCAAAAAACCAAACCAATAGCCGACGATGTCATCACGATGGAAGGGATAAACCTCATTGCGGTGAGTAATGGGCTTATCGGTGCCGTATTTATGGTGCTGAGCTTTTTGCTCAATAGCGTTCTGCTACGGGTGATGCGACACCAAGGCAAAGATATCAAAGTCAAGCAAAAGGATAAAGAACGCAACTAGTACTCTGTACAGCGCGTATTGGTAAGACATGATTACAAGATTTACAAGATTAAGTTCTTGGTTTCAATATTGTTAATCATGTACTCTACCTGAAAATTACCGTCATTTCTGCCTGTACAATGTACTAGCGGCTCGCGACACAGTTTACTCGCCTTTCTGAAGGACGAAGACGTGCTTTGTACCGGTGGTGCCCCCATCGAACCCCCCGATAATCACGGGCGTAGCATCTTTGAGCGTGACGGTGGTGGAGATGAGCAACTTGTTTTTTTTCAGAATCGTGACGGCTACAGAATCTTCTGTGCTTTTGCAGACAAGTTTGTAGCCGGTTTTGAACGAAAGTATTGAATTTGCAGGCAACACACAGGCCTTCTGCTCTACAAGCTCGCATCCTGCGTAGGGAAGATTCCGCTGGATGATGGCGGCAACGTTCTCAAGCTCTGGTGTAATCGTGCCGTTGCTGGTCAGTTTTAGCAACTTCGCATTGAGCATGGCAGATCCTCCCTGCGACGAGACCGTGGTAAAGATCAGTGCGGTGATGACGAGTTTAAGAATTTTGCTTTTCATGATTCCTCCTCCTCTGTCATGACCCAGAGAATGGTAGCATCCGTTGCCGAATCCGTGATGACCACAGCACCGTTGTTCTGAAAGTTAGAGCCGATACGGAAGCTATCGAGTGCGCGGTAAGGCTCGTGGTGGCTCTGGAGTGAAATATAGATTACTGCGCATGCGGCGATGGATGCCGCTGAGGCGAGGGCGGGGTAGAAACGCGCCAACCAAGTCTGGCGCTTTGGTACGAAAACATCTTGGGTCTCATCGACAGCTACTGTGGCTTTATTTTTAAAATCAGCCCAGAATTCCGCAGCCGGCCTGAGAGGTATAGCCGTCGCACTTTCGCGGAGTAGGTTTTTGATTTCTTCGTGTTTCATGGCTAAAATAGATCCTCTTTGTACTGTGTGAGCACTTGTTCTAGTTTTTTCTTGGCGTGGTGCAGTCTCGACATGACGGTTCCGATTGAGAGTCCAAGTGTTTCAGCAATTTCAGCGTATTGGAAGTCTTGATAATAGTAGAGCACGAGCACAGATCGATGCGTTTCGGGTAGTTGTTCAAGGGCTTTCTCTAGGATCCGACTCCTTTCTTCGTTTTCTAAGGTTTTAGAGGGTGTTGGCGTTGTTGGATCTTCGAGTCGGCTAATCGCCACAGCAGATTCTTCATCGTCTGTTGAAACCTCGTTTCGTGATTTTCCCTTTCGTAATTCATCAAGCGCTGCGTACCGAGCAATGCTAAAGAGCCACGTCTTGTAAGAAGATTTTCCGCTGAAAGATTTGAGTGCTCGCCACGCATTGAGTGTGGCCTTCATGAAAACATCTTCTGCTAAACCTTCCCCTACGAGCCTCGACAGAAACTCGCAGGCATTGCCTCTGTACGGTTCCGTGAGCTGAGCAAAAGCTTCGAAGTCGCCTTCTCTCGCTTTCTCTAGAAGCTCACAGTCTGATACGTTAATCTTCATTTCTTAGACGGCCCAGCAGGGTGGTTTATTCACAAGTGCTCTCGAATAATTATCTGAGCCTTATCCGAGTATCGCCTCAATGGCATCGGGGAGCGACTTGAAGACAGACATGCCGTTTTTCTGTGCGAACTGCAGCGCATCCGCGCGCGGTTCTCCTTCGCCCTTTCCAACGAGGATGGAGCGGATGCCAGCGTTGAGTCCGCATTCGAGATCGGAGACCTTGTCGCCAATGATGCAACAGGCTTCGACATCAAGGTCATCTTGATCAATTTTCTCGAGGATGTAGGCAGGCGAGGGCTTCCGGTATTGGGAGGGTTCTCCAGGCTTTTCGGGTGCAATGCAGATTCCGTCAAACCCCAGCTCCGGAAGTTTGAGCAACTCCAGCAACCGCCGATTACACGCTTCTGCATCTTCGAGTGTATATAACCCGCGGCCGATGCCGCTTTGGTTGGTGACCAAGTAGAGACGAAAGCGTGTCGCTGCTTTTCGGAGAGCTTCCGCAACCCCGGGCAACAGCCGGATCTGCTCGGGATGCCCCATATAGCCATCGTCGTAAATCATCGTGTCGTCACGATCTAAAAATAAAGCATCTCGTATCATTTAGAAGCCTCTGCCGCATAACGGCGAATGTCCTCGGGGGTGGCGGTTGCCGTTCCGAGCTTGCCGACAACAAATCCCGCCGCCGTGTTGGCGAAGCGTGCAGCATCGAAAAGCGATACGCCAGCGGCGGAGGCGAGGGTGAGCGCTGCGATGACCGTGTCTCCGGCTCCGGAGACGTCGAAGACTTCGCGCGCGACGGTAGGGATCTGTTCTGCAGGTTGACCGTTCGGGCTGATCAGCATCCCATCAGAGCCCATAGTGACGACAAGGTGTTCGGGCGCGAATTTTTCACGTATGCGTCTAAAAACTTCTTCTGCAGGAAAGACGCCTGCGTCCTCTTCAATGCCGGCTAGCTTGAGAGCTTCAGCACGATTGGGTGTCATGACGGAGAGATGGTGGTACTGGATACCAGCGCGCGGTTTAGGGTCAAGCGCGATGAAGAGCTTCGCCGGAGCGGCCTGCTGGATGGCCTTAACAGATTCGGTGGTGACGATGCCTTTGCCGTAGTCCGAAATAATAACGGCGTCGGCATCTCTCATGGCGGCTGCGAGGGTCTTAGTGATTTCGTGAAGAGCCAAGGCGAACGTTTCGGGCGCGGCTTCGCGATCAAGGCGGCAGACTTGTTGACGGCGACAGATAATCCTCGTTTTGACGATGGTTTCGTGAGCTGTGCTGATGACACCTGGCAGGATTTCAACATTGCCGGCCTTGATGACGGAGGCGAGCTTTTGCCCATTGGCATCGTCACCAATTCTGCCGAAAAGCTGAGCCGAGCCCCCGAGCGAGGCGATGTTGAGGGCAACGTTAGCGGCACCACCGGCCGTATATGTTTCTTCGGCAACTTTGACAATGGGGACTGGGGCCTCGGGCGAGATTCGGGAGGTGTCTCCCCAAATGTAGTTGTCGAGCATAACATCGCCGATGACCACGATGCGTTTGCCTTTGATTGCAGCGAGGATCGCTTCGAGTTTTTCAGGTCTTTGTATCATGGATAAAAAATGGTGTTGATGTCGCCTAGGTAATATTCATAACATTCTACTTGAAGGTGTTATTGCAAGCAAGAGAGATTTGTGGGAAGTTGTGAGAAGTTGCGAGTTGTGAGTTGCGACATGAAAACCTTCAAACAGAGACTGATTGAAGGGAGAGAGGAAAATCAGATACCATTGGACGAACCGTTTGCACGCGCTACTTCTCCCCTGTGGCTGGCCTCGGCGAGGCCGGAGTAGTCCGTGATCACCGATCGCGACTACAGGCTTTTGCAACTCGCCACTCGCTATTTCTCCCCTGTGGCTGGCCTCGGCGAGGCCGGAGTAGTCCGTGATCACCGATCACGGCTACAGGCTTTTGCAACTCGCCACTCACCACTCACAACTCGCCACTCGCTACTTCTCCCTTTTGACGATGGCAATGGCCTTTTCAATGAGGGCGTTGTCCATGCTGTGGACTTCTTTGGCACTGCCGATGGATGTCGGTAGCGTGATGCAGAGGCGGCCGCCGAGATGTTCGCGGAAATCGCTGATGCCGCGCAGCACTTCCAACTCGCCGTCGGGTCGCATCATGTCCAGCTCTGGGAGGTAGAGCGGCAATCCGAGCTTGCGGATGAGTGCGATGATTCTGTCGCTGTCGGCTTTCGGAAGAAGGCCAGTGAGCGTTGCATAAACGGTGTCCACTGCCATGCCGATGCCGACACCTTGTCCGTGGTGGATGGCGTGTCCTGACATGATTTCGAGTCGATGCCCGATCCAGTGACCGAAGTCCAGCGGGCGAGCAGAGCCGAATTCGAACGGGTCGCCTCCCGTGCAGATTTGGCGCAGATGGATCGCTGCTGATTCTTCGATGGCACGACGCAGGGCGACGGGTTCGCCATCGACGAGCGCATCGGCATCTTGTTCCAGTTGTGCAAAGAAGTTTGCGTCGCGGATAATAGCGACCTTGACCACTTCCGCAAGACCGCCGATTCGTTCGGTTTTCGGTAGCGAGGTGAGGAGAGACAGGTCGTTGATAACAGCAAAGGGTGGGGCGAACGTGCCAATAAAATTTTTCTGTCCGTGATGATCGATGCCGTTTTTGACGCCGATACCAGCATCGGCCTGCGCAAGAACCGTGGTGGGCATTCTGATGAGGCGAAGGCCGCGATGCAGTAGTGCTGTGGCGAGTCCGACGGCATCCAGCAGGCTTCCACCGCCGATGGCGAGTACGAAGCTCTGCCGGTCCATGTGAAGGTTGCCCAGTGTAAAAATGATGTCCTTCAGTATCGCATTGTCGTTCTTGACTGTAAATCCACCGGGAAGGCGAATAGGATCCGTGGCTAGCTCGAAGACCTCTGCATGCGCGTGAGCGTAATCGCGGATTGAGGCTTCTAGTTCTGGCTTTGCTTCGGCAAGGCCAGCATCGATGAAGACAACGACGCGCTGACGGCGTTTTTCGCCGAGCTTGTCGACGATGTGGCAGAGTAAATCAGAATCGAGTGCAAAGGCGTTTTCCGTGAAAACGACTGGGAAGTCGAATCGAACCGTGAACTGGTTATCAATGACAGTATCTTGTTTCATGGTAATTCAAAGCCTTTTTGAGAGTGCCGAGGCAATGGAAAGGATTGTCGGATCCGCCCCGAGATCGGCTAAAGGGGCAGACGAGGCGAATGCGATGTCGCAGCACCGTCCGTGCGTACCGCGGATGCGGCTGGTGTCGAGACTGACGGTTGGGGGGAAATGCGAGCCGAAGAAGAGTTCGCAGGGATCGTATCCGGGTTTCGAATGGATGTCGATATGCGTGGCATAGTCCGGTGCTTCGCGTTTATCTGTCCACCAAGGATAAGCGCACCAGGAGCCTTTGCGCGCCGTGAGGAGAATCTCGCCTGCTGAGGCATGTCCCCAGTCGCAGTCGGGCGTTTTGAGTTCGACTGATTCGTACTCTCCAGTTGATGCGAAAAGTTCGCTGATACGACCGATGTCAGACGCATCGTGTACGTAGACGTGTGCGACTTCGTGATCGGCCATAGCAAAGGCGCGTGACGAATAAATGTCGGGATAGGCCATGCTGCGGATGCTGCGGGTGTTGAAGAAACCTGCTTTTCGGAGCGTGATGTTCGGAAATGCAGGTGCTTGCGAGACGGGGCTGATGGCGTAATCACCAAACACGAGCATTTGCCGGCCTTGCTTATCCGCCAAGGTGCTCAGCCGCTGGAGCTGCTGCTCGAGCAGGGTAAAAGAACGGTCACAACGCGGATCTACCGGCCCGAAACGTTGCAGATCGTAATCCAGCGTTGGCAGGTAGAGCAAGGCCACATCCGGCGACACGGCATCCAGAGCGGTTTCGGTGCTTTTGACGATGACGTTGCCGACTTTGGGCGATGCCAGTGGGCCCCAGTAGCGGTGCAGCGGAAATGTTCCACACGCGATGTCGATCAGCTTGCCGAGTTCACCGGGTTTTGTGTAGTGCTGCATGATCATCCCCCCTTCGTGCTTGTGTAGCGGGGTGGGGGAGACGAGGTAGTCGACGGTTTCGCCAAGGCTCTGCTGCCAGAAGAAAAGTCCGACAGACCGCCCTGCTTTGCGAGCCCCATCCCAGATGCGCGAACCGTTGACAAGGCCGGCGGACTGCTCCCAGAACGCCGCCTTGCGGAGGTTTCGGCTGAACACGCCGTTCGAGGTCATGCCGTGCGATGCCGGAGAAGAAGCCGTTCTGAAACTCGCTTGCACGGTGCAGGTGACGGCTGGGAAAACAGTTGAAGCGGGCTTGAATTCAAGCCCAGCACTATGTTGCAGGGATCGGCTGGAGACATCGCTCCATCCCAGACCCGCAACCGATACGATCAACCATCTCTCTGCCATAATTTTGAAGCGTTCCGTGAAGTCGGTTTAAAGATATTGTACATAGACTTAAACGGCTTTGGATTGTAAACGGTTCGGGTGTCATTGTAAATAGATGCGTAAGCGGAATTCAGCCTGCTGTGCGGTTTACAACCTCGCCACCGAGAGCAAGAACACCGAGTAGAATATTTTACCACGGAGGTTTGGATGCACGGAGTTTTTCTGTTTTTCTATCCACAGATTATGCCGATTTATCCAGATTTTTGGTCGTTAGGATCGTGAAACCCCGAGTCGGTAAACTATAAATAATCTACGTTGGCAGTTTCTAGGTAAGAGTTTTAACGTGGATTAGGTGTATTATTGCGCCACTACCGTGGCACCTGAGGAAATGATGAAGGATGAAAAAAGCTTTGTCGCTAACTTTGTCGCGAACTTTGGCGATTCCATAAACAGAAGATTTTCATGAAGTTCCATTCGCTCCTCCTCAAAACTATAATTTCACTTTCATTGATCTTTTTGCCGGGATAGGAGAATTTCGCCTTGCGATGGAAAAAGCAGGGGGGGGAATGCGTATTCTCTTCCGAGTGGGATTTAAACGCCCAAAAAACTTATTTCGCGAACTACGGTGAGTTGCCTTTCGGAGATATAAGACCGCCATTTTTGTTCATGGGTGCTTCTGGCATCGACACCCCGGGTGTCCAGATGCAAGCATGCCGAAGACAAAAACGGTTTTCTGGGAGACTAAGTTTACAAGGAATCTGGCGCGGGATGAACAGGACATCAGCGGTCTCCAGGATCTGGGGTGGAATGTCATGATCGTCTGGGAATGCGAGACGCGTAAACCGGATGAGCTGCTTAAATGCCTGACGGCTGAACTGACAAAAATATCGTCTAGCCAAAAGTGCTTGAATAGCATCACGGAAGAAAATCACGAATATGCGAGTCCTATCCGGGAAACATTGAGAGTTGCGAGTGGGGAGGGAGAGAAATATCAAGCATAATTCAGGAACGGTCGCCAGACCGAGCGACGTAATGTTCCGAGTACACTTTACACCGCCCACGCCGAACTGAATTAAACATCAAACCCTCAAAAAATAGTGACGAAAGTCGAATGTATGAGATATATCAATTACCCAACTTCATTTTCATGTGAACAGAGCCTATCCCGGATCACATATTCGAATATGTGATCCGGAAGAGAAAATAGGATCCCTGCCGAATGCTTAAAAAAAGGAAGTGTCGACCGAAAGCGATCAACGAGAGAGGAGACATGTGTTTCATGTATTTCATGGTTAAAGCACTTTACCACGGAGGTCGCACAGAGGGGTATCAAGGCAAGATATGGATCTTTGGAGCTGATTGTGATCTGGAAGATTTCTTCAAGGATTACGATTACTAGCGCCATTCACGTCTGACCCTTGTTTTCTCTTTGAGTATCTATTCGTTATCTATTCAATTACATATAAAAACAAGGTTTAAATATTTTTGACATAACAACTTATAGATGATACTATCTATGCATGAATTTGATCAATAAACAGCTATACGATTATCTTGCAGCTAGGGGTGTTTCCTCGGCAAGTGAGTTGGCGAAAGCATTCGGTGTGAGCCAGCCGACAGTCTCTCGTGCACTGAAATCATTGGGATCTCAACGTATTCTGCGCATCGGACAGGCACGATCCGCTCGTTACGCGTTGCGAAGTCAGCAGCATGCAAATGAATCATCCGTCTATCTTATTAACGAATTCGGGGATGCTTTGCATCTTGGTGTGTTGTATGCGCTTTCAGGTGGCGAGTATGTTTTTTATCAAGAGAAGCCGTGGAAATCCTTGCGCGGTGATGATTTCAAGGATGGACTTTATCCCGGGTTACCGTGGTTTCTTCAGGATATGCGGCCGCAGGGTTTTCTCGGACGGGGGTTTGCTCGATCCCATGCGCGTGCGCTGAATGCACAACTAAATCCCTCAGCGTGGAGTGACGCTCAGGTTTTGGAGGCATTATGTCGCTATGGTGAAGATATGCCGGGTGCCTTTGTGATCGGGCAGGAGATGCTTGCGCGTGTACAGGGTTTGTCTGAGGATACGCGTAATTTCATACGAGAGAAGGAAAGAGAACGTTACTATCCTGAATTTGCCGAAAGATCACTGCATGGGGAGTGGCCCAGTTCGTCCGCTGCTGGAGAGCAACCTAAGTTTCTTGCAACGGTATGCGATGCGACCAACCCTTTGCGTCATGTTCTTGTTAAATTCAGTGGAAACACGGATCAGCCAGAGGCTCAGCGTTGGTCTGATCTATTGCATGCGGAGTATCATGCAAACCAGGTTCTTTCCGAAGCGGGAGAGTCCTGCACGCTCAGCAGAATCGTACAAGCGTCCGGCAGAACGTTTCTGGAATCAGAGCGTTTTGATCGATGCGGGAATTCGGGTAGACGTGCCGTTGTTTCGTTGGAATCTTTAGATGCCGCTTATCTAGGAATAAACGGTCTACCTTGGAACCACGCGGCAGGGAAATTACGGGATGCAGGTTGGATAAGCCATGGTGAAGCAGAGCGGCTCTCTCTTTATTGGTGGTTTGGTGTACTAATAGGGAATAGCGACATGCACTACGGAAACATCTCTCTCTTTCTTGATCAGGATCCTCCGCTGACGCTCTCTCCTCTCTACGATATGCTGCCCATGAGCTACCGACCGGGAGTGGATGGAACGCTTCCTTTTCAGGCTATTAAGTTGAAACCTTCACCGCCTGAGGAGCGTCAGATCTGGCTCAAAGCGGCTGAGTTGGCCAAGATCTTCTGGGCGCGAGTAGCTCATGATGAGACGGTATCAATCGGATTCAAGAATATTGCTACCGCAAATTATGACACGTTGTCAGTCACGGGCGGAGAGTAACAGGTAAAACGGCTCCGCCCCTTTTCGATCAGAGCCATCAAACTCGTATTATTTGTTTTCGTTTGAATTTTGAAACCCCGAGGCGGTAGGCTCGGAATAATCTACGTTGATAACTTTGTAGCAAGAGTTTTTAACGTGGATTCAGCGAGCTTAGTTCAGCCCGGTAACCTTGCCAGTCGCGGTATCGACATCGATGCGGCGAAAGGCGGGATCCGATGCCGTTCCGGGCATCAGCTTGATGTCGCCGGCAACAGGCACAATGAAGCCAGCACCACTGTAGGTCAGGAAATCCTGCACGGGAAGCGTCCACCCTTTTGGGCGGTTTCGTAGCAGGGGATCGTGCGAGAGCGAGTACTGGGTTTTGGCCATGCAGATGGGCAGGGACGCGACATCGGAGTTGGAGACGATCTGCTTGAGCTTTGCGGTGGCAACTTCGGAGTAGCTGACGCCGTCAGCCCCATAAACTTCTTTCGCAATCTTTTCAATTCGAGTTTCGACTGGATCCTCGAGGGAATAGAGAAATTTGAAGGTGTTGGGCTTCTTTGCGGCTTCGACAACGGCTTCAGCTAGTTCGATAGCGCCTTCGCCGCCCTTCAGCCAGTGGTTGGACACGGCAAAGAGTGCGCCCGTCTCATCGGCGAGTCGTTTGACGATCTGCTGCTCGGCTTGGGTGTCGGTGTAGAATGCGTTGAGGCAGACGACAGGCGTGACGCCAGCCTTTCGGACGGTTTCAATATGCGCACGCAGGTTGTCGCATCCTGCTTCCACGAGGGCGAGGTTCTCGCGAGTGTAGGCTTCGTCGAGTTTTGCACCTGGCTTTACGGCGGGTCCGCCGCCATGTGACTTCAGGGCGCGGACCGTGGCAACGATGACCGCCGCGTCGGGGGTCATCTGCGAGGTGCGGCATTTGATGTTCCAGAATTTCTCAAAACCGATGTCAGCACCGAATCCGCTTTCGGTCACGAGGTAGTCGCCCAGGAGACTGCCAAGACGGTCGGCAATGACGGAGCTTTGTCCGATGGCGATGTTGGCGAACGGACCGGCATGAACGAGCACCGGCTGGCCTTCAAGTGTCTGCATGAGGGTTGGATTGATGGCTCTGAGCATCCAAGCGGTCATGGAACCATCGACCTCGAGGTCACGCGTTGTCACCGGTTTACCAGACCGTGACCAGGCAACGACGATTTTTCCCATGCGTTGCCGCATATCCGCGAGATCGCGTGAAACGGCGAGGATGGCCATGACTTCGCTGGCGACGGTGATGTAGAAGCCGGAGTCCATTTCGTAGCCATCGAGTTTGCCGCCCTTGCCGATGGTGATATTGCGGAGGGACTGTGCGCAGAAATCGATGGCCCAGCGCATGTTGATCTGGGTGGGATCGATGTCGAGGCGGGTCAGGTTGCTTTTGGCGAGGCGTGCGTCATCATAATTCTGCTCATGCTGCATCCGTGCGGTTAGTGCTGTCATGCAGAGATTGTTGGCGTTGGTGATCGCGTCGATGTCGCCGGTAAGTCCCAGCGAAAGCGGTGAGAGAGGGAGGCACTGGGCCAAACCGCCGCCGGATGCGGAGCCCTTGATGTTGAAGGTCGGACCTCCGCTCGGTTGGCGGATGGTGGCGATAGGATTAAGTCCCAGTTTGCCGAGACCTTCAACGAGACCCATGGTTGTCGTGGTTTTACCTTCGCCCAGCGGAGTGGGATTGATAGCGGTTACGTTGATATATTTGGCATGTCGGACACCGGGTCGATCGAGTCGGCCTAAAATTCTACCCGCGTCGATCTTGCCGTAGAACGTGCCGTACTGCGAGAGTTCATCGTCTTGAATTCCCAATGAACGTGCAATTTCGGCTATGGGTGTCAGGTTGTTTTCTGCGGCTTCGGCAATTTGCCAATCGGACATTTTAGTTGGATCTATTTTCATAAGGTTTTTCAGACAGGATTACAAGATTGAGTGGAAAATTACGAATTAGGAATTAGGAATTACGAATTGATATGCTTGATCGTGGAGAGTGGGTTTGAGATGCTAATCGTCCTTGTTTGTCTTTGTCTGTCCTTGTTTGTCAGTGTCGGTAGCGGCTTCGCCGCTTTGCACGTCTTCAACATGGAGGCGGGTGCGGTGACCAGAGCCGAGGGTTTCTACTTCGATATCTTTGAGCACCCAACGCGTGTCGATTTTCTGGACGGCGCGAACCCACATCTTGCGTACTTCGCGTCCCTTTTCATCGACCTGAGCGGCTTGCATCACGAGTTTTTGCTCCCGGTCGATCCAGAGTCTGACCTTTGCACAATTTTCCATCGGTGCTGCTGGTTCGACTTCGAGGATATCGCAGAGTCTGCCTTTGACTTTGCCGGTTCCGGATAAAATAGGATTCTGCCACCAGACGAAGTCCAGCGTAATATCGAGCCACGTGATGTCGGTTCCCCGAACGGTGGCATTGATGGCGGGGGCTTCTGTTGGGCGACGGTCTTTTCCCTCAAAGCGTGAGAGCTCGAGTGCTCCCTCTGGTTTTCTAACGGCAACAACGGTTTCGAGTCGTTCGTTGTTGGTGGTGAGAATTTCGTAGGTTGCTCTCGGCTCCGCAGCACCCCAATGGATGGCGACGACGTAGTTATATTTTCTAAGCTCTACGCCGTAGACCTTGCGCATGGTTAGCGTGCCGGTCATGGAAAGGGGTTCAAGCGGCATCCGTGAGGCGCATTCGGCGAGAAGCCACGCCCCTGAGATTGGCTCTGCTTCCGCTGCGGTGGCGGTAGAGTCAAACAGGGATTCGGCTTCGTACTTAATACCTTGCGGTTTTGTTGCGAGCACGTCATTCAGGGGGACGGGTGCGATGATTGCGTCTTGGGCGCAGACGGACATGGCGAGTAGGGCAAGAGTCAGGGCAACAAATGGTTTTTTCAAAGTGGGAACGCTCCAAATTTCGACTCGGGCACACAACGTTCCCGACTGATTTTTAGCGTGCATTCTACCAAATGCATCTTGTCGTATAAAGACTAAAAGGTCTTCAACCAGAGACTGGTTAAAGAAAGAGAGTAAAACTTGCAAAGCGAGCCCTATTCCTTGTGCGATTCGACTCTGTCGAATCGCATTCTTTACGATGGTGGTGGCAGAGTGTCGGGATCGACACCCGTCCTTTGGCGGATGGTTTCTAGTACGCGCGGGACGTACATCTGGGTTTCGTTGGGGAGTGCATTGGCAATATCGTCGAAACGCTTGGTGTTATGTTTTTTGCAGAGTGAAGAGATTCGCCCTTCGCCTGCGTTGTAGGCCGCCAGTGCCAGTGGCCATGAGCCGAAGCGTTTGTGAAGTGCCTTCAAATATTTTGCAGCGGCTTTGGCGTTGTGTTCGGGAATGAGACGTTGATCTTGCGGCGAGAGTTTGAGTCCGAGCGATTGCGCCGTACGCGGCATGAGCTGGAAGAGTCCGGCGGCACCAACGGGACTTCGGGCGGCTGGATCCATGGAGGATTCAACTTCCGCCATCCACACGAGTGCTTCGGGAAGACCTGCGGCTTTGAATGCCGGTTTAATGCGGGGGAGTATGGTATCAGCATTGGCAGGGCGCCGATGCTTGCCAACCGCCTTTTGCCAATAGGCTCGGCCCCGCAAGGCATCAGGTTGCGTGTTTGGGCCTTTATTTTTAGGAGCATGAGTTTCTGTCGCCTTTACAGTCTTTTGGGTCGGCAGTTTTGACACAGATCGATACGTTGGTGGGAGGACGGGTAGTGAGTCGATGTTGAAGGGTTCATTTTCAATTACCGTGACGGTCGTGGCATGAGACGACGGCTTCAGTTCTAGCCGCTTCGGCTCTGGCCGGATGATTGGTGCGTGCGCTTTTGCGTATTGCGCAGCTTTGAGTTCTGCCTCGGCGGCGTGTTTGGCATCTTCAGCCGCCTCGAAGTAGGCCATCCTTGCATCGAGCCATGATGCGTATTCCTTAATGCCTGGCAGATTCGGTGCGTGTTGCTTGATGGCGACGATGCATTCCTGAAGTCGATCGAGATCGTTCGGGTCATTACTGTGCAAGGCGTTGAATTCTTTCATGGCGAATTCTCGCATAGCGGCTCCGTCATGGTTCACAATTCGGTTCTTCAGATCGTCGACAAGCGCTGTTCCGGAGGAAAAATTCGGGGAATCGAAAAACATGTTTCCATTTTTATCGAAGGAAATGCATCCACAGAGACTCAAGAGGACTATTAGCGTTAAGGCCCGAATAATCCGGTGTGATATTTTTATAGCAGGACGCATCTAATCGGCACCTTTTTTTACGGACGTTCGAATGGCCTCGGCCAGCGGACAGTCTGCGCACTGGGATTTCGTGGAGAGACAAAAGCCGTTCCAAATTTCTAGAAGGCCTTGCATCCGCAGTCCGCTTGAGCGATAGATTGCCGGATTGTGGTCGCGCCCGAGCAGGCGGAATGCGGCTTCGGTGGTTTGCTCGTTTGCCGCCTCGCCGGGAATGGCGCGGTAAAGTGCGGGATCAAGTCGATTTTCAACAGACAAAAGTGGAACCACCACGTTGGTCAGGATCGTGTTAATTCTTTGTTCGCCGATTTTTAAGTACTCCTTAAACCCGGCTCCGAGGCTTGTTCGGGCGGTTTCGAGAGGAGATTGGATTGCATCGGTGGCTTCCTTAGCCCACGTCTTGCCATCGGGTTGAGGAATCGCTGAGAGCTGGTCGAGAAGTGCAGTCGGGCTGTGGAAAAGAATAGCGACCGTGGCCAGTCGTTGGCGTGGGTGGTTGATGGGTCGCGTGCCGCCGAGATTCCAATGGGGCCGGTCAGGTGAATCCGCAACGCCCAGCTTCCACGCGATATCCCACAGCTTGCGTGTTTTGTCGGCGTGGCGATCAATCTTTTTAGCGGCGTGTTGTGGGAGCATACCGGCAATACCCAGAAGAGTGGCATAGCGTGACATGAAATCGGTTGATTCACAGAGCTGTTCGACGGGCATGAGTTCCGCAACGGTTCTCATACCATCGGCATTGGGTTTGTACCCAAGCGCAGCCATGAACTCTTCGTAAAAAACTTGGTAACGGCTTCCCGACACCTGTAGACGTAAGGCCATACGGAGAGCTTTGCGACGCAGGCGGCTCATGCCAGCACTTTCCAGAAGCGACCGAATGTCGGACGGCGACGCTTCTGCAAGGCGTTCCCCACAGGGGCGGGGTGTTGCGGGGAGTGTTGCGTGTGGATACGCGGACAAGTCGATTGAATCGAACGAAAAGCGGCGCATGGACAGCACGGAATCGCGCAAGGCGACGGAGAGAATGTGTGGTGCCAAAAGGTTCGTTTGGGATGGAAACCACGTCACATGCAACATGACGTTTGCATAGCGAGGATCGTTGGTATGATGGTGGGCATTCCAGTCTGCGGCCCTGATATGGATCTCTACATCGCCTTTAAGCGTTCGATTTCCAACGACGAGGATGGCATTGAGAAAATCAGGTCCAGCCTCCAAGTTCCACCGGCCGGCGTCAATCACTTGTACGTGTTCGCCTTTCGCCGTGAGGAGTTTTTTGGGACGAAGCTTGTCATCGGACCATAAACAATGAAGATGGCGCTCCGTCCAGTGCCATTCGTGGGTGTTGGGTATGCTCCCTGGCTCTCCGACCATCATCGCATTGAGCTTAGAGAACCAAACCGCGTCGAGTTCAGATAGATCGATCATGAGACATCTCCACTTAGAAACCAGAGGCACTATTGCACGGGTTTCACGAAATAGATTTTAGCATAAAGGCGGTCTGTTGGGTAGATCAAGATTTTCAAATTTTGTCACTTGACAGCAAGCAGTGCTATTTCATAAAATAGGACACTCATAAAGACGCATCCGTGCGGGCGTAATTCAATGGCAGAATGGAAGCTTCCCAAGCTTCATACGTGGGTTCGATTCCCATCGCCCGCTCCAACCTTTTCCAGCCGTAGTTGCAGAATCGGGTGTCTGCTTTAGAATGTTTTCAAAACCTAGGCCACACGGCCTCTCAGGGGAGTTTTTAGAAAGTGGAAGAGAAAATTAGAGCAAAGGTTGAATTTCTACGAAAAATGCTTCAGAGCGATGGTGGCGATTGTGAAATCGTTGAGATTGCAGGCAAGACCGTTATGCTAAGGCTTCGAGGCGCTTGTGGCTCATGCCCTCATGCGGTGTCCACACTCAAGGGCTATATTGAAGAGTCGCTTAAGACTGAAATCGATCCCGAAATCACGGTTGAACGCGTGGTTTAGTTTGCCGCTTCCTCAGGATTGCTCCTGCATGATAGTATGAGAAATTAGACCGCGTGTAAAACACGCGTTCTTCAGACATTAGGAAAATGAACAAAATTCTAGAGAAAAGACAACTTTCTAACGAGGTATGGCAGATGGTGATCGCCGTTCCTCATATTGCCGAGGAACGCAAGGCAGGGCAGTTCATCATCCTCCAAGTCGATGAAAATTTTGGCGAGAGGATTCCTCTGACCATTGCCAATGCGAATAAGGAAACAGGGACTATTACGATCGTTTTTCAGACGGTTGGTGCCACGACGCATAAGCTCGCCGCTCTCGGTGTCGGCGATCATGTGGCGGCTGTTCTCGGACCGCTGGGGCGACCCACGCATGTTGGTAAGGTCGGTCGCGTCGTTGCGGTTGGTGGCGGCATCGGCGTCGCGCCTCTCTTTCCGATCGTCGAAGCGCAAAAGGTTGCCGGCAATCACGTGACCGTGATCATCGGTGCTCGCAACAAGGATCTTGTCATTTTCGAAAAGGAGATGCGCACGGTGGCCGACGAGGTCGTGATTTGCACGGATGACGGTTCGTATGGTCGTAAGGATCTCGTGACGGTTCCGCTCAAGGAAATGTGCGCATCCAGTACGCCTCCGAATCAGGTGGTTGCGATTGGGCCTCCCATCATGATGAAATTTTGCGCTGAAACAACAAGACCCTTCGGCATTTCGACCGTAGTTTCGCTGAATACCATCATGGTTGATGGAACGGGGATGTGCGGTGGGTGTCGTGTGACCGTTGGCGACGAAACGAAGTTTGTTTGCGTTGATGGTCCCGAGTTCGACGGACATAAGGTAGATTTTGATAACATGATGAAGCGGATGAAAGCTTATAAGGGGGCGGAGACGAAGGCGCACGAGTCCTTCCATGCACCTCATGTTTGCAATCTCGACAAGGCGGCTCAAGAGTTGGAGAAGAAGTCATGATTTCAAAAGAGGCACTCAATGCGAAGGCTGTCGAAATTCTCTTTGAGGTGATGGCGAAGGAAAAGCTCATGCCGAAGGATCGCATTGCCATTCCGCAGCAGGAAATGCCCACGCAAAGCGCTGCGGCTCGTGTGTGCAATACGAACGAAGTGGCGTTGGGCTATACGCAGGCCATGGCTCGCGTTGAGGCGATGCGCTGCCTGCAGTGTACGAACCAGCCCTGCGTGGCAGGGTGTCCTGTGGCGATCGATATCCCGGGCTTTATTAAGGCCATTGCGGAGGCTCGCGATGCCGATGCGATTGCCATTATTAAAAAGAATAGTTTACTTCCGGCTGTCTGTGGGCGAGTCTGTCCGCAAGAGGTGCAGTGTATGTTGCACTGCACGCTGGGCAAGATCAAGAAGAACGTGGAAGAGGGCGTCGCCATCGGACGCTTGGAGCGTTATGCTGCTGATCTTGAGCGTGAATCCGGAAAGTCCGTTCCGCTTGCCGTGAAGCCGGCAACGGGTAAGAAGGTTGCCGTTGTCGGTGGGGGACCCGCCTCAATCACCTTCGCTGTGGATGTGCGCCGCGAAGGGCATGAGGTCACGTTATTCGAAGCCTTCCAGAAGCCAGGCGGTGTTTTGATGTACGGCATTCCTGAGTTTCGTCTGCCGAAGGATATTGTGGAAGCAGAAATCGACACGCTCCGCGAAATGGGTGTCGAGATTCGTACGAATTTCGTCGTTGGACGTTCCCGTCCTTTGAAGAAGCTATTGGAGCTTGATGGTTATTCCGCCATGTTTGTTGGTACCGGTGCAGGACTTCCGACGTTCATGGATATTCCTGGCGAAAGTTTCGTTGGCGTGTTCTCTGCCAATGAGTATCTGACGCGCGCCAACCTGATGAAGGCGTATGACACGGATCGTGCCGACACGCCGATTTATCGCGGCAAGCGTGTTGCCGTTCTCGGCGGTGGCAACGTAGCCATGGACGCAGCTCGCACGGCACGCCGTCTCGGAGCAGAGAAGGTTTATCTCATTTACCGTCGTACGGAGGCTGAAATGCCCGCCCGTTTGGAGGAAGTTCATCATGCCAAGGAAGAAGGCGTTGAGTTCAGATTACTCCAGAATGCCGTCAGGATTTTAGGAGATGATCAGGATGTGGTGACGGGGATCGAGTGCATCCGTTATGAGCTAGGCGAGCCCGATGCCAGTGGCCGTCGTCGCCCTGTTGCGATTAAGGGCAGCGAGTTCATGATCGAGGTCGACAGCGTGATCATCGCGATCGGCAACGAATCGAATCCGCTTATTGCTACCACGACACCTGAAATCCAAGTGGATAAATGGGGCCGCATCCTCGTAGATGAGAAGAACGAGACCTCAATGCCAGGCGTTTTTGCTGGTGGCGACATCGTTCTTGGTGCCGCAACGGTTATTCTTGCTATGGGCGAGGGACGTCGTGCGGCCGCCGCTGTTAACGCGATGTTGGCAAATATAGAAGGTTAATTCTATTCAAGGTTACATTTTGGGCTTGCTTCATTTATGGGAATAGAACATCCTACTCTTCATTACGCAGCGAGAATAAGGTTTAGTTTTGGACTGCACGACCGTTTTGCTTCACCCAACTTCCCCTAACGAGATATGATTCCCATACCTGATGAACTGAGAGTTAATGGATATCGCGCTTTCCAGCGCCTATCGGCGGTTTTTGTCCTGTTTGCTCTTGGGGCCATGGATTCTCTTGCCCTGCCGGTCGTCGTTCCCAGTACATTCGATGCTGTTTTTGCAACCCATGTTGTCACTGCTGTCGAGTTGCATCCATCCGTCATGGCCGCTAAGATGCGAGAGCAGGCTTCAGGCTACCGTGCTGATGGTCTTGGTTATTTTTTCAACTCACCCGTGCTGAGTGCCTCTACAGGTTACGCAAAGGGTCCAGACGACATGCAAGGAATTTCACTTTCACGCGTGTCTCCTGCCGATGCGGTGACGTTCAGTGGCGGTGTTGAGGCACCGGTTGGCGGGGGAATCTACGCAGGTGCCGGTGCAGCCGAACGGGTGCTGACCGAATCGGACTCTGGGAACGGTTCCGATCTCCGCCAAACCGCGGTCGGAGCAAGAGCTCGAATGCCGCTCTTACGTGACTTCAAGTACGGTCTCCATCGTCACGAATTTTCGAAGCTGCAGGCGATGGCTCTGATTGATTCTGCTGAACGCGAAAATATGCAGTGTGTTGTTGGGCGCGATGCTCTTCTGGCTTGGATTGGCTATCTGCGCGGCATCTCCGACAAGCAGGCTGTTGAGAGTGCCGTCCGGCGTGCGGAAAAACTCTATGAGCAGACGTCTCAACGGGCCGAGCTGAAGGACGTTGCTGGCTATCAGGTTTTTCCGACGAAGTATGAGGTTGCTTTGCGCAAAGAAGAATTGCAGGAAGCGCAACAGAATGTCGCGTCAGGACTCGAAACGCTCCGCGAGCGGTTGGGACTTCAAGCGGCGGGCAGCTCGGTTGTGCTGACGTCCGCGAACGCAACGAATGCGATTCTTTCGATGGCGGCGGCCATCACCGAGTTCAGAGAGCTTGCCTTCTCGTCTGATGAAGTCCTGCAACGCCATCCCCTTTGTCTTTCCGCTCTGGCGACGTTTGAAGCCGCAAGAACCGAGTTGTCGCTGGCAATGGAAAAAGCAAAGGATTCGCTCGATGTTTCTGCGGGCTTTGGGTGGCGTGGCGAGACCGATTCAGGATTCGTGGGCAGAGATGCGATCGAGTCAAGCAATAATGAAGTTTTTGAGGTCGGGATACTCTGGAAGCGATCACTGGATAAGCGCGGTGTCCGGTCTGATGTCGCCGTAGCGAAGGCAGGAATGGAAGCGGCTTTAGCGGAATTGCAGGTTGTCCAGAATGAAGTTCTCGCTTCACTGGCGCGGGCGCACACCGTATTTGCGAGTGCTTGTGGAAGACTCGAACTGGCCTCTTCTGCCATTGAGGAGGCCCGCCAGACGCTGGCCTCCGAAGAATCACGTTTTAATCTCGGTGAAGGGACGAGCCGAAATGTGCTCGACGCTCAGAAAGATTTAACATCAGCAACCCGACGCGGCATTTCTGTTGCCGGAACGGTTGCCGATGCACTGGTGCAGTTGGTTTATGCTGCGGGACAAAATCCTGTTGGTATCATCGCTTCGCAGGAAGTGCGCTATGAGGAAGTATCGGCAGAGAAGGAAGGAGAGTGAACAATGGCTTTTGAAGCATTGAAAAAATTATTTGCTAGAGACAGTACACCGCTTGCAACACCAACTGATACGCTTGCGGGCATCCCATCCGATATTCTTTTTCAGGATCAAGACCAGGAAAGACTAGAGGAAGATCTACGCGTTATCAGCGAAGATAACATGGTAGAGCGTTCTCAGAAGACGGCTGCAAAAGAAGTCAGATCGGCCGCTGAACATTCGCTGAAACGTCTTCACATTTTGCAGCGCGGACGCTGTCCACAATGCGGCGATGCCTTACGGCAACATCTTTTTGTGTCAGTTTGTGATTCCTGCGGCTGGAGTTCGTGGTCTACCCCAAAAACTGGCGGTGTGAAAGTACACCTCATAGGAGGAGGGGAGCCCGTGGATGGTGATTCCGCCTACACGGTTAAGGATGGCGTGATTATTTTATTGCGCGGAGAAACAGTTTTTGCCACATTTCCACCCCATGCCGTGCTTTGGGTTGAATATGTCTGGAGCGATGCGGAACTCAAGGAGCGTGAGCGTAGCCTTCGCGACCGCATGAGCATTGCCTGTGGCTGGTGTGGTAAAGATACCGATCCGGACGCCGATGGCTTTCATCTTGTTCAGGCCGCTTTCGGTACGACTCAAGAGCGCTACTGTTTATGTAGCGATGACTGCTATGAGGCGTTCCGAAAAATGTATCCATCACGAATACACCGCAACTGCTATGAACGTGATTGCGATACGTGCAACTTGTGCGTGAAGCGCTACCGCGGCGAAGCAAACGGCATGCGCGCACTACCAAAAGATTTTTTGAAAGTCCAGAAATAGGAGATGGAACGGGTTATGGGAGACATTAGAACGACAACAGGACAGAAACCGCCTGACACCGCTTTCGAGAGGAAGAGCAAGCGGATGCGTATTCTTCAAGCACTGCTGATCATATTGACTGTGATCGGTCTGAGTGGCCAGTTCATTCAGCTTCCGAAGTATGCCTACGCGAACGGCTATTCAACGACGACTGGTTATGCTGAGGTGCGTTCTACCATTGAAGGACGTGTGGCAGAAATTGTGCATTCCTCTGGCGACGAAGTTCAGGCTGGCGATGTTCTGATGCGACTGGATGACAGGACAGAGAAGGCTGTGTACGATGAGGCCAAGGCCAAGGTGGCTGAAGCCGAAGCAGAAATTGCCTACCGGGAAGTCGAAGCGGTTGATGCGTTGGTCCGGCATCAAAATTCAGTCAAGGCTGCTGAAATGGAGCTCGAACATTCCCGCAAAAGTCTTGAGATGACACGCCAGCTTTTTGAAAAATCCTTGACCTCGGGTCGCCAGCTTTCCAACGATGAATTTGCCGTGAGTAAAAGTGAGGAGTCGCTGAGGGCACTCAAGGAAATCGACATGACGGTTGTGCAAAAGCAACTGCTGATGCTACGCCAGAAGGTTGAATCACTACGCGAAGTGGCCGAACGGACGAGGGTGGCGATGGAACAACGCACGATCCTCGCGCCGATAGCGGGTCGTGTGATGCGTTACACGTTCTATCCCGGCGAAGTGATTCGTCCGGACATGGTTCTCTTTGAAATTTTCGTTGGCGAAGTCAATACGATGAAGATCCGCGTGTCCGAGCGCTATGCCGCTCGCGTGAAGGTGGGACAAGGTGTGCAGGCGCGCCTTGGCACCCACAAGACCATCATTCCCCGCCGCTTCCCTGGCAAGGTCGCCTTTATGCGCCCCGTTGTCGAAGGCGATGGCGGGAACAACTATCGCGTCGTCTATTGCGACCTCGATCTCGAAGGCGAAGTTATTCCGCCGGGCACAAGCGTTGAAGCGCGGATTCGCTTAGGAAAAGCTTCCATCTGGATGCATATTCTGGAACCTTGATTCGATGACATGCCTCAATGCCGTTGCCCTAGACTTCGAGACAACCGGGTCTGTGCCAGGCTACCGAAATGAACCGTGGCAGATCGGGTTGGCACCGATTTGTCGAGGGGAGATCGGTGAGGAGCTTTTTGATAGTCTCATCAATGTGGGCGAGCGACCCTTCAATAAATATGCACCGGGACGTCATGCTCAGCTCCGCCCTAAAATTGCGATTGCTCCGACAATGCAAGAACTTTGGCGCGTGATTACGCCCAGGTTGGTAGGCTCTGTGCTGGTAGCGCACAACGTCGGGACGGAACGTTCGGTTCTCGGCACGGCATCGCCCCTGCATGTGCTGGAACCGTGGGTGGATACACTCACGCTGTCGCGTGCCGCCTGGCCGGGTCTGCCGTCGTATGCACTTGAGGATTTGCTTGCCGTATTCAAGCTCGGTGGAGCCGTGTCATCACGCTGCCCCGGTCGCGCCGCGCACGATGCGCTTTACGATGCCGTTGCCTGCGCAACACTGCTCCTGCATCTGCTCAAGCAACCCGGTTGGAATACCGTCGACATGGTTGACCTTGTTGCCATGTGCAATTGACTACCCTCAGACTTCCTGAGTTCTCGGGAAATCTGAGTTGATTCCGTTGTCTTGTGAGTGCCCGTCGTTTTCTCGCCAGACTATTTTCCAGTTGTCTCCAGAGAAAATCAAAGAGAAAATCAGGGGACGCACTTCAAGAAATCCTGTACTGTAACTACAGGTTGCTCCGGTGTAGGGTTTGACCCCATAGCGGGCATACTTCCTTTTGCGTAGAATCAGGCACATAAAAAGACACCAGATACAATCCTTGGACAAGGGTTTATCACGTCAATCATAAGTAAGAGGAGAATACATCATGAAAAAAACATTAGCAGTTCTAGCGACCGTGATCATCGGCGCGAGCAGCGCGATGGCCAGTACGCCCATTCAGGTTAGCATTACCCCAGATGCCGCCCTATTCGACCGAAACGAGGAGGTCAACGGGCTGGCGCTCAGCCTCTGGGGTGAGAATCCGCAGAAGGCGCTGGCCTTGGGCATTGTGAACGGCTCTACAGGCGACAGCGTAGGCGTGAGCTGGGGCATCCTCCTCAATTATGCCGATTCCTATAGGGGTGTGCAGTGGGCACCGGTCAATTACAACACAGGTGATTTCCTCGGCTGGCAAGCTGGGTTCGTCAACTACACAGAGGGTTCAATGAGAGGCCTTCAATCAGGCTGGGTGAACTATGCGGGTCATCTGACCGGATTGCAGTTCGGAGTCGTTAACTTTGCCGATACAGCGGATAACGGAGTGCAGATTGGTCTTATCAATATTCTGCCTCAAAATAATTGGTTCGACGATCTGCCCGACGGGTTGGCACCCGGCATGGTTTTCCTTAACTGGAGGTTCTAAGTTTCAACGATGGGGCACTCACGGGAGCAACACCACTTGCCTGTAACTTCAGGTTGCTCCGGTGTAGGGTTTGACCCCATAGTGGGCATACTTCCTTTTGCGTAGAATCAGGCACATAAAAAGACACCAGATACAATCCTTGGACAAGGGTTTATCACGTCAATCATAAGTAAGAGGAGAATACTAATGAAAATCAAAAGCGTTCTATTTTTTAGTATCGTCGGGATCGCTGGGGTTGGCTCGTTGGCTCTGGCTGGTTGCATGCATCCGCAGTTAGAATCAGCTCCGCCGACAGGAGCTGAAGTAAGATCAGAGGAACGGGATGAAGTTGCTCATCAAGAAGCGATATCACTCTTGCCATAATTCGGTCGTGGCATGTCCGTGAGTGGTCCGGCTCCCTCATTGTTGCTCGGTTCCCGTAATCAACGGTCTGATATAGAGCTCACGTATCCCGATGGTTCCGCATTCATTTACCGGAATTTTGATGATGGCTATGTGCGTCCAGACATGTGGACTGGTGACTCAGGTTTGCTCTTCGGCCCTTATCCGGAGCGCTACGGCATGACTTGGAATTGGGGTGTAGACAACGCTAGCCAGTATAACTATAACGGGGGAGTCAACCCGACGCTGACCTATCATATAGACCGGGGAGAGTCAGTTGGTACGATCACAGACATCAAAGGCGGCAACTCGGAAGACGATTTCGAATCGAACGGTATCGAGATTAAGGCACGCCGCCAACTGTATTCGTGGACAGATGCCGGAGACTCGAACAACATGGCAAACGCCAGAACAGTTCTTGATCTGAACCTCGTGGTCGGGCTGGCTTGGTTCCCGAGTACCACGCAGAAGACTCGGCGTTCGGCTGGACAGAATCTGTATCGTATGACGGAGACCTACACTTATCTGGACTATTACGGTTCGGCTGCTGGTGGATCGTATGATGCCTTGGATGTGCCATACTCGGGGACATATGGGTCGGCGACAGACGCCGGACCTATTATCCCTGCGACACCACTTTCCTCATCCTTGCATTCGTCTTATCAGGGAACGTTTGTCGACAGCATTGCGATTGAGAGTGAGTTTTGGCACTTCCGCGGCTTGCTCGGTGTCGAGTTGTTTATGCCACTGACGCATCGGTTGAGCATCTATGCATCCCCACAAGCTGTTCTAGAACTTGTCGATATGGACGTGGAGCGAACCGAAAATGTCACGTTCATCAATCGATCGGGAACGACAAGGCTCGTGGATTCTCGCACGGATAATCGGCACAAAACGACTATCGTACCCGGCATTCTGCTCACCGCCGGAGTGGACTACCTCATCACCGAGAATTGGTTTGCAGGAGCCAGCATCGGCTGGGAGCAACTCTTCAGTGATCCATCCCTGCATGTAGGATCGGACAAGGTCAAATACGATCTGGACGGCGGCGAATTCAGCCTGTATATCGGGCGCCAATTCTGATACGTCTACTTGACGGAATAGCCAAGCATACGAGCCGGATTTCTGCGACCGACCTGGATGAGATCATCCGGAGTCCAGTCGCCGAGAGATGCGAGATGCTTCATGCAGTCCGCCATGGTGCTGGATGAACCGGCTAACGTTGCGGATGTTGAAGGAGCCCCGTTTTTGACGACAATTCTTCCACTCGCTTCAATCGCCACTGGCGAGCCCATGTAGAAATAGTCGCCAACGGGGAGTCCTGCGATTGCGGCGGCATCACTGGCGACGATGAAGCGGTCGCGGCCTTTAGCACGCCAGGCGATGCGTAGAAATGCAGGTGGCACATGATGTCCGTCTGCAATAAACATGGCGTTGAGTGAATCATTGGCGAGTTGCGTCCAAATCGGGTTGGGGTGGCGTGGCAGGGTGTTGACAATGCCATTGCCGAGATGGGTGCAGAGCGAGGCTCCAGCTTCCACAGCACCCGTGATCGAATCATCATCGGCCAGATGATGACCTAATGAGACAATGACTCCCTGTGACGTGACATGACGGATAAGTGCGCTTGCACCATCGACTTCAGGTGCAAGCGTGAGGATTCTGATGCCCCCTTTGGCAAGGCGTTGCCAGTTGTCAAAGAGACGTGCATCTGGAGCTGCAAGCCATTGAGCCGGGTGGGCTCCACGGCTTGCTGTACCGAGGAATGGACCTTCCATGTGGAGTCCCGCAATATGCTCTCCTAAATCTGGTTCGCGCATAGCCTGCGCGAGAATCGGCAGGTTGCGTTCGTAGATCGCAGGGTCGCACGTAATGAGGGTAGGACAATAGGCTGACGTGCCGCGAGAAACCAGTTCCGCAGTCATCTGGCGCACCTTGTCCAGTGTCAGATCGGGCAGTGAAAAATCAATGCCCATGAATCCGTTTACTTGTAGATCGATCCAGCCTCGAGTATCCATGATTATTTCAGCAGAGAAGCTGCGGGTTTGTCCATAAAGAACATTGTGTCTGGGTGATTTTGCATAATTGAGGCAGGGTGCAGGTTCGTGACCTCACCGGAGAGACAGTCCTTCACGGCCTTGGCTTTGCGCTCGTCAGGCACCGTGCAGATAATGGCGCGTGCAGCCATGATCTGGTTGATCGACATGGAAATTGCTTTCTTCGGCACATCCGCAAGCGTTGCAAACCAGCCTTCGCCGAGTTGCTGCTGACGACATGCCTTATCGAGTTCCACGATGTTGTAGGCTTTTTTGGTCTTGAAATCTGCGGGGGGATCATTGAATGCCAGATGGCCATTTTCGCCAATACCGACGAATGCAACGTCGATTGGTGCAGATTTGATCAGTTTGCCAACGCGCAAGCATTCCGCCTCGGAATCACCTTCACCGTTGAGATAGTGGAACGCGGCCAGCGGTAGCGGAAGCTTCGAGACGAAGCGCTTCCATAAATACAGCCGGAACGACGCGGGATGCGTGATAGGAATTCCTACATATTCGTCGAGATGGAATATCGTGATGCGGCTCCAGTCGATGTCCGGCTGCTTCAACAAGGCTTCAAGCATTTCAAATTGTGAGGCACCTGTGGCGATGATGAGGCGAGCATATCCTTGTGACTTCATGGCTTCGCGTATGCGCCGTGCACCGTATTCGGCTGCTGCGCGACCGCAAGCACCGCGGCTGCTGTGAATTTTAACATTAGCGGGAATCATTTTTTTCCTTTGGGTTGAGTTAAAAACTCGAATTATGATATCAGTACAGTTGTATTAACGCAAATCTGGATTTTGGCGATGAGCCTCTTCCATCACGGCAATCTGCCTGCGAACTTGATCCAGCGTAATTACGCGAGGTGCGTCATTAACGAGAATTCCGTAAGCATTATCATAGAAGCCATTCGAAATTGGATTTAGATTGTCGGGATCAGATTCAATACTCCATTCCTCTTCATGCCAATCGAGCTTCTCGCCGCAATAGTTTCGCTTGTCGGACCAAGTACCCTTGCTGGAGTGGGGCCGCTCAGGTGCCGTCTCAGGATTAAAGTATTTCCACTTTAACGCACTAAGTGAGCCGGCCAAGCCGCCAAGTGTTCCCTGCACATTGTACATATCGCCCTGCGGATAAGCCATAAACGAGCTCACCACAACTTCGACCGTAGGTGCACCTTTATCCCACAACGTAACCGTTGCGAAATTCTCCGCGTCACCGTATGGATTATCGGATACGAGGCGTGCAAACACCTTGGGAGTAGCTTCTCCGAAAAGAACCACCGCTTGGTCTACCGGATGCGGTCCTGTATTCAACAGGTTTCCACCCCACATGTCGGTGCGAGTCTGCCAATCCCACCGACGGGCGAAATTACTGAAGCTGATGCGTACCTGTATGACTCGGCCTAGGCAGCCAGAAGCAATCACGGACTGAATTTTTTTAAAAGCAGGCTGAAAACGGGAGTTCTGGAACGGCAGCAATTTTTTACCGCACGCCTTCGCGGTCGCGACCATCTTATCGAAATCCGCTACTGTACGCGCTGCCGGTTTTTCGCAGACAACGTTATATCCAGCGTTCAGTGCTGCCAGCGTTCCTTCCGGATGGAGATAGCTGGGAAGGGCGTTGACGACAAGATCCAGATTGAGACTTTTATCGGCAAGCAGTGTCTGATAGTCGTCGTATGCTTTAGCACCGAGTTCCACGGCTTCATTCTTGCGCTCTGCCACTAAATCCGCAACTGCGACGATTTTGTAACGTTCCAGATCTTGGCGAAGCCATGAAGTGTGAATACCATATCCACTGCGACCTTGACCGAGAATTCCAACGCGTATTACTTTCATTTGATTTTCCTTTTTTGTGAACTAGAGAACGATGTTTTCGCGACGACCGCTCGCTAGGGAACGGACACCGGTTTCGAGAATGGCAAGAATTTCTAGTGATTCAGTCAGCGGGACGGGAACCTTACCCTCGATAACAAAATCACGCAAGGCAGCAATTAATCCAGGATAAGGGGATTGGTTTTGATTGGTGTACATCGCGATGTCACCTTGAAGCTGAAGACGCCCACCATACTGGTAGCTACCGCGCAAGCATTCAACAAGGCCGGATCGGCCATTTGCATACGTAACCAGCAGCACGACTCCCGTGGCATTTTCAATCGCTTGAACAGACTGCGCTCCGGTACCGAGCGTTGCTGTTAACATTTCAACAGCGTGAACACCGTACCAAACAAGATCATTTCCCGCTGCCGCCTTGCCAAGGGCTCCAAAGGTATGACCGAAAGCTGGAGCAGGAACAGCCTTTTTAGCGTCGATCAACTGTGGAAGAAACCGCAGAGACGACGCGCTCCAAACCTTTACTTGGTGCTTCTCGGCAAGCGCTAGGATACGGCGCCCCTCACTCACGTTTGCTGCCAAAGGCTTGTCAATGAAAATGGGAATACCTGCACCCACCACTTTCTCGAAATAGGGCAGATGCAAGCTTGGATCGTTGATTTCAATGAAAACGGCATCCATGCCCTTCAGTACCGATTCCACATCTGCCACCATCACAACGCCAAGGGCTTCGAGATCGGTTTGCCGTTTATCCTGCCCTTCTTCGTTCTGAAACGGTGAGGGGAAACGCAGGGCTTTCGCAACACGCATCCCGTCAACATGTCCGCCGTCAGGAGCTGTCCCCTGAATTAACTTTGCAAAAACAACGGAATGGCTTGTATCAAGTCCAACCATTGCAATTTTTTTTTCGTTCATCTAATTGTTCTCCTGTCATACGTGTGATTGAATCAAAAATAGGGCGTGATCTGGTTCACGTGCCGCCGAAGCGCCGAATAGGAAGTTGTAAGATCTGAATCTGCTTTTCTTTTCCTTGAATCACGTTTATAAGTCCTTGTATGGCCAAACTGATCATTCGCGAATAGTCCTGAATAAAACTCGTAACCACGACCCCCCAGACATTTTCCAGTGCCAAGTTGTCGAAATCGGAATATACGATATCGGTGAGCCAATGTCGATTCGATTCGCGAACCCATTGCATTACGGCACCTGTGTGGCTACTCGAGTCTGAAACAACGAGCAAGGGTTTTTGAGTGTCTTTATTCAAATTTTTTCGCAAGACATGGATTTTAGCGTCAAACGCATCGGGTAAGTGAACGATCTCATAAAACAAATTTTGTTCTCGGCATGCACGGATAAAGCCCTCGAGTCTCAACGCGACCACGCCAACTGTTGCATCCTCGGCAGACGCCAGAAAGACCGGCAACCATCCTGGGTGTTGGGCTATCCGCTCCTGAGTGATTTGAAAAACAGCTTCGGCATGGTCAGTTGAAACGAAATTCCGAGTCATGTTTTTTCGGTTAATGAAAATTTGCGGAATCCGCGTTTGCATTTCTTCTGACCACACAAGCTGTTCTTTATTAGGCCGATGCCATACAAGACCATCGTAAATAATAAGCTTTTCTCGATCAGCCCTTGTCGCAACAGATTCAAAGGGGATCGGCGTACAAATGATTTCGTTTCGTGTTTCTTTTGCAGCAGCCTCAGAGCTTCCTCCGAGCATCGCAATACGCAGTACGTGTGAAGTATTGATAACAAGGCTTCCTGCCCTACGGCGACTCTCTACCAGTCCGCGCTCGCAAAGTTCCCGGACGGCACGATCAACCGTGCCGCGTGCAACGCCAAACCTCTGCGCCAAAGCATACCGAGTAGGCAATGTCGAACCGATCGGATATTTTACCGATTCGATTTCATTTGCTAAAACTCTGGCTATTTTCTTTGCGTCTGGAGATCGCATACCTGCTTCCCTGTAAAAGACCAAGCAATAATGACATTTTTTTTTTGAGTAGTCAAGATCATTACTCACCCGCTCCACCTGTGCTCCACTGTGCTGATCGTTTTTCACGCAGTGACGCGGAGCTGGGATTCTGGGAATAAAAAGAGGAACGTAGATTAAGAGAATTATTTCGAGTCTTCCGACTCGCATCCTCTCTCGGCCACTTGCCTGCTTGTACACGCAAGCAGGCAGTAGTCGCGCAGAATACTCTTAAGCCATGTTAGAAATTGTGGTTGATAGGGGTGGTAGCTCGGCCTTGCGCTCTTTGCTTATCCAAATACTTGCATGCTTCAGACATGGTTCCGGCGAAAATTTTGCAATCCGTATTTTTTATATAATCAAATAACTCACGATAAAGCTTGAAACCAAGACCTTCATCTCCCTCATGGATTGGTGAAACATGACAAACTGGAGTCATGGGTACGCCAGATTCCAAACAAGCCTCAAAATCGTGTTTTGCCAATGCTAAAGCTTTGTCATATTTATCTTTCTTTAAGTACCATACGTAATCAGCACTGATCGGCAGTTCTATCATCGAGCCGCCTTTCTGGACGTTCACAAAGCGTTCCCAAGTAAATTCTTGCCAGGGTTCATCAATGTCGTTAAGTAAATTCCAGCCACCTTTCTGGAAAATCTCAGAGCTGTCATAAAGATAACCATCTTCGACTAAAACTTTATACATATTCAAACAGCTTTGGGCAGCAGGAGCCCGGAAGCCTTTTATTACACTACCCAGATTTTGTTCGAGAATATCTTTGCCCAGTTTCAACTTGGCTCGAATTTTCTCAACGGTATGCTCAAAAGCAAGTTTGTCGCGATTTTCAGCTAAAAATTTTCGTGCGGGTCCCTCATGAGGCAGCATCATGATCATTTCGGGAGGGATGCCGATTTCAAAACGATCATGCTCAAGTCCATGTTGAGCTACTTCATGCCCGCGTTTAATCGCATCTTTCAATACGTTGATGTACCCCGGGCGCTTTTCAAGGCTAATGCCACCTGCAACCGGAACGGTGAACAACGTGCTTCTGACATTATTATCGTCGCAAAAATTTAAAATAGCATTCAAGTGATTCTCCGTAGAATAGCCATCCAAACAGATGTCATCTACAGAAAAATTAAAGATCAAAGTTTTCGTCATAATAAATCCTTGGTAAAGAGTCTTTATACTAGGGTGCGATTTGTTCGATCAAACCTAACTGAGCTCGAATCCATTCGCCACTAAACTGAATAAACGCTTTTGAAAAGGAATGTCCCATCTTGGGGTCAGTGATGATTTGTTTGGGTGTATTGATAACATTATAGGCTGCATAAACGGAGCTCGGCGAACACGTTCGATCAATAAAGCCGACACCGATAACGGTGGGGACGGTAATTCGTCTAGCAAAGTTTACGGCATCAAAATACCCACTCATCTCCAAGCACTCTGGCGCTTTATTATAGTTTGTCACTAAACCTGGCCAGCCTGGCTTACGCCCTTTCAAGTATCCTCCATGATCACACAACGCGGGGACATTAGCACTTGACGCAGTCAAATTCGTGTTGAGACCGGCCAAAATCAAGGCGTGAGCACCCCCCTGACTACTACCCGATATAACAAAATGTTTTTGATCAAACTCAGGCCGTGAGGCAACATAATTGATAGCCCGGTTGATGCCGAGAATTGATTTTTTGAAAAAATACTGATCTCGGTCTGGAGCTCCTTGCAAAGGATATGTTTTAAATTCATTTAACGTATCGTATTTTTTCTGAAGCGCTTCAGTTGATATATAAGGTGAATAACTATGAACGTTCATGTACAGAGCGATTACGCCTTGACTACCCCAACCAGAAACCCCTGATGGAGAGTTTGAGCCGGGGCCAGCTCCTGGAACCATGACAATGGCCGGGAATGAACCTGCGCCCTTTGGAATACTGAGGAATCCATAGATACGGGTCGAGTTGATATTGGCGAAGCTGACTCGGTAAGTATTTTGTGTGGCATTACTGGATTCCTCAATTAATTGAAGTTCAAGCCCCAAAGGTTGTTTTTCCAGTTGTTTTACGGCATCAGTCCAGAACGCATCAAAATCTTTCGGTTCCGGCATTGCGGGAGTAATCGCAAGTGGATCATATCCAGCAGCGGCATGTTCAATAATCGTTTTGTCCTCGTTTTTGAAAGAACAGGTCAGTTGCAAGAAGCCGGGAGTTTCCAATGTTCCCGAAACGGTGAACGGGTTGTTTTCTCTTAAATCAACCATGGAGTCTGAGAGTTGCTTTAATCCATCAAGAGTCAAAGCTGCTTTTACGGTTCCGTTTTTGATTAATTGATCTTGGGCGTTTTTGACAGCCACGGTAAAGACGGTGTTTTCTCCACACTTATAAATGGCATCAGGACGGTCTGTCTCGGCCTGAATCGAGACTTGGTTTGTTTCCTCTGCTGCAGGAACCGTTGTAGAACCAGTAATGGCAATCAAGCCAAGGAGAAGCAATTTATTAATTCTCATTATATATCCAATTGAATTATACGGACAGTTTGGGATGTATCATAGCATGAACCTAGGCGAAATTCAGCTAGTAAAACGACTAGAAAACGACAGAGGGTGGCATCAAAATAGTTTGATGTGCACAGGAGTGTAATTCAGAATCAGAATCGTAATGTTAGATTTTTTACTTGTAGTTTACCTCCTTTTTCTCTATAGTAAAATTTATGACTTTTTTACAGATATCGAGAAGTCGAAAAAGGGGAATTGAACAGCATGGCCATAAGACTAATAACGCAGAGAACTAGGACATGGCGAGAACATGGGCACAGTGGCGATGCGAATAATGAATTCTCCAAAGCTGTTACCTTTGAAGCTCAGATAGCCATTCAGCGATTTCAGGGCTTCCAAACGGCGCTGGCGGTTACGGCACTGGCGGTGGCAGTCTGCTTTTTACCACACCAAAGTTTTGCCGTGTCAGCAGGCGAACAGACGTATCTCTTCTTCGCAGAAGGTGAACCGCGTTGTGAGATCGTCCTCCCAGAGCGTCCACAGCCAGAGGAACAGGATGCTGCGTTGTTGCTGCGCGATATCTTTGCTGCGGTCGGCGACGTAGCTGTACTGGTCGTGACCAATCCACCCACTGCCACGACCCGATTGCGAATTCATGTAGGCGAGTCGCCCTACACGCTTTCCGCTACTGAGGAGGTGCGCCCAGAGCCCTTCGACCTCGATGGGCTGATTGTGTATCCAGTCGATGCTGATAACCTCGTGTTACTGGGATGTCGGCCCCTTTCTAGTTTCTACGCCGTGACAGAATTCCTCGAAGAGTATGTTGGCGTACTATGGGTCTGGCCTGGAGAGACCGGCACCGTTATTCCTAAGACCCGACGGCTGAAAGCCACCGTACAAACTCGGATTTCTCAGCCGACGTTTCTCGGTCGCCGCTTCTCGGGACTTGAACCCGCCCGGATGCGACTGTGGCGCATTCACCAGGACGAGCGAAGCCATCGGGAGATCCGCGGTCAGCATAGCCATAATGCCAACCGGGTGATGCCTTGGAATCTTTGGGACACACATCCTGAATATTTTTCGTATATCGACAGCGAACGCCGCAAGCCCAGCCGCCACAAAACGCAACCTTGCACGTCAAACCCGGATGTGGTGGCCTTGTTTGCCGAAGCGGCCCGAAGCCAGTTCGTCCGCTATCCCTGGATCCAGTCGTTTAGTACATCTCAGAATGACGGTGTCGGTTTCTGTGAATGCGAGCAGTGCCGGGCGCTCGATGTGCCTGACAAATCTGGCTTGAGCGACCGCTGGTTCACCTTTGTCAATGGCGTGGCCGCAGCCGTCGAGGCCGAGTATCCCGACCGCTTGATTGCCAATCTCGCTTACAGTCAGACAAAGTTTCCCCCAGTGCGCACCTCGTTACATCCGAACGTGCTGGTCGCCATCGTCCTACCTTCGCTGGGAGAGGAGCGTGATGCGCTGGTCGAGGCCTGGAGCCGCGTGGCAAATCACCTCGGTGTTTATTTCTGGCTGCACGGCAAGCCGGTGCCCAAGTTTTATCCACATCGTTTTGCCGAATACCTAGGCTTTCTCCGGAAACACAAGGTCAGCGAAGTCTACGCCGAAGTGTACCAAGCCAACGAGAAGTTACACGCAACGTGGGAGATTGACGGACCGCGCATCTGGCTACTGTCCAAACTGCTCTGGAACCCGGAGGCCGATATCGATTCGCTGATGGAACGCTTTTTGACCCGCTTCTATGGCCGCGCCGCCGCGCCGATGCGCCGCTACTACCAGATCTGCGAAGCCGCCTGGGGACGGCGCGCCGATCCCTTCGATTTTGGACTGCCCTATCGCGACTACGAACTCGATCTTTATACGGCTGCGGACGTTGAAGCCATCCTCGCCTGTTTCGAAGAGGCAAGGGCCGCTGCCATTACGGCACCGGAAGCACGCTCTCGCATCGAGGCGCAGCGACGCGTCTGGACACCGATCCTCGGATACTATTCGTTCGTTGATGTCGGGGAACACCTCACCGCTCTGCCTCTGAAAGATGTTGCCACGGCTGAGGCGCTTGTTCAAGACGTTGCGCGGCGCGCCGTTCGGGCGGAAGCCCTCACGGAAGGGAATCCCTTTGCCTTCATGCCTGCCGGCTCCGAAGCGGCGGTCGATGCGCACTTTGCGGCGATCGGTAAGCTGCTTGCCGATGGGGCGGAAGCGTTCTGGACAGAACAGGCCGTTCGCCATCCACTTTTGTCTCCTTTTATCGCCCCCCAACTCGCTGCGTTGCGCGGTGACCTGAAAAACCTCGTCCGCAATCCTGGATTCGAGCAGGAGGATTCAGACGAGAATCTTCCCTCCGAGGGGGATTGGGATCGTGCCACGCTCGGTTGGGGTCGTTGGATAAGGGCTAATTCCCGAGGTCAGATTACCATTGCACACAGCACCGCCCATACGGGGGATCGATCCCTGCGTATCGCTGGTGGGGGCGCGGGATGTGGCATTCACAATCTTGCCGTAAAGTCTCGCGAACGCTATCGCGTGAGCTGCTGGGCTATGAGTCCCGACCGTTCACCCGAGAATCCGGCATCGGTAATTCAAATGACCATTACTTGGAAAACTCCTGAAGGTCGCTGGTTGCCGCAACACTTGCGTGAGGTGGTTCCCTTGCCGTCCGAAACGCCAAACGGAGCTTGGCGACAACTGGCCTGTACGGTTACAGTTCCGCCACAGGCCGGACGCTTGCTGATCCAACTTGGCGTCGACAATCAGGGCACCGAAGAGAGTGCGTATTTCGACGATGTGACGCTGGAACTTCTGGCACCCGCACCGTAAACCATACCCGTTGCAGACAATACTGCCGACACACTTAATCTCACACTACTAAACGCATTCCTAAACAAACAATTCAAGGAGAATATCCATGCAACAATTCCTACAACGTCTGCTGTTGATCCTACTCTGTTGCTCATGCTCAGTCGGCTTCCTTCAGGCTGGATCTGTCACCAACCGTTATGTCGTCAAGAACAACCCCAACGCGCAGTCGCCTTACGACGGCTGGGACAACGCGGCACCTGACATTCAAACCGCAATTGATACCGCCGTAGCCGGTAACGGCGATTCGGTAATCGTCGCACCCGGCATCTATGACAGCGGCACGACCTGGGCCAGCGGCAACACTAACCGAGTGTACCTGAGTAAAGCAATCACGTTGATCAGCCGAGACAACGATCCTGCCACGGCGATCATTCAGGGCACTTGGGACGGGGTCAGCACCAATGACCCGAAATCCGTCCGTTGCGTCTCCATGGTTAACGGTGCACAGTTGATAGGGTTCACGCTCACCAACGGCGCAACGACCTCTGTCGTTGCTTATGATGGAGGGGGAATTTTCTGTTCAGGAGTTGTAAGCATCGTTTCTAATTGCGTGATCAGTGGCTGTTCAGCACGCTATGGTGGTGGAGTTTACTCCGGGATACTCTATGACTGCCACGTTGAGGGTAACCGAGCTTATCGTGGCGGCGGATCCTACAACACAGTTCTTTACAATTGTGTTGTTCGCGGAAATGAGGCTTTGTATGCCGTCGATAACAACCGGCGCGGCGGAGGAGTCATCGGCGGAAGCGCCTACAATTGCCTGATCGAGGGTAACACGTCCATCAACAGTGGTGGAGCCAGAGACGCAACCCTGTACAACTGCACCATTGTGAACAATATTGGAGGAACCTCGCCCGGCACGCGAAATTGCACGCTATGGAACTGCATCTCGTGGAACAATGTCGATTACGGCGACACGATCACCTACTACTCACGCGGGGACGGAGCCCAGTATCTGAGCAACAACTGCACACAGGCCGATCCGCTGTTCACGGACACCGCCAATGGCGACTGGCATCTGCGAGGGAATTCACCCTGCCGTGACACCGGAACCAATCTGGTCTGGATGGCGACTGCGCGAGATCTGGACGGACGTTCTCGCCTGTTCGGTGCGCCAGATATGGGCTGCTACGAGTACCTTCCTCACGGGACGCTGATTACTCTGCGCTAGAGCCCATTCGGATGGGTATGTGCATCGCTGCAGTACATCATGAATTATCTCTTAAAATCGGCATAAACTTGGGGTGCGACGGGCTGTCCCTCTAGCGGTTCTCGCGGGCGAGTTGGAAAGGTAACGACCTCTTCGGTATTTAGGGCAGCTAGTGCCTCGAAAACAATCGTCTCCTTCTCAGAAAGCACGTTTTCAGGATAGAGTTCAGCAGCGGCCTCAAAGAGTGTCTGCATTGAACAGGCTCCATGTTCTCGGAGCAATTGTAAAACCGATTTTTCAATACGAATAGGCGAAGGAAATTCTCCGATACGCATCAGCTTGGGAGATGAAAAAGGACGAATCACAATTTCCCCATTCCGAAGGAACCGTGCTCCAGAGAGGGGTGGCATCCGCATCCTCCATTCGACCCCTTCTGGAAAACCGAGGCTGCAAGAAGCAAAGAAAAATTCGCCTTCCGCATTGCGTCCAACCATCAGCGGTTTGTTGTGACGCAATATTACGATTTCATCTGGATGAGCGGCGTGGAGGCAAAGACCTGTAATTTCAGCCGGATAGCTCTCGTAAGCGTTGCAGCCAGCCCTCAGCAAGCTCTCTGGCAAGGCAGGTTCTCTGGTGTAGGCATCGGCAATGGCTTGGCACATTAAGTCGCTAGAATGGACATATAATCCATTGTCTAAAGCGGGGTATGATTTTACAGGCTCGCGTTGAGCACTACAAAAGCGGCACCCCGACTCCATGAGGTTAAGGCACTTTTGAAAAAGTAAAGAACAGTCAACGTACTTGCCTCCGGCACCGTTAGCAATATAAGCGAGCTCCTCTCGCTCATCCACAAAGGGGTGGGCCCATTCTCTACCCCCACCGTTGGGTGTACGGCTATGCGCAATTCCGATCGTTCCAGGAAGGGAAAGAGCCGCAGTTTTTGAACAGAGATTCTCTACGTCACCAACAACTTTTTCCATACTAAGACGACCTTCATCGAGAGTCGCCAGTCCAGAGTAATACCCTCCGGCAAAGCCCTCCTGTCGTTTTAGCATTTCAAGTAAAATCGGAGCAGCCGTCCGATTACCAATGTATCCAGCCATCATGCACATCGTGATTTCCTCAGATTAGTGGGCCATTCTTAATATTGATAAAGATAGTCGTTCAGCGCGGTTTTTTAGTTAATTTTCTGGCAGTCTCGCCAACCTTGTCGGACGCCTGAACCAGCGCCTCAAACAAAGCGAGATGCTGCGGTCGGTCGATAAGTCGCTCCGGATGCCACTGAAGGCAGAGCAAAAACTCATCCGCTTCTGTAGACTCGATGGCTTCGATAACGTTGTCCAGAACACTGCGGGCGGTGACGTGTAGGCCCCGGCCAATACGAGCAACAGCTTGGTGGTGCGATGAATTTACAGTAAGCCGTGACTTGCCGACGGCTGCCGCGAGGCGTGACCCCGTCTCGATGGTTACCTCGTGAGCGTCAGTGACCGAGGCGACAGCATGTCTCACCTCATCGCCAACCACATCCGGCAAGTGCGTGTGCAAGATGCCACCTCGAACAATGTTCACAAGCTGCATTCCACCGCAGATCCCCAATGTGGGCAACTTCTGTTGGAGGGCAGCGTTAGCCAGCTTAAAATCGTATGCGCCCCGAGTCGCTTGCACAAGTGCAGTCTTCGGATGCAGTTCGGCTCCATACAAACTCGGATCATAGTCAGCTCCGCCGATCAATACGAGACCACTGATCAAACCGATCTGCGCCTGAATCAAATCATCGTCATTTGTCGGCGGTAGCAAAATGGGCATGCCGCCAGCTCGTTCGACCGCTTGAGCGTAACCCTGCCACAACTCAATTCTCAATCTTTCGCCGTACAAAGCGACATCGCAATTCAATCCTATTATTGGCCTCATGTATTCCTCTTTTTCATCTCTCATCTCAAGCTTTTGTAAGATGTTACGTCTCAACTGCACGGCACAAAGTTTACAGCAATCGACTTGTTGAGTCCAGTTGGAAAATGTTTTTAACTTGCACTTTTTGAGGGGAAGAGCTACATTTAACGCAAATGAAGTTCGCTTCAGGGTCAAGTAACCCACTTGAGGATTCGCACCCGACCGGTGGTTTTTTGAGTCGGTCAGTACACACCGTAAACGGTCACCGTAATACACACCTGTGAACGGTTACGGTAAATATTAGAAAGCCGCAATGAATACAAACTCACTTTCTGCTCGGAATAAGAATCTTCGGAAGAACTTGATGCATTTGAGCGAGACGATTGGCGAACGCGCCTTGGGCTCGCGTGGCGAAGTTCTGGCTCAGGACTTCGTTGAAAAGAAATTTCGAGATGCAGGCTATCAAGTGGTGCGGGAAGCCTTTGCCACTCCCGGATGGCACTGCGGAGCACATGAAATGAAGCTCTCAAATGGAGAATGCATTGATGCTGCTCCTTGCTATTTCAGTCCGGGAGGAATCGTGGAGGCCGAGTTGAAAACTTTTTGGACTGCCCGAGATGCCGACTCCTTAGAAAAGTTTGCTGGCAAAGTCGCTTTCGCTGGAAATTTCGATTTCGCGCAAGTAGCCGATACCAACGCATTGGCTGAACGTTTGGAGCAGGCCGGTGCGGTGGCTTTCATCATCAACAGTCCCTACAACGACACCTACTCCACAAAGATCGTACGCTCGCCGAATTTAAAGAAAATGCTGGTTTTTACCGTTAGCCAGCGTACTGCCTTGCGTCTTGCACGAGAGGAAGGAGCCCAGGTGTCTCTTTGTCTTGAGGCGGAAACATTCTCTCACACCTCCTGCAACGTCATTGCGCGTCATCATGCCTCTGCCCCTTCGCGAGGCAAGCTAGTTCTCGGTGCCCATTATGATACCTCTCCAGGGATTCCGGGCGCAGCCGACAATGCTTCTGGCGTGGCGGTTTTGCTGGAACTGGCTTTGGCTCTGCGTGGACAAATGGCGGAATGGGATGTCGATTTTGTTGCTTTCGGAGGCGAGGAATACGGTGGGCCCGGTTACGGTATTGGCGGGTACTGCTATGGACAGGCGCATCGCGCCGAGCCGATCAAAGCGATGTTTTGTTTCGACGGTCTAGGGACTTATCTGACGATTCCAGAAGCGAGGGTCGGCCGCTCGGCGGCACTGCGTTCCATTGTCAAAAAACAGGCGGTGAAGTCTGGCGTACGGGTTCTGCCTTTCCGTCGTGGCAGCGATCATGGGATCTTTCACGATCACGGAATTCCGACGCTTATATTCTGCGACGGTGGAGCTGACAGTGGTGTGCGGCACTATCCGCTCCATTCTCCTCAGGATGCGCTGAATATAATTGATTTTCAAAAACTGGAAAACATGAGCGATGATGCCGAAGCCATCCTGATGGTTGTGTTGCTCCAAGGATTGCAGGAAATCCCGATACCCAACGTGGAGGAATGCACATCTGAAGATCTCGATGAAATCGTGAAATTGGTTCGAGCAACCTGGACGATGGGGGCGGCTTCTCACCGAGAAAAAGCATACGGACGCATACTCGGAATGCCTTGGCAGGATCACATCGAAGCATCCGTGCGAGACTATCTGAAGCAATCAGATGTTAAAGCACTTCTGATCCGAAAAGAAGATCGCCTCGCCGGCTTTACCTCTTATCGCGTGGATGCTTTTACTGGACTGGCAGAGATCGGCTACAATGCCGTCGACCCCGATTTTCTAGGCGAAGGACTTGGAAAAGCGTTGCTTCACGCTGCACTGATCCGCCTACGGGAAGAAGGTCGGAACGAGGTCGAAGTCGTCACCGGCATGGATCCCGGTCATGCTCCAGCTCGCACGGTCTATGAAGGTGCGGGCTTCAAACCGTTTAGCCGATCTGTCCGTTACACGCTCAATCTTGATCAGGTATTTGCCTCTAGCTAGAAAAACTAAGGCGTCGGGAGCACGAAAACTTCAGGCTGATTGGCTTTCATCACCCGGAGCAAGTTGAGGCCAAGAATCTTGCGAATCGTTTCTTCTTTGTAACCTCGCATAACCATGCCAACGGTGATCAGAGGCCAATTAGTCCAGGCGAGGCTGCCATAGCGATGATCCTCCGATCCGGTAGATGCGTGGCGTTTTTGTTGCCACCAAGCTCCCCACCATTTTTCTGAAAATCGGCCATGAGGTCTGGGCTTGATGTCCTCCCCATACGGTGGGACATAGTTTGTGTCAGTCCCGATGGCGACGTGGTCTTCTCCGATCGTTTTGATGGCATGATCCAGATGGTCCAAGAGCGTGGACACAGTGGCCTCAGGTCCGAGGAAAGACGGTCGTGAAGTAATGCCGACCAATCCGTCTGTGCTCGCGATAGCTTTCAAAACTTTGTCACTTTTGTTACGCATGTGATCATAGATTGCACGACAACAAACGTGGCTGGCTATGATGGGCTTCACTGATGTCTCTGCCGCTTGCAAAGCGGTGTTCTCACTGGAATGAGGTACATCCACAATGATTCCGACCTGATTCAGTATTCGGACGAATTCATAGCCGAATTCACTCAGTCCAGCATCATTCCGCTCTGCGCAGCCGGTGGCAATGATGTTTTGCCGATTGTAGGACAAGTGCATTAGGCGAACCCCCAGATGATACCAGGTTGAAAGCCATTGAATTTCTTCTTCAAGAAAATTAAGGTGTCCGGGACAGGGTGGACCATTCACGCTGAAGGCCACACCAAAACGTTTCTTTTCCCAAGCACGCTGAAAATCATCCGGTCGTCTGACTTGCCCGACTTGGTCGCCAAACCATCCGCAGATATGGGCGCCAGCAGCTAGGCGTTTAACATCCTCGTCGTGCGATTTTGCCTCACCAGCAGAGTGGAACATCCCAGTCAAACCGGAAACCCGGATGGCTTCCAGAAAATCTAACCCGCTCGATTCATCAAACGTCGGAGAAAGAGCCCGGATCATTCCACCTTTAAAGTGAAACCGATCACTTCCCAGATTGGCATCCACTGAGGCGTTCCAATCCTGAGAAGCCTGCGCATTCCAGCCCATGGGAAGAAACCCAAAGGTGTCAATGACTAAGGCCTCATCATGCAGAGCCAAGCCTTTTTCCAACTCGGCTGCAGAGGGTTTCAAAACTGATAATCCACGCTCCCAGATTTCACGAATCAACGGGATGCTGCTCGTGCCGGGTCGACCGGATTGAACTTCATGGCGATGCGATGTGGGCATAGGGTGAATCCTGTGATAATGAAGAGGTTAGCGTGTAAAACTGTCAATTGCAGCCGAGATCATGGCGAGATAGCTATCTTGTGGGACGTAGTCGGGAATGCTGTTGCCTGAGCCGAGGGCATAGCCACCTCTTTCTGAGGTCAGAGCGAGCATTTTTCGGCTCCTTTCGCGGATGACGTCAGGCGGATTCTGACAGAGGAAGCCGACGTCGATTCCGCCGAGAATTGCGATTCGATCCCCCCATTTTTCATACGCTGCCTCCACAGGCAAGATGGCATCTTCGTAGGAATGTTTAGCATCATAGCCGATGTCCTCAATAATGTCTTCCATCAAAACACCGAGGTTTCCACAGGCGTGCAGGATCGTGGGACGACCAGCCTTATGAATGGTTTTAACAATTTCTCGATGCCATGGGATGATGTATTTTCTCATCTGAGCAGGCGACAACATGGTTTGGGTTTTAAACCCCCAGTCGTCGTTGGAAATCATGGCTCCAATGGTGTCGAACTGTGACAGCATTTGATAATGTCTGACAAGTCGGCTGCCGATAGCGTCAACGACATCTTGTGCAAGTTCGGGATCGTCTACAAGCATGAAGCAAAGATTGTCGAAGCCCATAAGGGCGATGAGATTTTCGAGTACGCCACCCGGGCCGAAACCAATAAACTTCATCCCCTCAGGCAGTTCTTTGCCGAGGCAGTCGATTGCAGAGTAGTCTCCATCTTCGGGATTGGCCCATGGCTCAGCTTCGAAACTGGCGCGATCCGTGATCCTGAAGCCTTCATTCAAGGAGATGGTTTTTTCTGAATGAATGTGACTCCTGGATTTGAAGCCAAACCCGGTAAGAATCGGTACGTAGTCATACCCAGCTTTATAGTAGGCATGCATATTGCGCCGGTTGCGCTCCAAGGGGGTACTGTCTACGCTGAGTTTTTCTCCGGTGAGCCGTTCGTTCAAAGGATCATTAAGAAAAAATTCAAAGAGAGTAGGGCGTGATGGTTTTTTGCGTTCAAGGACGGCGAGAATGTTGTCGAAGTCTGGCTTTCTCATAGTTGGTTGCTCAATGGTGGAGTAAAATGTTGGAAGTTAAAGAATTACGGATTATGAATGATGAATTACGGATTTTGAATGATGAATTACGGATTGAGGTCGGAAACCACGAGAGGATGGTCGGAACTAGAGTAAGACCGGTTAGACTTGCACGTGTGTTTTGGCCCTTAAGATGGCATTTTCTTTCTGAATTTGGGCGATGATTTCTTCTTTGTTAGCATGTTCTTCTGTCAAAAGGTTTAAGACAAAGCCTGTGAGTGGTACTTCTTTCGCCATAGCGAGGACTGCGACGGCAGGAGAGTCCAACTGTACCAGTTTGCCGGCAGCGCGGATGCGTTTTAGTACCGGCCACCAGATCGGATCGGCAGAGGGCGGTTGACCATCGCCGGGAACCCACTGAATCCCCCTTAGCTCGGGGATCGAGAGCAGGATGTCAAGATGTGGGAGTTCGCCTTTGCCGTCGAGGTGGTAGAAAGCATGTTCCATGTTTTTAGAGCATTCTGCAATATCGGGGGCGACCCATCTTTCGAACTGGTCAGGACTGATCATGTAGGAGAAGTCGCTTTGCATCATATAGGTGCGCTTCGGACTCCACAGGGCGGCCCAAGAACTCGTGCCACGTCTTGCAGGTTCGATCATAGTGCAGTGTTCGCGGTAGTAGCGCAACCACAGTGGGGTGATGCACCGGCACAACTCGTCAACGCCTTCCGGATCGTCGAGGGTATCTGTGAGGAGCGATTGGGTCTCACGGAGCGATGCGGCGATATCGAGATTACCGCCGATATCGGTGAAGCCCACTTGTGCTCGGCCTTCGAATTTCGTCAGGCAGGCTCGGGTCAGATCTTGCGTACGACGCCACCATTTATTTTCGGGGTCATAAACAGGTTTGATTTCACGCAAAGGTTTGTCTTTCCAGATCCCCGGCAAAAACCAAAGGGTGTCCGTCGCCGGATCAACAGATCCGCCAAAATAGGCTGCGGCGATGCCGGGGCCGAAGTCAATCCATGTGCGAGGCCATGCATCGCCGCTATAGGTTGTTCGGCATATGTCGTCCCATATTTCATCTGCGATGGCCTCGACAGGAACCTCGAATGGAATCTTGCCAAATTTTCCACCCCACCAGGACGGTCGTTTGCGCTCTGTCGGAGTTGTTCTTCGCGTGGTGAGAATGGGTCGTTCGAGATCGTGGTTCCACCAAGCACTCCAATTGAGTTCGAGTCGGTTCCAGTCTTCGTCGGAAAAGAGGTTCGTCATTTTGATATATCTCCTCTGCGGTGAATTGAGTCCGTTTAACATTGATGGATTTCCGCAGGCTGACTGATTTGACTTATCCTACGGACAAACAAACATCTTTGATTCTACAACATTGGGTATCTTGACGCAAAGCTAATCGCCTAAACAGGCGAGTAGGGCTGTCAACTCACCGGCTGTCAGCTCACCACTCTCGGGGATTGACATCCGATGGAGAGAAGGGGTAAAATGAACCTCATGAGTGGGAACACCTTGCTCTCAAGAACTCAGGTCTTGTGATGCAGCAGGTGTATCTTGAAACGAACATAGGACTAGAATTGTGATAAAACCATATTTGAGTTGCATCGTCAAAAAAAATGTGTCAGTCAGACAGCGCACTTGGCTGAAGGTGTTTGTGCTGGCTTGCGTGGTATGGTTCTTCTGGTATCCTAAGCGTATGGATTCGCTTTATATGGCGATTCCCGCTGAAGCCACCGTCGCAACGTATCACGATGGGTTGGCATCTGAATGGAAAGGACTCGTGAATAACGAGACCCTGCTGGCAGTCATGAAAGGCTTCGGACTAGAAGACGCAGAAAAGCTGAAGAAAAAATCAGGAATCTATCACACGATGTATTGGCTTAGTGGACGCCATACGGTTGCAGGGTTTGTGCCGCAGCCCAACGCAGGAGTAGTGCCCCAAACCTATCAAAATTTAGTCCCAGACGGTTATCTTGCCGCTGCGAGCTATGTGGGATGGAAGGCCAAGATCATGGAGTTGCTCTGGCGCATGAAGTGGGTGCCTGGTCTCGGTAAACTCGACGTGACACCTAATGGAACGCGCTACCTTCTCGTTGAAGTACCCTACGAATATGGAAGTTTCATGATGCTTGGCCTCGATATGGTCGATGGCGTTCTTATTGCAACATTTTCGCGAAACCCAGAAGATGTCTGCCTTTTGGCAGATCGGCTAAAACGGTTCGGACCGAATGATTTTCCTGCAGTAGCCTTTGACGGAGACAAACCTTGGAAAGTCAAAGTTAAAGCAAAACATCGAATTTGGTTTTCAGAGCATCGGTTGCTACATGGTTTCGATCCGTTTAATGTGGAGGTTTCATCGCTTCGCGAGCCAACGTTTAAAATAGCTGTCCATGGACGCATTGAGACAGACGAATTGCAGAATCTCAAAAGTTTCTCAGGGTTGAAGGCGTTTACGCTGCCTGGTGCCGATATTCCCGCTGCGGCCGCGCCGGTACTTTTGGCAATCGATGCCTCAATCATTGCTAAAGATCAAGATCCCTACACGCCACCCGCAGGTGAAGGATTACTCCTAGGATACTTAAGCGCAAAACCTTATCATGGACGATTCATGGGGCTTGCCTATCCTGCAGTGAACGTCGTGATGCCGGGTGTTGACAAAGAAGTGTTCGGTGAATGGATATACGAATTTAATGATGGGATGAATCGCGAGTTTAAGAAGGCGGGCATCAAGACGGGCTACAAAGTCGACGGACTCGCCAGTACGCTCTTCGTTTCTTTCGAGATGCTCGAATTATTTGGAAAGGTGTCGACGAACGACCAGATGTTCGCTGAATTGCGTGAGGGCTCTTTACGCTTAGGATCGCATTACGGGAGTTCTGCGAAGCAGCGTGCGGACCAGAAAGAGGGGAAAGCCCCTAGTCTTGCGGACACGGTTTCTGCGTGGCAGCGTGCGTACCCTGACGCGGTGGCGGCAATGCGAGTGGATCTACCCGTAGCGGCAGAAGAGTTTTCACACCTCGGTGCTCTTGCGAAGATGGCATCGTCGTTCGTTCGTGGTTCCAATTCTGCTCAGACAATAGCGGTCATCAGCATGACGAGTGAGGTACTCAAAGCCCTTAGCCCACTTGGGGTCATGGAATGCATCGCCATCGGTGGAGAGCCAGGCTTATCTGAATTAAGAATAAGCACGAAACGCCCCGATCCGAATTAATCTTCATCTAGATTAAACCAGTAGTCGGCGGAAACCGTGATGCCAGCACCCCGAGTGAAGTTATCGTTCGCAATGCGCAGGCTTTTCCCGATCCTGTCCAGATCGGGTGCGCCGAGTTCTTGGTATGGGATTTCATTGAGCGCAAAAAGTGTAGCGGTGTCGGCCTGGAAGATCAATTCGATTCCAAATTTTTCCGGTTTTTTGGCAATTGGGCTGTGAACGGTTAGCGCGAAGCGATGCCAGAAAGACGACTGGATGAAGCCCTCTTCGTAGAGACTGCGAACGAATTCGAGTGCCCCGATGGTTTCCTCATAAGTCTGGGTAGGGAAGCCGTACATCAGATAGACATGGACCATCATGCCGTTTTCAGAGAAAGATTTGCAAACGCGTTTCGCCGTCTTTAAGGTGATGCCCTTATTCATCAGTTTGAGCAGTCGATCATTAGCACATTCAAGCCCGGCCGAAATTCCAATGCAGCCTGCGTTCCACATTTTGACGACGAGGGCATCGTTGAACGCTCCATCAAGCCGGATGTTACCCCACCACGTCATCGTCACGCCACGGCGACTGATTTCGTCGCACATCGCATTAAGGAGTGCTGGTGCGAGTGCTTCGTCTGTGAAATGGAATGCGCGAATCCCCGTTTCTGTTATCATCTGTACGAGTGCATCGACGGCCTGTATCGGGTCGGGTGGAGCAAAGCATTGGATGTAGTCGAGACTGACATCACAGAAGGCGCATTTGTGCCAGTAGCATCCAGAGGAGAGCTGAACTTTCAGCCAGCGTCCATCAGACCACAGTCGGTGCATCGGATTTGCCGTCTCTAACATCGACAGATAGCGTGTTATATCAAGCCCTGTGTAATCGGAGACAGGGACTTTGTATTTTCCTGGTGTGAACGGCTTAGCGGGGATGAAGCCATTGCGAGTCATGACGCTTTGCAACTCGATTTTGCCTACGATACCGAGCCAAGGATTAAAACCTTCGTCAAAACTAACGTAATCGAAGAAATCGAAGACGCGCTTGTCTCTCATGTCTCGCAGTTCCGAATTCACATAACCGCCACCGAGAACAAGTTTCACGTTTGGGGCGTGGCGGCGTACACACGCTGCCACACGGAAGGCGGCATAAACGGTGCCGGGGAAGGGGATGGTGAGTCCGACAATATCGGGCTTGTGTTCGTCGAGCAACTGGCGTGTAAGTTCATCAATGAGCGTATCGACAACCGTGGGATTGTCTGAGACGAGTCTGGCGTAAAACGGATCGAATGAGGGTGCCGAGACGGCGAGGTGTTCGGCATATTGAGCGAAACCGAATCCTGGGTCGACGACTTCTTTGAACACATCGGCGAGATCGTCAAGAAAGAGCGAGGCGAACATCTTGGCCTTATCTTGAATGCCAAGGGATCCGAAATACGCGTGTAGGTTTTCTTCGTCGAGTTCTTCCTCGCTTGGATCGAGCTCTCGAAAGTGTAGCCCTTCGGGTAAGAACCCACGGCGGCAGATTAACCAGGCCATTTCTGGGTCACGTCCTTGAAGGAATCGCACAACACCGTCTACGAGCGAGGCGTAGAGTTCGGAATTCTCGAGGAAGGCCATGATCTGTAGCGACGGTTCTTCGAGTTTGTCTGCAAGTTCAGCAGCCGTTTCGATGCTTTCGCGCGTGAAGAGTCGGAGGGCAACGGCCAAAGACATGTCGAATTGCACGGCATCGATTCCGTTTTCTTTCAGGAATCCTGTCAAGACCGGCGTGGCAGGGTACGGTGTGTTGAGCTGTACCATGGGAGGGGTGATCAGGAGCACCTTAGTCTTTTTCGCCATTTGCATTGAGAGGTTTGATTCCATTGTTGCATCCGTGTCTCTATTTTCGGATTGAAAAGGAACAGCCGCAGTATGTCTGACGATAAAGATCATACAGAGCGGCAAGACGGAGGCTGTTCAGAAATCCATTCTTTTTCTTAAAGTCGAAGTGCATAAATGTTGGAGGCGTTGCAAGCTCAGGATGCTGTGCGATTGTGTCTTGAACTGCGCTCTCACCAGCCTCGAAGACCATCAGGCTACGTTTATGCGGACTGACCGTGAGGGTGGACGTAATCTCCGTGAAACCCTGTTTGCAGGCATAATCAGCGGCGTGACGTAGGTTGTGTTTAAAGCAGGCGGCACAGCGCTTGCCCCCCTCGGGCTCTCCCTCAAACCCTTTCACAGATTCAAGCCACCGATCATTGTCGTAGGCGTCTTCAATGAATTCAACCTTCGCCGTCGTCGCGTAATTACGGGCAGCATTGCGCCGACGCTCATATTCCTCGAAGGGCATAATGTTACTATCGGAGAAAAAAATTGTTGGCTCGTATTCTTGCTCTCTCAAGAATTCAACGCAGTGGGTTAGGCAGGGTCCGCAACAAGCGTGTAGAAGGATTTTTTTCATGACTGCACTACTGAAGGAGCAATAGGGTTGTAGGCTCAGGTGTCCAGAACCACGCGCAGGTGGGTAGTCGCATACGCCAAAGTAACAGAAAAAAACGTGATCACTGCCGTAGCCGCGAAAACATGTCGTTTTAAATTCTGCATAGAATCTTTCCTTTTTAGTCAAATAGAGTTACACCCTATGTGTGTTTCATAGTACAATATCCTTCTTCTTTTTTGCAAGAAACTTTAATCGCCACTTTAATCACTCATTATGATACCCGAGCCGACAAACTCCGTTTGTGATAAACCACAATCAATTCGGTTTTCGCTGGCGGCGAATTACGATCCGGAACTGATCCCGAAGCTCGCCGCTTATCCGGTCGAGGAAGTTTATGGTAAGTTTCCCGCCGATGGGATCAGTGGGGGACGTCCGAGTTATTTGGCGACGCCGCTATCCAATGACGACCTTCGCCACTATATCGAAATGCTGGACACACACGGCATTGCTTTTAATTATCTCCTGAACCGCTCTTGTTTTGCTAATCGCGAATGGACGCGCTTATGGCAGAAGCGCGTGTCAGCCTTGCTGGGAAAGCTGGGCGACTTAGGCGTCCGGCGCGTCACCGTCTCCACGCCGTTTCTTCTCGAATTAGTCAAACGCCGGTTTCCCGAATTCAAAGTGCGCGTCGGCATTTATGCGCAAGTGGATACACCTCGGCGTGCACGCTTCTGGGAAGATCTAGGGGCGGATGCCATCACGCTTGAGAGTTTTTCGATCAACCGAAACTTTAATCGTTTGGCCGAGATTCGAAAGTCTGTACGCTGTGATCTCCAATTGATTGCCAACCATGTCTGCTTGATGAACTGTCCACTGCAAAGCTATCATCAGAACGGTTTTGCTCATGCCTCTGATGAAAGCAAAACGCTTTTTATCGATTATTGTCTCCTGCGTTGTTCGAAGCAGCGCCTAGCCGATCCGTCGCAGTTCATTAAATCCGCTTGGATACGTCCTGAAGATCTCAGTGTTTACGAGGCGATGGGGTATACAACCTTCAAGTTGCTGGAGCGTGGAATTCCTTCGAGCGAGTTGCTACGACGTGTTAAGGCCTACTCCGAACGGCGATTCGATGGCAATTTAGCCGAACTGTTACTCTCCTACGGTTTCAAGGAGCCGATACGAAAAGAATCTCGTTGGACTTTTCGACATTTCTTTAAGCCGGGGCAACTTAATCCCTTGCGAATGAAACCTCTGTTCGATTTGGCGCGCCTGCAAGGCATGCTCTCGCCTTTGGCGCAGTGTCCGGTCTTGATCGATACGCAGAAAATTCCTAAAGATTTTCTGGATGGCTTTCGGAACCGTGATTGTGCCTCTCTGGATTGTCAGGCTTGCGGCTTTTGCAGCCGTATTGCCGAGCAGGCCGTTTCGGTAGCACCCGAGTATCGTGCGGAGGTTTTGGGCAAGTATGCGGAAATCAACGCATCCATGGCAAGCGGAGATCTTTGGAATGTTTAAAGTGCGCGCACGAGAAACGGAGTTTCTTGATCAACCCGACTGCGATCCGTTGCTGGCTACAGAGAGCTATCGTTTTATGGAGGGCATCAATGGCTACTGGGGCGGTATCCGCGTGGTACGGAGTTTCATCGCCGCCGAGTTGCGGCAGCGTTGTGACATTGCCCCCTTGCGGATTTTAGATATTGGCTCTGGAAGTTGCGACATCCCATTGGCAATGAGCCAGTGGGCGCGTGCACGTAGCATTCCGCTGCACTTTACCTGCCTAGAGATGGCTGATCCAGCGGCCCAGATTGCGCGGCGTAAGCTTGCGCAGGCAAACGATCCGTTTGTACACCTGCTTCAGGAAGATGCATTCACTCATGAGCCTGCGGAGCCTTATGATTGCGCCGTGGCATCGATGTGCTTCCATCATTTTAGCAATGACCAAATACTCCAACTGCTGGAGCGGCTTCGAGGTTTTGTGACTCACCGCGTGCTGATTAACGATCTCCGCCGCTCACCTTGGGCCTCTCTTGGCGCAGGCCTGCTCCTGTTCGGTACGGGTGCAATGTCGGGAGTCCGCCATGATGCCCTGCTCTCCATTCGCCGCGGGTTTAGAATTGACGAGCTGAAGTCCGTTTTGCAGCAACTCGACAACGTCACTATTTCAGTCAAACCAGCCTATTGCTTTCGCATCGCCGCCACCATCGAATTCAAACGAGAAAATCATCTGTGAAAACTATTCTCCGAGGCCTCGGTATCGCAACGCCCCCGTTTTATGTGACACAGGAGGAGGTTTACGAGTTTTTCTCGACCCAGCTCGATTTAAAACCGACGGAACAAGCGCTGTATCGTCGCATTCTTCTGGATGGAAAGGTCAAAGGACGCTTTTTGGGAATGGACTCCACGGCGGAGGCATTGGAAACGAATCCAGATCTTTTGATCGCGCGCTTCCTCAAGTTCGGTCGTGCCACAGCCGTTGCTGCGGCACGCCGCGCGTTGGCGGAGGCGAATGTCAAGCCCAGCGAAATTAGCGGGCTGGTCGTCAACACGTGTACCGGCTATCTCTGTCCCGGCTTTTCTTCTTATATTGCCGAGGATCTGGGGCTTCCGACATCCATCCGCTTTCAGGATTTGATGGGGATGGGTTGTGGGGCGGCGATCCCTAATCTTGAAGCCGCGACCGGCATGCTTGCGCGTAGTGGGGAAGGTCCCGTTCTCAGTGTAGCCGTTGAGATTTGTTCCGCGACACTCTACCCCAGCCATGAGCCGGAACTGGTGGTGAGCAACTCGATTTTCGGCGATGGTGCTGCTGCCGCTGTGCTCGACATCGTCCCCGACGATGGGCCTGACGGTCTTGCACGCATTGTGGACTTTAGCTCGGGGCTGTTTCCTCAGTACCGCGAAGATCTGCGGTATCGGACGGAAGGCGGACTTTTGCGGAACTGCCTTGCAAAGCGAGTGCCGGCTATCGGTGCCCGTACGGCGAAGGAGGTAACATCACGACTTCTCGCCCGGCATGGACTCGTCAAGGAAGAAATTGACTGGTGGGCGGTTCATCCAGGCGGTACCGTGGTGTTGGATCAAGTGGCTAAAGGCTTGGAGCTATCGCCGGAAGCTCTTCGATACTCCTACCACGTGTTCGAGAACTACGGCAACATGTCGTCACCCTCCGTTCTCTTCGTCTTGCGCGAAATCCTTGACAGAGGCCGACCGCAAGCAAGACAGAAAGGTGTCCTCCTCGGCTTTGGTGCCGGATTCTCTGCCTTCGCGGCACTCATTGAATTCTCGTAGAGATAGCCTGCTGACGAGAAGACGACAGTTTTAATTTCTGTATTACGCCATGGAGGAAGTCTCGCTGCCGGCTTTGCCACATGACGACCGCTATGTTCCCTTTTATAATTTCAAAATTTCCCGGTTGTTTTCTCTAAATCGCTGTGCTATTCTTGCGTTGTAAATCGTATAAAAGTATACCTCAATAAGGATGTCAAAACCACAACGGTGGGCTTTCATTTTTTTAGAAATAATTGCCATGAAAATTCAGATTCTAAAGAAACGAATTTCACTGTTAACCCTCATCGCCATCACGACGGCTTTATCCGTTGTGGTTTTGACAGATGAATACGCTCGGGCTGTGCCGACACTTACGGCGCCCGTTTTTGTAGACACGGAGGTTTCAACCAACGTGGCGATGATGGCATGGACTGAAAACATTCGCGTATTCAATGTTTCCCTCCAGTTCGACGCCACGCCGTCTAACAATGTGCAGGTTGCATTGGGCATAGACGAACTCGCTGACG